>NZ_JBUZJI010000007.1:122848-171785 GCF_055282735.1 Nocardioides sp. B129/18 | reverse complement strand
GAGGGTGTGCGCGACGTCGAGCCCGTGGAGCCCGTGCCCGAGGCGACCGCCGCGCCCGCCGACCAGCCGACGCCGGCGCCGCCGACCGCCACCGCGCTCGCGCGCAGCAGCTGTCGGCGCCGCCAGATCGGCTCGCTCACGAGTGGTCCATGCCTCCCATGTCGCCGCTCATGTCGCCGCTCATGTCGCCGCCTGTGTACTTCTCGTTGGCACCGGAGTACTCCTTGACCACGGCGTCGAGCGTGAGCGTGCTGCCGTCGTCGAGGGTGAGCTCGACGGGCAGGGTGGCACCGGGCTCGAGGGCCTTCTCCACGTCCATGAGCATGAGGTGGTTCCCACCCGGCTCAAGGGTGAGCGTGCCGCCGGCCGGGATCGTGAAGCCGCCCTCGCGCGGACGCATGGTCATGGCGCCGTCGGCGCCGGTCACCGTCTCGTGCAGCTCCATCCGCGGGGAGGCGGCGCTGGTCGCCGACACGATCGTGACGGCGGATCCGGAGGTGTTGCGGATCTGGCCGAACGCGGCGCTCATGCCGGAGTCGACCGCCTTGGCCCAGGCGTCGTCGACGACGAGGCCCGCGGCCTCGGTGCCGGTGGCGGCCCCGGAGGAGGAGCCGGCGGAGGCGCTGGCGGAGGAAGTGGAACCGGCGGAGTCGGCGGAGTCGGTGCCTCCGCAGGCGGTCAGGCCGAGCACGGCGAGCGCCGCGAGGGCCGCGAGCGCTCCCGCGCGGCGGGAGGGATGAGGGTAGGGCTGAAGGGCAGGCATGGGTCTCTCTCTGCAGGGGTCGGCCCAGGACCCGCCGGGGCGGGTCGGGCGCACGAGGACGCGGCGGAGCCGCGGTGAGGGAGGCGGAGCGCGGACCCGTGGGGGTCAGGCTCCGAGGGTCACCGCGGGTGGGCCGCGTCGCTCGGAGGCGACCGCGAGCAGGGAGCGACGGGGGCGGACCCGCAGCAGTGTGACACCACGACGCTGCGGAACGGGACGGGCGAGCGGACCGGCGCTCAGCGCGAGGGCCGCGGCCCGGGCCAGCAGACCGGCGAGGGGTCGGGAGGCGAGGGCGACGACGGTCCAGGCGGCCTGCTCGCCCCGGGCCAGCCACCAGCCGACGAGGCCGGCGGCGGCGAGGTGGGCGAGCATCATCGGCAGCTGCGCAGGCTGGAGGTCGGCCCACACGTGCAGCGCCCACTCCGGGGCGACGAGCGTGGGCGAGGACGCGGTGGGCCGCCCCACCATCAGCTGGTCGGCCAACGAGCCGACGCGGTCGGTGCGGGTCCAGACGTCGGCCGGGATCGTCACCGGCTGGGCGGGCGCGGCGCGCATCAGCGGGCCGGTGACGCCGTCGCCGCGGTGACCGGCGAGCGCGGTGAGGGCGATGTGCACGAAGGTCTGGCCGCCCATGGTGAGCAGCACGACCCGCCGAGTGCTCGCGGGCCGGGCCAGGGCGCGTGCGCCGACCCAGGTGAGCAGGACGCCGAGGGCCACGAACCATCCGACGCCGGGGACGTAGCCGCCCGCGGAGAGGTGGGCGACGGCGCCGCACAGCAGCGTCACGGACGCGAGCCCGGCCCCGCGCAGCACGCGCGCGAGCGGGCCCACGCGCGGCGACGGCGTCGGGCTCACCCCTCCATCATGCCGCGCAGGGGTCAGGACGACGGCGTCAGGTCGGCCCGGATGGACGGGACGTCGGTCACGCCCGGCACGGGTCGCACGTCCCCGCGGGCCCCCACCCAGCCCACGCCGGGCTCGAGACGGCGGACGACGACGGCCGGCGCACCGGCCACGACGCAGTGATCGGGCACCTCGCCACGCACGACCGAGCCGGCGGCGACGACGACCTGGCGTCCGATGCGGGCGCCGGGCAGCACGACGGCACCGTGGCCGATCCAGCTGCCGGCGCCGATGGAGACCGGCTCGTGGGCGCCGAACTGGCGGCCGATCGGCACGTCGGGGTCGAGGTAGCCGTGGGAGGCGTCGGAGACGAAGACGTCCTGGCCCAGCCAGACGTCGTCCCCGAGCTCGATGGAGGCGTGGGCGGTGAGGGTGCAGCGGGCCCCGATGACGCAGCGGTCGCCGATCACCAGCGCGCGGGCGGGGGCGCCGGGATCGCCGGGGCCGTAGCCGACCGAGAGGGTCACCTGGCGGCCGACGAGGGTGTCGCGCCCCAGGTGCACCGAGCCGGTGTTCATGAGGGTGGCCGCCGGGAAGCCCAGGCTGCTGCCCGTCCCGAAGGTGCCGAAGGCGTCGGCCGCGCGCGTGCCGGGCACGATCTCGCCGGCCCGCTCGAGGCGCGCCCAGGCGGCCAGCACGGCCCGGTTGACGGCCCGGTCGACGGCCCGGTTGACGACGCGCAGCGCGAGCTCACGACCGGAGGTGAGGGAGGTCACAGGCCCGAAGAGTAGGGCACCGGCGACGGCGGCGCGGCGGAGTCCGAGGACGCGCGTCAGGGCGTGCGGGGCTCGCCGAGCAGCGCGACGGTGAGCACGACGATGTCGCCGACGCCGATCCGCTCGCGCCGGCGGATGTCGGGACGCAGCGGCGCGAGGTAGCCGCCGTCGTGCGGCACGAGGGCCGTGCGCCACGCGGTCGACCCGAGGCTCAGCAGCACCGGGACCCGGCCCCACGCGTCGCCGGAGCTGTGGGCGAGCTCGGCGATGCGGCCCGACGTCTCCTCGGGCAGCGTGACGACGTGCCAGGCCACCGGCCCGGTCCAGCGCCAGACCGCGCCCACGACGTCGAACTGCGTCTCCGACCGCACGGGGCCACGGTAGTGAGGCGCTCCAACGCGACCGGTCCGCCGGGCCGTCGAGGAGAGGACCCGATTGGCAGGTGGCGTGCAGGTCCGCGGTGGCATCCTGGCCCGGTGCTGACCGTCGGCGTGGTGGAGGACGACCCGGTGATCCGGCGCGTCGTCGCCGGCGCGCTCGAGCTCGCCGGGCACACGCCCCTGCTCGCCCACGACGGCGCGGAGGCGCTCTCGCTGCTCACCGCGCCCGAGCGGCTGGGCAGCGTCGACGTGGTCGTGCTCGACGTGGGCCTGCCCGACTCCGACGGACGCGACGTCTGCCAGGCGCTCCGCACCGCCGGCCAGGTCGCGCCGGTGATCTTCCTGACCGCCCTCGGCGGCGTCCACGACCGGCTCGCCGGGTTCAGCGCCGGCGCCGACGACTACCTGGCCAAGCCGTTCGAGGTGCGTGAGCTGCTGGCCCGCATCGAGGCGCTGGGCCGGCGCGGGCGGCTCGTGCAGCCCGAGGCGCCCGGCGACCTCGTGCTCGATCCGGCCCGGCACGGGCTGTCGTGCGGGGGCCACAGCGTCGCGCTGACGCCCACGGAGTTCCGGATGCTCGCCGCCATCACCTCCCGGCCCGGCGAGGTGGTGCGCCGCCGGGCCGTCGTCGCGGCCGCCTGGCCCGACGGCGCCATCGTCAGCGAGAACACCGTCGACAGCTACGTGCGGCGCATCCGGGCCAAGCTCGAGGAGATCGGCTCGCCCGTGCGCCTGCACACCGTCCGCGGCGTCGGGTACGAGCTGCGGTGAGCGCTCGCGGCCCCGGCCGGCTGCCCGACCTGCGGCTGCCCGACCTCCGACCCCGGACGGTGCGCACCCGGCTGGTCGCCGGCACCGTGCTGGTCACCTTCCTGGTGGTCGCGGTGGTGGGCGTCGTGCTGCACCTCGTGCTCGACCGCACCGTGGGCCGCGACGTCGACCAGGTGCTGCGCAGCAAGGCCACCGCGATGGTCTCGGTGGTCGTCACCGCCTCCGCCGACACCCCGGGGCGCCTCACGGTGCCGCCGGGCACCCTCTCCCCCGGCGTCCTGGTGGTCGACGGCACCGGCCGCACCGTGGCCGGGGAGGTCGAGCCGTCGGCGCGGGCCGCGGTGTCCGGGCTGGTCGACGTCACCCGCACCACCCAGCGCGGCGCCGGCGACGACTGCCGGGTGCGCGCGGAGCCCTTCCGCACCGCCGACGGCACCCGCGGGGTCGTGATCGTCAGCCAGGACACCTCGCCCTACGAGAGCTCCGAGCGCTACGCCACGCTCGCGATCGTCGTGCTGGGCCTGGTGGCGATGACGCTCTCCGGCGCCATCGCCCACGGCGTCAGCGGTCAGGCCCTCGCGCCGGTGCGGGTGATGGCCGCCCGCGCGCGGGACTGGAGCGAGCACGACCTCGGGCACCGCTTCGCCCTCGGCGACGGCGGCGACGAGCTCAGCACGCTGGGCCGCACCCTCGACGGCCTGCTCGACCGCGTCGCCCAGGCGCTGCGCGCCGAGCAGCGGCTCACCAGCGAGCTGGCCCACGAGCTGCGCACGCCGCTCACCGGCATCCGCGGCGTCGCCGAGCTCGCGCTGCTGCGCGGCGTCGACGACCCCCTGCTGCGCGCGGACCTCGAGGACGTCGCCCGCTCGGCCGCCGCGATGGGCGAGGTCATCACGACGCTGCTCGACCTCGCCCGCGACGACGCCTCGGGCGCGGGACGCACCTGCATGCTCGAGGAGCTCCTCGGTCGGCTGCGCCCCCTGGTGCCCGACTCCCTCGCGCTGGAGGTGGCGCCGCTGCCCGCCGGGCTCGAGGGCACGCTGCGCGTCGGTGCCCCGGCGCAGGCCGCGCTGGCGGCGCTCTCCCCGGTCGTGGAGAACGCCGCGCGTCACGCCGGGAGCCGGGTGGCGGTGCGGGTCGAGCGCACCGACGCCGCACTGGTCGACGTCGTCATCGGCGACGACGGACCGGGCCTCGACGACCGGCTCGCGCCGCGGGTCTTCGAGGCCGGGGTCAGCGGCGCCTCAGGCACCGGACTGGGCCTGGGCATCGCCCGCCGGGTGGCCCGCTCGCTGGGCGGCGACGTCGAGGCCCGCGAGAGCGACGTCGGCGCCAGCTTCGTGGTGCGGCTGCCGACGGTGGGCTGAGGTCCGGGTCAGGCGCTGCAGGCGGCGCAGAGCCCGAAGAGCTCGAGGGTGTGGGTGACGTCGGTGAAGCCGTGCTCGCGCGCAGCGCGGTCGGCCCACGACTCCACGGCCGGACCGTCGATCTCCTCCACCCGGCCGCAGGAGCGGCAGATCAGGTGGTGGTGGTGGCTGGCCTCGCCGCAGCGGCGGTAGCGGACCTCGCCGTCCTCGTCGCGCAGGGTGTCGACCGCGCGCTCGTCGGCCATCGCCTGCAGGTTGCGGTAGACCGTCGAGAGGCCGACGGTCTCGCCCCGGGTGCGGAGCAGGTGGTGCACCTGCTGGGCGCTGACGAACTCGGTGACCTCGTCGAGCACCTCCTGCACGACGGTGCGCTGCCGCGTGGTGCGACGGTTGCCGGACGGCGGGGGTGCGGTGACGGCCATGGCGCCAGTGTAGGCGTCCGGCCCCGCCGCCGTCCGGCGTCGCGCCATCCGCGTCAGCCCTGCCGGGTCTTCAGGCGGGGGCTCTGCTTGTTGATGACGTAGGTGCGACCGCGTCGGCGGACGACCTGGCTGCCGGGCTGGTTCTTCACCGAGCGCAGCGAGTTGCGGACCTTCATGGGCTCTCCTTCGAGTGGGTGATGCTCGGCGTGCTCACCGACGACGGCCGGTGACGGGATCGACCAGGCCGGCGTGGACGGCGCGCACCAGCGCACGCGGCACCCGGTGCTCGACGCCGTCGACGACGACGGGCACGAGGTCGGGCGCCGTGGCCTTCCACGCCGAGCGACGGTGACGGGTGTTGCTGCGCGAGGTGCGGCGCTTCGGGACGGCCATCTCAGGCGACTCCTCTCAGGGGGCCGAGCCACGGCTCGAAGCCGTCCTCGGCGGTGTGCCAGCGGTCGGCGGCCGCCTCGTCGGGGGTGAGCAGCAGGGCGTCGAAGGCCCGCGTCAGCGCCGGGTCGGGCAGGCCGGTGCCGATGAGCACGAGCCGGGTGAAGGGGTCGCGGCGTCCCCAGCGCTCCCCCGAGCCGATGCTCAGCTGGCCACCGGAGCCGTCCCAGACCAGGGCCTGGCCCGGGCGCGTCGGCAGCCAGAAGCAGCCGCGGCCGCGGTGGAGGCCACCGCCCAGCAGCTCGAGGTCCTCCAGCAGCCGACCGGGGTGGAAGGGCTGGGGGCTGCGCAGGTCCAGGCGCCACACGTCGTCGCCGACGAGCGGCGGGAGCGGGTCGTGGCGCACCGGGGAGGCCCAGGCGAAGGCGCGGGCGGGGTCGTGGACGCCCTCGGCGAGCACGGAGGCGTCCAGGCGCTGCTCGCCGGAGACCACGAGCGCGTCGGGCCGGGCCATCGCCCGCACCAGTCGCAGGGCGCGGGGGTCGACGTGGCCGCCGACGGTGACGACGTCGGCGAGCTCGATCATCGCGCAGGCGGTCTCGCCCACGCTGCGGGCGTCGTCCTCGGAGGAGTGCAGGTCGCGCTCGCGCAGGAGGTCGTCGCCGAGCAGGTCGTGCTCGAGGCGGGCGCCGTCGAGCGCCGCGACGACGCCGCCGACCCGCAGCACCCGGGCCAGGCGGGCGTCCATGGAGAGCACCCGGCAGGCCTGCTCGGCCTCGGCGCCGTAGGGCAGGTGGGCCACGATCGCGCCCCAGCGGCCGTCGCGCGCGAGGCGCTCGAGGGTGGGGACGATGTCCTCGCGCAGCGCGCAGCTGACGCAGGCGTGCTCGAGCGAGACGCTCTCGCGCTCGAGGATGCCGGTGACGTCGCTGACCACGCGGGTCAGGGTCTGGGCCTCGGGGTCGATGAGGTGGCGCACGGCGACGGCGTCGGGGAGGTCGAGCTGCACGGCCAGGGTGGCCGCGGCCATGGCGTCGGGGTCGACGCCGGTGACCAGCACGACCGGCACGGCCGCGCCCGCCACGCCCCAGCGCCTCACGACCCGTCCTTCGCGCGCGAGCCGTAGCGCCGCCGGAAGGCCTCGACGCGGCCCTCGGAGTCGAGGGTGCGGGTCTGGCCGGTCCAGAACGGGTGGCTGTCGCTGGTGACGTCGACGTCGACCAGCGGCAGGGTGCGGCCGTCGACCTCGATGGTGCGCTCGCTGGTGAGCGTCGAGGGGATCTGGAGGATCCGCCCGGTGGAGCGGTCGCGGAAGGCGACCAGGCCGTAGGGCGGGTGGATGTCGGGTTGCACGGCGTCCTCTCGTATGCTGATGACAACGATTATCATTATGACCGAGAGGAGCCGACATGTCACGTACGTGTCAGGTCATCGGGAGGACGCCCGGCTTCGGGAACCACGTCTCCCACTCGCACCGCCGCACCAAGCGCCGCTTCGACGTCAACGTGCAGTCCAAGACGTACTTCGTCCCCAGCCTGGGGCGGCGGGTGACGCTGCGCGTGAGCGCCCGCGGCATCAAGACCATCGACGTCCGCGGCATCGACGCCGTGGTCGCCGACCTGCAGCGACGAGGAGAGCTCTGATGGCCTCCCGCGCCAGCGACGTGCGCCCCATCGTCAAGCTCCGGTCGACCGCCGGCACCGGGTACACCTACGTGACCCGCAAGAACCGCCGCAACGACCCCGACCGGCTGGTGCTGCGCAAGTACGACCCGCGCATCCGCCAGCACGTCGACTTCCGCGAGGAGCGCTGATGGCCAAGCGATCCAAGATCGTCGCCCAGCAGCGCCGCGAGCAGGTCGTCGCCCGGTACGCCGAGCGGCGCGCCGCGCTCAAGGAGGCGCTGCGCACCGCCGAGCCCGGCTCCCCCGAGCAGGCCGAGGCCGTGCGCGGCCTGCAGCGACTCCCCCGCGACGCCTCGCCGGTGCGCCTGCGCAACCGCGACCAGACCGACGGTCGTCCGCGCGGCTACCTGCGCAAGACCGGCACCTCGCGCATCACCTTCCGCTCGATGGCCCACCGCGGCGAGCTGCCGGGGATCCGGAAGTCGAGCTGGTGAGCCAGCAGCGGGCCTAGCCCTGGTCCGGGGCCGGAGACCTCTCGGGCGTCTCCGGCTCCGGGCACGCGCTGCCGCGCGGCAGCTTGTAGGGCGCGCCGATGCGATAGGTGCCCGCGGCCGGCGCCTCGAGCACGAGCCAGTTGTCGGGCACGGGGTCCTCCGCGCCGGGCGCGGCCCGTACCGACTCGACGTCGGTGAGGCACGGCAGCGCGGGCGTGACGACCGCGCCGGCCGGGCTGGCCCCGGTCGCCGAGGCGCTCGTCGAGGGCTCGACCGTCGAGCCCGGCTGCGGCAGCGGCGAGCCGTCGGGCGCCAGCAGGCTCAGCCAGGGCGAGTCGGTGATCCGGACGATGATGCGTGCCGCCCGCGGCGTCGAGACGACCAGGCCGCCGGCGTCGAAGGACTCCACCCGCGCCGGCGCGGAGACCAGCGGCGTGGGGTCGGCCACCTCGTAGAGCCGCCAGTCGGCGTTGGCCCACACCTGGGCGAGGAAGGGGACGCCGCGCTCGATCAGCTCCGCCTCCTGCCGGGCCGCGGCGTCCGGCTCGGCGGTGCTGACGACGACGAAGCGCACCGCCCAGCGGTGCAGCCAGTCGCCGTAGTCGTCGGCCGTGAGCGGCTCGTCGGCGTAGAAGAGCGGGTTGCGCTCGGCGTCGGCCTGCCGGTTCCAGCCGCGGGCCAGCGGCAGGTACGGGGCGATCGCGGAGGCCTCCCGGTGACTGCGCGTGGGCACCATCTCGACGCGACCCTGGTCCGCGCCGCGGCTGCGCAGCTGGGCGAGCAGCGGGTCGAGATCGGTGGTGAAGGACGCCGGCGGACGCGTGGTGACGGCGTCGCGGGCCGCCGTGGCCACCTGCCAGGCGGCCGAGGTGATCAGCGCGACCGCCAGGGCGATCGCCGCGCCGCGGCGTCCGAGATGCCGCCCCGCCCAGGACGTGCGGGCACGGGCGTCGCAGGCCCCGGCGACCAGGACGACCCCGCCGAAGAGCAGGCCGAGCCGGCCGATGTTCGTGCCGACCGGCGAGGGCACCAGCCAGGCGAGCACCACGAAGACGACGTAGAGGGCACCGCCGGCGCGCAGGAGCCGCCAGTGGCGGGGCACCAGCAGCACGACGGCGAGCCCCGCGAGCGCCGGCAGGAGCGCGGAGTTCCAGGCCATCGGCTGGCGCCCCGAGAAGGGGAAGAACAGCGCGGAGAAGGCCACGACGAGCACCGGCGGGATGCCGAGCGCGTACGAGGCCGAGCGGCGGCCGCCGACCCACAGCGTCGCCGCGACCAGGCCCAGGAAGAGGCCCGCCACCGGGCTGCCGGCGGTGGCCAGGGCGGCGGCGAGCCCGGCGAGGACGCCGCGCAGGGGCCGTGCACGCTGACGCGGCCAGGGCCAGGCGAAGACCACGCACAGCGCCGCGAGGGCGAACATCGTGCCGAGCGCGAAGGTGACACGGCCGGAGACCGCGTTGCCGAACAGCGCCGCCACGGTCGCGAGCACCGGCCACCAGCGCTGGCGTCCGGCGGGCAGGCGGTGGGCGACGAACCAGGCGAGCAGCCCCGCCGCGATCGCGCCGGCGGCGATCATCGTGGCGCGCACCCCGAGCACCGCCATGAGATAGGGCGAGACCACGCTGTACGAGACCGGGTGCATGCCGCCGTACCAGGACAGGTTGTAGGCCGATCCGGGGTGCTGACGGGCGAACTCCGCCCAGGCGTCCTGGGCGGCGATGTCGCCGCCGGAGGTCGCCAGGAAGCGCCACCAGACGACGTGGAGCAGGAGCGAGGACAGCACGGCGGCGGCCACGAGGCCACCGCGCGAGGACGGGCCGTCGACCAGGGGACAAGCCCACCGGCGGCGACGACCTGCGCCGCCGGCCGCCGGACGGCCGAGCACGCCGCCGGCCGGGGGCGTCTCGCGCTCCCCGGTGCCGTCGACCCGCTCGACCAGGCTCATCAGGCAGGTGTCTCCGGCGACTCCGGAGAGTCCGAGGACGCCGCGCGCCCGGCCCGGCGGGCCGCGATCAGGTCCGGGACGGCGAAGCCGGCCCGGGCCAGCGAGACCGAGGCCAGCGCGAGCGCGACGCCGCCGATGTCATCGGAGACGAAGTGCCAGCCGAAGTAGACCGTCGCGGTCACGGTGCCGAGCCAGAACACCGCGAGCACCGCGGCGAGCGCGCGCCAGCGGTAGGCCAGCACCACGAGCAGGACGGTGGTGGTGACCCCGACGTGCAGGCTCGGGAAGGCCGAGATGCTGGAGAAGGCGTCACCCGCCGAGGGGTTGGCCAGGAGGTGCGCGCGCTCGGTGAGGTACCCGGCCTGGGTGGAGGTGATGGCCGTCGGGCGCAGGTCGGCGAACTCCTGCGGCGCGGAGGCGAACGGGCCGAGGGAGGGGACGAGGTAGTAGCCGATGAGGCCGAGCACCCACGCCCACGTGACCGAGACGATCATGAGATAGGCGTCGCGGGCGCGCGGCATGAGCACGAGCGCGGCGACGACGGAGAACACCACGAGGTAGGTGAAGGAGCGGTAGATCGCGGTGAGGACGACCGCCGCCTCGTCGCGGCCGAGGAGGTCGTGCAGCAGGACCGCCGGGCTGTGGCCGCCGAAGGCCCAGGAGTCCAGCGCGAGCAGCTCGCGGTCCTTCGGGGTGTTGAAGGCGTCCCAGCTCTTCAGGTTGCGGTAGCTGACGTAGACCAGGTGGTAGGCCAGCAGGCCGCCGGCGACGAGCGTCAGGCGCGAGGCGGTCCAGCGGGCGCGGACCGCGGCCCAGCCGGGGCGGCCGGCGCGCCGGGCCACCACGGCCCGGACGATCGCGTCGAGCACGATCAGGATCAGCGCGAACCGTGCGGCCGCGAGCAGGCGGCCGCTGAACAGGGCGCCCTTCGGGTCGCGCATCGGGATGTCGATGACCTGCGAGCGCCACAGCGCGACGCCGGTGAAGACGATCGCGAGCACCCAGAGCGCGGCCGAGAGCCGACCCACCTCGCGCCACGACAGCGGCGCGGCGACCTCCGGCGCGGGGGCCGGGGCGGCCGCGCGCGCGTCGACGTCGACGCTCACCGGACGATGCGGGCCGAGGCGAGGGCCGGGTCGGGGGCGTGCTGGGGAGCGCGGGCGGACGGGGCTGGCACGGGCCGAGAGTACCCGCTCCCCCGCCTGCGAGCCGCCTTCGCGACACCGCTGCGCCACCGCGCGGCTACCCTCGCGGCGTGGACACCCCGGGCTGGCTCGCGCTCGCAGCGGCCGTGCACCTCGGCTTCCAGACGACCGTCACGGTGCTGGTCTACCCGGCGCTCGCGGAGGTCGGCGACGACGCCTGGCGTGGAGCCCACGATCGGCACTCGCGGCGGATCGTCCCGATCGTCGGGGCCGTGTACCTGGCGGTGCTGGTCTCCTGCGCGGCGCGGCTGGGCGGGGGGCTCGACGCCGCCACGCTCGTCTCCTTCGCCGGCTCCGCCCTCGCCCTGGGCACGACCGCCGTCGCCGCGGCGCCGCTGCACGGCCGGCTCGGCGCCCTGGCCGACCCGCGCGATCGCGGCCCGCTGCTCGTCCGGCTGCTGCGCGTCGACCGGGTGCGCTGGGTGGGCACGATCGTCGCGGCCGCCGGCGCGCTCGTGGCGCTCGGCGGCTGACCTCAGCGCGCCAGACCGTGCATGACGAGGTCGGCGAGCGCCTCGTAGGCGGCGGCGTCAGCCAGGCCGGTGGCCTCGCCGAGACGTCCGGTCTGGATGTCGGTCATGACGCTGGCCACGGCGGCGCCGACGAAGCGAGCGTCGACGGCCCGCATGGCCCCGGCCGCGACGCCCTCGCCGACCAGCGCGCGCACGCGCCGGCTGGCGGCGCGGGTGTTCTCGGCGTAGACCTCGCGCCCGGGCGCGTAGGCGGCGAGATCGGCGTAGAAGGCCGGGCCGGCCGGCTGCAGCTCCTCGGCGACCGAGCGCAGGTACGTCGCCAGCCGGGCGCCGACGTCGGGCTCCGCCTCGACCCGCGCCTCGATGCGGGTCGCCGCACCGCGGAAGAAGTGCCGCAGCCCGGCGAGGACGATCTGCTCCTTGCTGTCGGCCACCAGGTAGAGCGTGCTGCGCGAGCACCGCAGCCGGGCCGCGAGGTCGCCGACGCCGAAGGCGAGGAAGCCCTCGGCCAGGAAGAGCGAGGTGAGCTCCTCGAGCAGCTCCTCGCGACGCTGCGAGGCGCGCGCGGGCGTCGTCGGCAGGCTTGTCATGCCCTGACCGTAGCAGTACCGTTTCGAGTAATTCAGTACTCGCCTCGGTTCTCGGGGCCGATGACCAGGAGTGATCCGATGCCCGCGTCCCGCACCCTCCCCACCCAGGAGGCCGTCGACCTCATCGAGCTGGTCCGCACCCTCGCTCGCGAGGAGCTCGTGCCGCGGGCCGCCGAGGCCGAGCGCCTCGAGGAGTTCCCCCGCGAGACCTTCCGCACCCTGGGCCGGGCCGGCCTGCTCGGCCTGCCCTACGACGAGGAGCTCGGCGGCGGCGGGCTCGGCTACGAGGTCTACCTGCAGGCCGTCGAGGAGATCTCCTCGGCGTGGAGCAGCGTCGGCGTCGGCACCTCCGTGCACGTGCTCAGCTGCTTCGGCCTGGCCACCGTCGGCAGCGAGCAGCAGCGCAAGGAGTGGCTGCCCGACATGCTCGGCGGCGAGCTGCTCGGCGCCTACTGCCTCTCCGAGCCGCACGCCGGCTCCGACCCCGCCGCCATGCGCACCACCGCCCGCCGCGTCGGCGACGACTACGTGCTCAACGGCGCCAAGGCGTGGACCACCCACGGCGGCCACGCCGACTTCTACAAGGTGATGGCGCGCACCGGCGAGGGCCGCAGCGACATCTCCTGCTTCCTCATCCCCGCCGACACCCCCGGCCTGGTGGCCGACCCGCCCGAGCGCAAGATGGGCCTCACCGGCTCGGCCACCGCCACCATGCGCCTCGACGACGTCCGCGTGCCGATCGAGCGGCGTCTGGGCGAGGAGGGCCAGGGGCTGCGCATCGCGCTCGCCGGTCTCGACGCCGGCCGCCTGGGGATCGCGGCCGTCGCCGTCGGCCTGGCGCAGGCCGCGCTCGACGCCGCCCTGGCCTACGCCCAGGAGCGCGAGACCTTCGGCGCCCGGATCATCGACCACCAGGGACTGGCCTTCCTGCTTGCCGACATGGAGGCCGCGGTGCAGAGCGCCCGCGCCACCTACCTCCACGCCGCGCGCCTCAAGGACGCCGGGCTGCCCTACAGCCGGGAGGCGTCGGTGGCCAAGCTCGTCGCCACCGACAACGCCATGAAGGTGACCACCGACGCCGTCCAGGTGCTCGGCGGCTACGGCTACACCCGCGACTTCCCCGTCGAGCGCTACATGCGCGAGGCGAAGGTGATGCAGATCTTCGAGGGCACCAACCAGATCCAGCGCATGATCATCGGCCGCTCGCTGGACAAGGACGCCGGCGGCGCGCTGAGCGTCCTCGCCTGACGGCCCCGACCTCCCCAGGGCGGGAGGGCATGCGCCGGAATGCGGCGGCGACGGCCGGCGTTCGTCCAGGTGACCCGCCACTCCCCTCAGCTCGGCTCGTTCGAGCTCCCTCCAGGAGGAACCGATGAAGGCAGTCTGGCGCAACACCGTGATCGCCGAGAGCGACGACACCGTCGTCGTCGAGGGCAACCACTACTTCCCGCGGGCCTCGGTGCGCGACGAGCTGGTGCGGCCCTCCGAGCGCACGAGCGTGTGCCCGTGGAAGGGCACGGCGTCCTACTACGACGTCGAGGTCGACGGCGTGCGCAACGCCGACGCCGCCTGGTACTACCCCGACCCGAAGGACGCCGCCCGCGAGATCGCGGGCCGCGTGGCCTTCTGGAAGGGCGTCGAGGTCACCGCCTGACGGCGAGCGCGAGGGCGAAGTCGCCGTCGGTGAACCAGCCGGCCAGCTCGAGGCCGGCGGCGTCGAGCTCGGCGGCGAGGCCCTCGCGCCGGAACTTCGCGGAGATCTCGGTGCGCATCTCCTCGCCCTCCTCGAAGCTCACCTCGAGGTCGAGGGCGGGGATGTGGACGCGGAGGTCGTCGCGGGCGCGCAGGCGCATCTCGATCCACTCCTCCTCGGCGTTCCAGCGGGCCAGGTGATCGAAGTCGGCGGGATCGAAGTCGGCGCCCAGCTGACGGTCGAGCACCCGCAGCACGTTGCGGTTGAACTCCGCGGTGACGCCCGCGGCGTCGTCGTAGGCGGCGACCAGTCGGTCGACGTCCTTGACGAGGTCGACCCCGACCAGCAGCGCCTCCCCCGCCTGCAGCCCGCCGACGAGGTCGCCGAGGAACCGCCGACGCTGGTGGGGCGCGAGGTTGCCGATGGTGCCGCCGAGGAAGGCGACCAGCCGGCGTCCGGGGGCGGGCAGCGCGCCGAGGTGGCGCTCGAAGTCGGCGACGACGCCGGTGACCCGCAGGCCGGGCCGGGCGGCCGCGAGATCGCCCAGCGCACCGCGCAGCGCTCCGTCGCTGACGTCGACGGCGACGTAGTCGGTGAGGGTGCCGGCCGCCGCGAGGGCGTCGAGGAGGAGCCCGGTCTTCTCCGAGGAGCCGGAGCCGAGCTCGACCAGCGCCGCGGCGCCGCTGAGCGCCGCGATCTCGGCGGCGTGCGCCGCGAGCAGACCGCGCTCCGCGCGGGTCGGGTAGTACTCCGGGAGCCGGGTGATCTCCTCGAAGAGGTCGCTGCCGGCGTCGTCGTAGAAGTACTTCGGCGGCAGGGTCTTCGGGCTCGCGGTGAGCCCGGCGCGGGCGTCGTGGAGCAGCGCCTCGTGGAGGTCGGAGGGCTGCAGCAGCACGAGGAGGTCGGGCTCGGCGGCGAGGTCGGCGGTCATGACGGGCTCCCAAGAAGAGGTGGCGGGCGCAGCGCCCGGACGAGGGCGCTCAGGCGCTCTCGGCCAGGCGCAGGCCGGTGACCGGCCAGCGGGCGCCGGCCGGGAAGAAGTTGCGGTAGGTGGCGCGGGCGTGGCCGGGGGGCGTCAGCGCGCAGCCGCCGCGCAGCACCATCTGGCCGGACATGAACTTGCCGTTGTACTCGCCGATCGCACCCTCGGCGGCGTGGAACCCCGGGTAGGGCAGGTAGGCCGAGGAGGTCCACTCCCAGCAGTCGCCGAAGAGCTGGCGCAGCCGGCCCGTGGACGGCCCGGCCGGACGGGGGTGGAAGGAGTCGAGGTCGGCGAGGTTGCCGTGCTCGAGCGGCTCGGCGACCTCGGCCTGCGTGGCGGCGTGCTCCCACTCCGCCTCGGTGGGCAGGCGCTTGCCGGCCCAGGTGGCGTAGGCGTCGGCCTCGTAGTGGCTGACGTGGCACACCGGCGCGGCCGGGTTGACCGGCCAGGTGCCGTGCAGGGTGTGCTCGAGCCAGACGCCGTCGTGGCAGGACCAGTAGAACGGCGCCTCCCAGCCCTCGGAGGTCACCTTGCCCCAGCCGTCGGAGAGCCAGAGGTCGGAGCGGTGGTAGCCACCGTCGGCCATGAAGGCCAGCCACTCGCCGTTGGTGACCAGGCGGTCGGCCAGCCGGTAGGGCTCGAGCCACTGCCGGTGGCGCGGGAGCTCGTTGTCGAAGGAGAACGAGCCGCCGCGGTGGCCGAGCTCGACCAGGCCGCCCTCGACCTCGACCCAGCCCAGCGCGTCGGGCTCGGCGGCAGGGCGCGGGCGCCCGGCGTAGACCGGCTGGAGGGGGTTGAGGCTCAGGACGTGCTTGATGTCCATGAGCAGCAGCTCCTGGTGCTGCTGCTCGTGGTGGAACCCGAGCTCGATCGTGGGCGCGACCGCGCGCAGGGTGGGCTCGTCGAGGGAGGCCAGGAGGTCGCGGACGCGGTCGTCGACGTCGCCGCGGTAGCGGCCGACGTCGTGAGCGCCGGGGCGGGAGATGACGCCGCGCTGGGCGCGGGCGTACCGCGGGCCGACGGCCTCGTAGTAGGAGTTGAAGAGGAACCAGTACTGGTCCTGGAAGGGCGTGAAGCCCCGCTCGTGCTCGGCGAGCAGGAAGGTCTCGAAGAACCAGGTGACGTGGGCCCGGTGCCACTTGGTGGGCGAGACGTCGGGCATCGACTGGACGGTCTGGTCCTCCGGGGAGAGCGGCGCCGCGAGCCGCTCGGTGTGGCCGCGCACGGCGTCGAAGTCGCGCAGCAGCGCGTCGACGTCCGCCGACCACCGCGGGCGGGTGGCCTGGGGGGTCGGCTCGGCGTCGGTGAGCGTGACGGCGTCCATGGCTCGATGCTGTCAGGCCCCGCCGACACTCGGGAGCCCAGAACCTGACCGAACGATGACCTTTCTCCCCCAGAGGGCCCGTTCACCCGTCCGGGGCAGGCGGGCGTGGCCGGAATGGTCGACCGCGCGGCCGCTGCCGGCTCCTAGCGTGGGACACCCCGTCACCGCGTCCCCAGGAGTCCCGTGTCCTCGACCGCCCCCCTCGACCGTCCCGAGCTCACGCAGGTGTGGGGCGTCCCGGAGAACGCCCTCTCGGCGGCGCTCCTGGCCACCCTGCCCACCGCCGACGCCGTCGACGGCGCCCCGTGGGACTGCGTGTGCTCGGCCGTCGTCTGGCTCGAGCGCGGCGGCTCGCGCGCGGCCCGCGCCCTCGCCCCCGGCCTGCGCGCCGGCGCCGGACTCGGCGTCGTCGGCGGACTGGTGCGCTACGAGTCGACGCCGGTCGGCTCCTACGACGAGGCGCTGGCGCTGGTGGCCGGGCGCAGCGGCGCCTCGCCCTGGGTCTCGGTGCCGTTCATGGCCGTCGACTCCCCCGCCAGCCTGGTCGGCGGACGGGTCAACTGGGCGCTGCCGAAGTCGCTGCTGAGCGTCGACGGCGTGCCCGGGTCGGCCGGACGGGTCTCGGCGCGCGGCGCCGACGACGTCCCGCACGGCGACTGGGAGATCGTCACCACCACCCGTCCGCTGGGGCCGGCCGTGCCGGTGCGCACCCGCGCCACCATGCGCCAGGACTTCCCGGGCCGCGGGATCGGCGCCTGCACCCTCGAGGCGCGCGGCCGGGTGCGTCCGGCGCTCGTGCGCGTCGAGGTGCGGGCCAGCGGACGCCTGGGCGAGGTGCTGCGCTCGGGCCACCGGCTCGGCGCGGTCGTCGAGTCGGCGTCCTTCACCCTCGGCGCGCCCCGCTGGTCCTGACGGGCCGGTCCCGAGGTCACCTCTCGACGGGTGGTGGGCCGCGGTCGACGAGCGACCTAGGCTCGCGATCGTCACCGTCGACCACCCGACCCAGGAGAGAGCCTTGATCTTCATCACCGCCGTGTTTCCCGTGAAGCCCGAGCACGCCGACGCCTGGCCCGAGATCAGCCGCAGCTTCACCGAGGCCTGCAACGCCGAGGACGGCTGCCTGTGGTTCTTCTGGTCGCGCTCGGTGGAGCAGCCGAACGACTACGTGCTCGTCGAGGCCTTCCGCGACCAGGACGCCGCCGTCGCCCACGTGCAGTCCGAGCACTTCACGACCGCCACCACCGACCTGCCGGCCTACCTCACCGCCACGCCGCGCATCGTCAACACCACCCTCGAGCAGGACGACTGGTCCGAGCTCGGCGAGATGGCCGTCAGCTGAGCGCAGCCTCGCGCCGCCGGAGGTGCTGCACCAGCACCCCGGCGGTGAGGGCGCCCAGCGTCCCCAGCGTCTCGTCGGAGAGCGTGTCCTCGTAGGCCGTCGCCAGCTCGGTGCCGTGGCGGATGAAGGTCCACCACTCCCCCAGCTCCCAGGCGATGGCCAGCATCGCCCCGAGGCCGCCGACGTGCAGCACCGTCGCCAGGGGCGCGAGGCCGCGCGGCACCACGAGCAGTCCGACGCCGCTGAGCAGCAGCAGCCAGTTGACGTAGTGGTTGGCGTCGTCCCACCAGGCCACGGAGTCGTAGAGGTCGAGGCTGTTGCCGGTGACGTCGACCAGGAACGGCGTCATCACCAGCGTGAAGGCGCCCCACGGCGCCGGCGCTGCCCGGTCGCGACGGCGCACGACCCACCACCACAGCGCCGGCGCGAGCAGCATGAGCGCCGGGTAGGCGCCCAGCCGGGCGCCGAAGGCCTTGCCCTCGAAGCGGTCGATCGGCACGAAGGTCGCCACCGCCAGCTGGGCGACGGTCGCGGCGAGCACCAGCGCCGGCGCCCAGGCGCCGACGCGGGAGCGGGGAGGATCGGCGGCTGTCGTCGTGGGGGTCGTGGCGGCGGACATGGCCGCGAGGCTAGGAGCCCACCCGCTCGTGTGCATGGACGCCGCGCCCGGATGGGCAGGATCGGGGACGACCGACCTGACCCTCGCCTGCCCAGGAGGACCCATGGCCCGCACCATCGCCCGCGCCGACCACGTCGAGCTCGAGGAGCTGCTCGACTTCGTCCGCCCGCGTCACCACATGGTGCTGCTGACCCGTCGCTCCGACGGCGGCCCGCAGGCCTCGCCCGTCAGCGGCGGCGTCGACCCCGAGGGCCGCATCGTCATCGCGACCTACCCCGAGCGCGCCAAGACCCGCAACGCCCGCAAGCGCCCCACGGCCAGCGTCGTCGTGCTCTCCGACGACTGGGACGGCGCCTGGGTGCAGGTCGACGGCGACGCCGAGGTGCTCGACGTGCCCGAGGCCCTCGACGCCTTCGTCGACTACTTCCGCTCGATCTCCGGCGAGCACCCCGACTGGGACGAGTACCGCCAGGCGATGCTCGACCAGGGCAAGTCGCTCATCCGGATCACCCCGACGCGCTGGAGCCCCATCGCCACCGGCGGCTTCCCCGCGCACCTGGCCTGACGCCGGCTCCTGGGCCCGGGCGTCGCCCACGTGAACTCTGACCGCGCATCCGAGGACGCACGGCGCGCCGCGATGGCGTGGTGCGGCCCGGTGCCCTAGGCAGGGAGCACCCGCCGGGCATCGGGTCCGGCAGACCTCAGGAGCACCCCCCGTGCACTCTCGGATCCTGTCCTCCCGCCTGCGCCGTGCGGCGTCGGCGTCCCTCCTGGCGCTCAGCGCGCTGCTCGTCGTCACCCCGCCCGCACCGGCGGCCACCCAGGCCACGTTCTCGGGCACCATCGCCCAGGGCGTCGCCACGATCCCCACCGCGGCGGAGAACAACACCGGCTACGACCGCGCGCTGTTCCCCCACTGGATCGACGCCGACGGCGACTGCCAGAGCACGCGCGCCGAGGTGCTCATCAGCGAGCGCGAGACCGACACCCCGCTGACCTACACCAGCTCGAGCAACTGCACCGTGGCCACCGGCCGCTGGTTCTCCTACTACGACCGCGTGTCCTGGACCAACGCCTCGGACATCGACATCGACCACCTCGTCCCGCTCGCCGAGGCCTGGGGCTCGGGCGCCAGCGGCTGGACGACGGCCCGTCGCCAGTCCTACGCCAACGACCTCGGCGACCCGCGCACGCTCGTCGGCGTCACCGACTCGGTCAACCAGTCCAAGAGCGACCAGGACCCCTCAACCTGGCTGCCCACCTACGACAAGTGCCGCTACGTCGCGGAGTGGGTGGCGGTGAAGATCCGCTGGGGCCTCTCGGCGGACCCCGCGGAGAAGAGCGTGCTCAACCAGTACGCGTCGAGCTGCTCGAACACCATCACGGTGACGACGGCCTGACGCCGCTCAGGCGTCCTCGGCGAGCTCGACGTCGACCATGAGGTCGTCGGCGAGCGCGTCGAGGGCGTCGCGCAGGGCGTCGAGATCGGCGTCGGGGCCCACGGCGAGCCGGGCGTCGATCTCGAAGAGGACGCCGCCGGCCATCGGCGCGTCCTGGAGGCCCGTGGCGATCTCCTCGATGCCGACCCCGTGCCCGGCCACCGCGCCGGAGACGCGGGCCACGATGCCCGGGCGGTCGGTGCCCAGCACGTGCAGCCGCAGGGTGCGCGCGGGCGCCTCGACGGCGTCGGTGCGCTCGACGCGCACCTGCAGGCCGTCGGTGCCCAGCGCCTCGAGCTCGGCCGTCAGCGCCGCCACGGCGTCCTCGGGCACGCTCACGAGCACGACCCCGGCGAACGTGCCCGCCAGCCGCACCAGCTCGCTGCGCTCCCACGAGCCGCCGTGGGCCTCGACCGGCGCCGACACCGCCGACACCAGTCCGGGACGGTCGTGGCCGAGGACGGTGAGCACCAGGGTCGTCATGGCGTGCACGCTAGCGCGCCTGGTGGGTGACCTGCCGGCGGAGGCGCACGCCACCATTACCCGGCTGACCGGGTAACTGACCCCCGAGCGTCGTGTCTCGCAGGTCGCATCGCCCCAGAACCTGCGAGACACGTCACGCGGGAGCCGGACGACCTCGTCAGCCGCGCTCAGCCGTAGTGGCAGACGTAGCCGAGGGTCTCGAGCACCTCGATGCCGAAGGAGGACTCCCCCGGCACCTCGAAGGAGCCGCCGGCCGCGTGCTCGACCCAGTCGTCGGCACCGGGCAGGCGCACCCGGCAGCGGCCGTCGAGCAGCTCCATCACCTCGGGCGCGGCCGTCCCGAACTCGTAGGTGCCCGGCAGGATGACGCCGGCGCTCTTGCGGGCGCCGTCGGCGGTGTGGAACGTGTGGCTGACGCAGGCGCCGTCGAAGTAGACGTTGGCGCGCGGGTCGAGGGTGACGTTCTCGTAGGTGTCGCTCACGGCCGCGGAGCCTAGCGGCGCCCCGGGCCCGCTCACTCCAGCGGACGCGACGGTGGGCACCACTGCCGCTCGGCCGGCACGGCGGCCAGCGTCCGCTCGGGCCAGCGCAGGGCGGTGAGCTCGCCGCCGAACGGCACGCCGGTGTCGACGCAGAGCACCGCGCCGGTCCACTCCGCGCGCAGCCGCGGCGTGTGACCGTGGACGACGACGGCCTCGCCGGCGTACCCCTGCGCCCAGTCGCGTCGTACCGGCAGGCCGTGCTCGTCGCGGGTGCCGTCGACGTCGCCGTAGAGCGCGAACGCCCGGGCGCGGCGGGTGACGACGCCGTGGTCGTGCGCGTGCAGCCCGGCGTGGGCGACGACGAGGCGGCCGTCGTCGAGGACGAGGTGCGGAGGCAGGGCGGCGAGGAACGCGGCCACGTCGTCGCGGAACGCCGCGGACTCCGCCGCCAGGGCCTCGAGGGTCTGGGCCAGGCCGTGCCCGGTCGTGACGTCGGCGCCGCCGAGCGCGCGTCGCAGCTTGTTCTCGTGGTTGCCCTCGACGCACAGCGCCGTGCCGCCGCGCACCATGGCCATCACCAGCCGCAGCACCCCGGGGCTGTCCGAGCCGCGGTCGACGAGGTCGCCCACGAACACCGCCGTGCGGCCCTCCGGGTGCCGCGCGTCGACCACCCGGCCGGCGTCGTCGACCTCCACCTGCCAGCCCAGCTCCCCCAGGAGCGACACGAGCTCGCCGAGGCAGCCGTGCACGTCGCCGATGACGTCGAACGGGCCGTGGTGGTCGCGGCGGTCGACGAGGGGATCGACGTCGGGCACGGGGTCTCCTGTGGATGACGGGGGTAGGAGTTCCCCGGTCGTCCGGGGAACTTCTCGATGGTCAGGGAGACTTGGGGCCGTTCACGCCCAACTTCCCCTGACCAACCCTGCCAGCCTGTGGACGACGGGTCACGGCGAAACCGCTTGCGGACGACGGACGCGACGTAGCCTGGATCGGTGCTCGGATCCTTTCTCGTGGCCCTGGGCCTCGCGTTCAGCGTCGTGCCGCCCGAGATGCCGGCACCCCTCGACCCGCCGGCCCGGGTCGCCACCGCGGACGGATCGTCGGCGCGTCCCCTCGCGGGCCGCGTGATCGTGCTCGATCCCGGGCACCAGCTCGGCAACCGCCGGCATTCGCGCGAGATCAGCAGGCCGGTCGACGCCGGCGGGTTCCAGAAGCCGTGCAACACCACGGGCACCGCGACGAACGGCGGGTTCCCGGAGGCCACGTTCACCTGGAGCGTCGCCCGCCGGCTCCAGCAGCGGCTCGAGGACCTCGGCGCGCGGGTGGTGCTCACCCGCACCGCGAACAGCGACGCCCTGTGGGGGCCGTGCGTCGACGCCCGCGGCAGGGCCGGGGCGAAGGCCGGCGCCGACCTCGAGCTCAGCATCCACGGCGACGGCTCGACGGCGGCGGGCGCGCACGGCTTCCACGTGATCGCCCCGGCGAACCGCGCGCCGTGGACCAGCGACGTCTACGCGCCCTCGCGGCGGTTCGCCCTCGCGATGCGCTCGGCGCTGCACGGCGCAGGCTTCCCGTACGCGAACTACATCGCCGGCGGCGACGGCTTCGACACCCGCGGCGACCTCGGGACGCTCAACCTCTCCGATGTGCCCATCGCCATGGTCGAGCTGGGCAACATGCGCTCGAGCGCCGACGCCCGCATCATGACCAGCGCCGCCGGCCGCGAGCGCTACGCCGCGGCGCTGGCGCGCGGCGTCGTCGCCTACCTCGGCTGAGCCGGGCGCGGATCAGCGCGAGCGCCACCGTGCCCTCGCCGCTGAGCGCCAGGCCCTGCGGCCCGACGAGTCGGTGCTGATCCGGGTCACCGCGCTGGACTGAGACCGGACGCAGGTGCTGCGCGGCCCTCGCCGCGCAGCACCCGGAGCCCCAGGGCGGCCCCGGCGAGCGCCGCTGCGACCGCGAGCACGAGGAACGGGCGTCCGACGGACCCGCCCGAGATCAGCAGGTGGGAGGGCGCCTGGAACGCCGCCGTGCTCAGACCGACCCAGACCAGCGCCCAGGCCGATCGCGGCGCGATCCGACCCTGACGCAGCAGAGCGGCGGCCGCGCAGGCAGCCACCAGCAGGAGTCCGGCGACCACGAGCACGGCCCGCGCCGGCACGGTGTCCATCCGGTACGGGCCCGAGGTCCCCGGGCCCACCAGACCCCAGCCGATCTCGGCGAGGCCGAAGGCACCCACCACGACCCAGGCCGCGCCGGGCGCCGATCCGCCCGGCACCGCGGGGACCGCCGCGAGCCGATCCCGCCAGCGGTCGGCGACGTAGGGGACGGCCAGCACGAGCAGGCTCAGCACGAGCAGGGCGAACCCGCCGTAGACCAGCTGGAACACCCACGGGGCGAGCGCATCCGGGTCCGAGGACGACGCGGCCGGGCTCGACACCCCCGCGACGCTCAGCGCCCCGCCGGCGAGCACCCCGCCGACGATCGGCACCAGCAGGCCGGTGGCCGCGGAGGCGGCGAGGAGCACCGGAGCCGCCGGCACGCGTCGGCCCCAGGGGCGGGCCAGGCCGTGGGCGGCGACGATGCCGGCCAGCATGAGCAGGGCCGTCACGAGATTGGCCGCGACCACCCGCGGCGACTCCATGACCGTGGTCCCCGGGCCGGGACGCACCCCGACCTCGAGGCCACAGAGCCACAGCGTCTTGAGCGTCAGGTAGGGCAGGCAGGCGACGACGGCCAGCACGAGGGCCGCCCGTGAGGTGCGGCCGGCCCGAGGGGTCCGAGAGGGCATGCCCTGAGCCTGCGCCCGTCGGCGTGGATCCGCAACGGGGATGACCCGGGGGTCGACCCCGGGCCGACCCCGGGATCAGGGGTCAGGCCGAGGCCGTGGCCAGCTTGACGGCGAAGCCCAGGAAGACGACGCCGACCAGCGACGTGCCGCCCGCGGCCAGCCGACGCCGCTCGCGGAAGGCCGCGGCCAGGCGGGTGCCGGCGAGGATCAGCGCGGTCAGGTAGAGGGCGCTGACGATCTCGGCGAAGGTGCCCAGCACGAGGAACGACAGCCAGGGACGCGGGTAGGCGGGGTCGACGAACTGCACGAAGAAGGCGATGAAGAAGAGGATCGCCTTCGGGTTGAGCAGGCTGACGACCAGCGCGCGGCGGTAGACGTGCCCGTGCGTGGAGCGCATGAGCGCGGCCACCTCCGCGGCGGCGTCGGGGTCCAGGGGCTCGCCGGATCGGCGCGATCCGGCGGCGCGCAGAGTGCGCGCCGCGGCCCGCAGCAGCCCCAGGGCCAGCCAGCCGAGGTAGCCGGCGCCGAGGTACTTCAGCACGTCGAAGACGATCGCGTTGGCCTGCAGCACCGAGGCGACGCCGGCCGCGGAGAGCGTCATGAGCACGGCGTCGCCGGTGAAGACGCCGCACGCCGCGGCGTACCCGGCCCGGACGCCGTCGCGAGCCCCGACGGCCAGCACGTACATCGAGTTCGGCCCGGGCAGCAGCACGATCAGGACGAGGCCGACGAGATAGGTCGGCAGGTCGATGACACCCCACACGCGCCGGATCGTCCCACGCGCCGAACGGCTCCGTGACCCGTTCGGCGCCCCCGGGGCAGTGCCACGGACGACCGGGGGGTCGAGGGCGCGTCCCCGAGGAGGCCGGCGCGAGCGGTCAGCCGATCCGCTTGACCCGGTTGACCGTCAGGCCGTCGGCGTCCAGCAGCTCGGGGATGCGCGCGGCGAAGTCCACCAGGTGCGGCGCGGCGAGGTGGGCGTCGAGCTTCTCCCCCGACGTCCAGTTCTCGTAGAAGGTGAAGAAGCTGGGGTCCTCGATGCTCTGGTGCAGGTCGTAGTTGACGTAGCCGTCCTCCTGGCTGGTCGGCTCGATGAGCGCGAGCAGCGCGGCCTTCAGCTCCTCCGTCCTCCCCTCGGCGGCGCGCATGTAGGCGACGACGGTGAGCAGGTCCTTGTTCTCGTCGGTGGGCGTGGTCATGGCCCTCCCCCTCTTCCGGTGTGTTGTCGACGGGTGACTGCCGTCACGCTAGGCCTCGTGGACCCACGATCGAAGCCCGAAAGGGAGAGGGCCGCCCGCGAGGCCGCCGCCGCGATGACCGAGGCGGCCGGCGCCTGGCTCGAGACGCTGACCCCCGAGCAGCGCGCGGTGGCCCAGGGCCTGCCCCCCTCCGACGACGCCTCCGACGCCGAGCGGCGCCGCTGGTTCTACACCCCCACCGACCACGGCGGCCTGACGATGCACGACCAGCGGCCCGCCCAGCAGCGCGCCGCGATGCGCCTGGTGGCCACCGGGCTCTCGATGGCCGGCTACGTCACGGTCTCGACCGCGATGGGCCTGGAGAACGTGCTCGACCGCATCGAGGGCTTCGTCGTCCGCTTCGACCGCGAGCGTGGCCGCGACCCGGGCCTGTTCTACCTGCGGGTCTTCGGCGAGCCCGGCGGCGCGGCGCCCTGGGGTTGGCGCTTCGGCGGCCACCACGTCTCGCTGAACAACCTCGTCGTCGACGGCGCCCTGGCGTCCACGACCCCGTGCTTCCTCGGCGCCGACCCCGCCTCCTCCCCGCTGCTCGGCGGCGCCCTCAACCGCCCGCTGGGCGCGGTGGAGGACCTCGCCCGCGAGCTGGTCGGCTCCCTGGCCCCCGAGCTGCGCGCCCGCGCGATCCTGCTCGACAAGGCGCCCTCCGACCTCGTCACCGCCAACCGCACCGAGATCTCCGAGGGCGACCGCGTGATCCCGCTGGCCGGGGTCTGGCGCGACGAGCGGTTCCCCGACGACGAGGAGCAGGCCAAGCTGCAGCGCCTCTCCGACGCCATCGACGAGGCCGCCGACTACTCCGAGGCCGACCACGCCGCCGTGCAGTACACCGAGGCGCCCCAGGGCGTGGCCGGACGCGACCTCGACTCCGGACAGCGCGACCTGCTGCGCGCCCTGCTGGGCACCTACCTCGACCGCGTGCCCGAGGGCATCGCCCCCGTCTACGACGACGCCGACCTCGACGCCGTGCACCTGGCCTGGGCCGGCACGCTCACCGCCGGCGCACCGCACTACTACCGGCTCCAGGCGCCGCGCCTGCTCATCGAGTGGGACAACACCCAGCGCGACGCCAACCACGCCCACTCGGTGTGGCGCGACCCCACGTCCGACTTCGGCCTCGACGTCCTGCGCGCGCACCGCCGCGAGCACCACTGACCCGGCCGCAACGAGCACCCATGAGCCAGCCAGCCGCCTGGACCGAGTTCGACGCGCCCCTCGAGCCGATGCCGTGGGGCGAGGTCGTCTACACCGTCATCCGCGTCCCGGCCGACCTCGAGGAGGCCTCCCGGGCGGCGCGCACCCGGCGCGTCGAGGGCACGCTCGACGAGGTCGAGGTGAACCTGGCGATCAACCGCGCCGACGTGCTCGACGCGCCCTTCCTGTGGGCCGGCGCGAGCCTCCAGCGCGAGCTCGGCCTGCGTCCCGGCGACGCCGTGCGGGCGCGGCTGCGGCCGGCCGACCCCGACGCCGTCCCCCTGCCCGACGACGTCGCCACCGCGCTCGAGGGGGCCGGAGCCCGGGCCGCCTTCGAGGCGCTGCGCCCCGGCGAGCGACGTCGCCGCCTGGCCACCGTCGCCTCCGCGGCCCGTCCCGAGACCCGCGCGAGCCGGATCGCGGCGCTCGTGGCCGGCGTCCTCCCCGGCCCGTGACGCAGCCCGTCACTCAGCCCCAGCCCACCGGCTCCGAACCTTCCAGAGAGGCACTCACCATGCAGCACGCACGACTCGGCGGCACCGGCCTGGAGGTCTCGCGCCTCAGCCTCGGCTGCATGAGCTACGGCCAGCCCGACCGCGGCACGCACCCCTGGACGCTCCCGCCGGAGGAGTCCGACGCCTTCCTCGGCACGGCGCTCGACCTCGGCATCACGTTCTTCGACACCGCCAACGTCTACTCCGACGGCTCCAGCGAGGAGATCCTCGGCGCGTTCCTGGCCCGCACCGGGCGGCGCGACGACGTCGTGGTGGCCACCAAGGTGCACGGCCGGATGGGTCCCGGGCCGGGCGGCGCCGGGCTCTCGCGCCGGGCGATCATCGAGCAGTGCGACGCCAGCCTGCGGCGCCTGGGCACCGACTTCATCGACCTCTACCAGATCCACCGGTGGGACCCGCACACGCCGATCGAGGAGACCCTGGAGACCCTCGACTCCCTCGTCCGCGCCGGCAAGGTGCGCTACCTCGGCGCCTCCTCGATGCACGCCTGGCAGTTCGCGAAGGCCCGTCACCTCGCCGAGCGGCACGGCTGGCACCCGTTCGTCTCGATGCAGGACCACTACAACCTGCTCTACCGCGAGGAGGAGCGCGAGATGATCCCGCTCTGCCAGGACCAGGACGTCGCGGTCATCCCGTGGAGCCCCCTGGCACGCGGACGCCTGACGCGCCCCTGGGACGCCACCACGAGCCGCACCGAGACCGACACGTTCGGCGCCACCCTCTACGGGCGTCAGGAGGAGTCGGACCGCGCGGTCGTCGAGGCCGTCGGCACCGTCGCCGAGGCCCGCGGCGTCCCCCGCGCCACCGTCGCGCTGGCGTGGCTGCTGCAGCGTCCCGGCGTCACCGCGCCGATCATCGGCGCCACGAAGCCGCACCACCTGCACGACGCCGTCGCCGCGTTCGACCTCGCGCTCACCTCCGAGGAGATCGAGGCCCTCGAGGCGCCGTACGTGCCTCACGAGCGGGCGGGCTTCTAGCCCCGCACGGCCGAGGCTAGGCGGACGCCCGTACGAGGTCGAGCCCGAGACGCTCGGCGAGCTCGTCCTCGCCGATGCCGAAGACGTCGACGACGCGGACCTCGCCCGCGCTCAGGTCGAAGGTCGCGAGGTCGGTGTAGACCCGGGACACGCAGCCGACGCCGGTGAGCGGGTAGGTGCACTCCGGCACCAGCTTGGGCGAGCCGTCCTTGGCGAAGAGGGTCATCATCACGAAGACCTGCTTGGCGCCGATCGCGAGGTCCATCGCGCCCCCGACGGCCGGGATCGCGTCGGGCGCACCGGTGCTCCAGTTGGCGATGTCGCCGCGGTGGGAGACCTGGAAGGCGCCGAGCACGCACACGTCGAGGTGGCCCCCGCGCATCATCGCGAACGACGCCGCGCTGTCGAAGTAGGACGCCCCGGGCAGCTCGGTGACGGGCTGCTTGCCGGCGTTGGTGAGGTCGGGGTCCTCCTCGCCGGCCGCCGGCCGGGGGCCCATGTTCAGCAGGCCGTTCTCGGTGTGCAGCACGACGCCGGAGTCGGGCTCGAGGTGGTCGGCGACCATCGTGGGCTGGCCGATGCCGAGGTTGACGTAGGCCCCGGGCGGGATGTCCTGCGCTACGCGGGCCGCGAGCTGGTGCTTGTCCAGGCTCATGCCTGCACCACCTTGTCGACGTAGAGGGAGGGGGTGACGATCGCCTCGGGGTCCAGCGCGCCGATCTCGACGATCTCGCTCACCTGGACGATCGTCGTCCTGGCCGCGGTGGCCATCACGGGGCCGAAGTTGCGCGCGGTCCTGCGGTAGACGAGGTTGCCCATCCGGTCGGCGCGGTGGGCGCCGATGAGGGCGACGTCGCCCCGGATCGGCAGCTCGAGCACGTGGGTGCGTCCGTCGAGCTCGCGGGTCTCCTTGCCCTCGGCGAGCACGGTTCCGACGCCGGTCGGGGAGTAGAACCCGCCGATGCCGGCGCCCGCGGCCCGCATCCGCTCGGCCAGGCTGCCCTGGGGGACGAGCTCGAGCTCGATCTCCCCGGCGCGGTAGAGCCGGTCGAAGACCCAGGAGTCGCTCTGCCGGGGGAAGGAGCAGACCACCTTGCGCACCCGACCCTCGGCCAGCAGCGCGGCCAGGCCGGTGTCGCCGTTGCCGGCGTTGTTGGAGACGACCGTGAGGTCGCCGGCGCCCTGCCGGATGAGGGCGTCGATCAGCGCCACCGGCATCCCGGCCATGCCGAAGCCGCCGACCAGGACGGTCGAGCCGTCCTGGATCCCGGCGACCGCCTCGTCGACGTCGGCGCAGATCGTGGCGCTCATCGGGCCTCCACCGCGATGTTCTCCAGGACGACGGCGAGCCCCTGGCCCACGCCGATGCACAGAGCCGCCACGCCCCAGCGCTCGCCGGACTCCCGCAGTCGCGCGGCCAGGGTTCCGAGGACGCGCCCCCCGGACGCGCCGAGCGGGTGGCCGAGCGCCAGCGCGCCGCCCCGGTCGTTGACGAGGCTCGCATCGCGCAGCCCCGCCTGGAGCCAGGCGTCGACGCACACGAGCGACTGGACGGCGAAGGCCTCGTTGAGCTCGACCGCGCCGACCTGCTCCCAGCCGATGCCGGCCCGGGCCAGCGCGCGGCCGGCCGCCTCGACGGGCGCGTAGCCGAACTCGCGCGGGTCGAGGGCGAAGGTGCCGCGGCCGGCGATCCGGGCGATCGGCTCGACGCCCAGGTCGGCCGCGCCGTCGGAGAGCAGCACCGCGGAGGCGCCGTCGCTGAGCGGGGAGGCGTTGCCCGCGGTGATGGTGCCGTCGGGGCGGAAGCTCGGCCGCAGCGCGGCCAGCCTCTCCGCGGTGGTGTCCGGGCGGATGCCCTCGTCGCGCGTCAGGTCGCCGACCGGCACCACCAGCTCGTCGTAGAAGCCGGCCTCCCAGGCGGCGGCCGCCCGCTGGTGTGAGGTGACGGCGAAGGCGTCCTGGCGCTCGCGGCTCACGCCGTGCTTCTCGGCCAGGAGCTCGTTGCACTCCCCGAGCGAGAGGGTCCACTCCGGCGGCATGGCGGCGTTGACCAGCCGCCAGCCGAGCGTGGTCGAGGCGAGCGCGGCGTCGCCGGCGGGATAGGCGCGGCCGGGCTTGGGCAGCACCCAGGGCGCGCGGGTCATCGACTCCACGCCACCGGCCACGACGACGGACGCGTCGCCGGTCTCGATGGCCCGCGAGGCCATCATCACCGCGTCGAGGCTCGAGCCGCACAGTCGGTTGACGGTCGTCGCGGGCACCGAGGTGGGCCAGCCGGCGAGCAGCACGCCCATCCGGCCGACGTTGCGGTTGTCCTCGCCGGCCTGGTTGGCGCAGCCCCAGACGACCTCGTCGACGGCAGCGGCCTCGAGGCCGGGCGCCCGCTCGAGGAGCGCGGTGAGGACGACGGCGGCGAGGTCGTCGGGCCGCTCGCCGGCGAGTGCGCCGCCGAACCGGCCGAACGGCGTGCGCACGGACGCATGGACGAAGGTGTCGGTCACCGGTCCACCGTAGGCCGCCATCACTCATCCACTCCAATGCCAAGTTCTCGCTGATTGATAGCGTGGGCGCATGGATCTTCGGCAGCTGCGGGCGTTCGTCGCCGTCGTGGAGCATCAGCACTTCGGCCGCGCCGCCGAGAGCCTCCACCTGGCGCAGCCGGCGCTCTCGCGCCAGGTCCAGCAGCTCGAGCGCGAGCTCGGGGTGAGGCTGGTCGAGCGCACCACGCGGCGGGTCACCGTCACCGAGGCCGGGCACCGGCTGGTGGCGCACGCGCGCACCGTGCTGGCCGACGTCGAGGAGGCCCGCGCCGACCTGGCGCTGGTCGCCGCGGGCCGCGCGGGACGCGTCTCGATCGGCTTCGTCGGCACCTCGACCTACGACGTCCTGCCGCGCGTCGCCCACGACGTGCGCGCCACGCTGCCCGACGTCGACCTCGAGCTGCGCGGCGAGCTGCTCTCCCCCGCGCTGGTCGACGGGCTGCGCGACCGCACCTACGACCTGGCCCTGCTCCGACCCGACGCCACGACGCCGGAGGACCTCGAGGTGCATCCGCTGCGCTCGGAGCGACTCGTGGCCGCGCTCCCCCGCCGCCACGCCCTCGGCCACCGTCGCCGCATCGATCTCGCCGACCTCGCCGACGAGCCGTTCGTGACCCATCCCTCGGGCAGTCGCTCGGCCTTCCAGGCCTCGGTGCTGGCGGCCTGCGCCCGCGCCGGCTTCACGCCGCGGGTGGTGCTGGAAGCGGCCGAGACCGCCACCCTGATGGTCTTCGTCGCCGCAGGGCTCGGCGTCGCGCTCGTGCCCGAGCCGGTGCGCAGCCTGGGCCTGGAGGAGGTGAGCTACGCGTCGCTCTCCGCGGCGTACACCGTCGAGCTCGCGCTGGCCCGCCGCGCGGAGACGCCGACGCCGGCGGTGGCGCGGGTGGCCGAGATGGTGCGACGCACCGTCAGGTGAGGACGGATCAGAGGTCGCCGAGCTCGACCAGGGACGGGCCCGAGCTCGACGCAGCGCAGCGGCTGCCGTGGGACCGGGAGGCGGGTCCGGGCGGGTCGCCGACGCCCGACACGGGCGATCTCCTCGCCGATGGCGGCCGCGATCCGCCGGCCATCCCGCCTCCTCCCGGACGCGGCAGAAGCGTCGACGAGCGGGACTAGGAGTCGAACCCGAGCCCGCACCGGTCGAGCGTGCGCAGCCACAGGCCGCGGCGCCCGGTGCGGTCCTCGCGGGCCAGGGCCCGCCGCGTCAGCTGGACGCCGATCCAGCTCACCGGCTCCGGCGGGAAGGGCAGCGGCCGCTCCCGCACCATCCGCAGCCGGGTGCGGTGGGTCTCCTCGCCGCCGAGCAGGTCGAGCATGACGTCGGCGGCGAAGCGCGAGGCGCCCACCCCGAGGCCGGTGAACCCCAGGGCGAACGCCACCCGGCCGCGGTGGGCGGTGCCGAAGGAGGCGCAGAAGCGCGTCGAGGTGTCGATGACGCCGGCCCAGCGATGGGTGAAGGGCACCTCGGCCAGCTGCGGGAAGGTCTCGGCGAAGTGCTCGGCGAGCAGGGCGAAGGTCTCGGGGCGCTCCTCGTGGGCGGGGTCGATCGAGCGGCCGTAGTGGTAGATCGCGTCGTAGCCGCCCCAGAGGATCCGGCGGTCCGGGGTGATCCGGTAGTAGTGGAACTGGTTGCCGGCGTCCGCGATGCCGACGGCCGGGTCCCACCGGATCGAGGCGAGCTGGGCGTCGGTGAGCGGCGCGGTGGCCAGCACGTAGTCGTAGACCGGCACCGTCAGCAGCCGCAGCCGGCGCAGCGCGGGCCGGAAGGCGTTGGTGGCCAGCACGACGTCGCGGGCGCGCACGGTGCCCGACGGCGTCGTCGCGATCATCCGCTCCTGCCCGCGGCCGCCCGCGCGCTCGAGTCCGGTGAGCCGGGTGCCCTCGTGGATCGTGACGCCGAGCCGCTCGGCGGCGGCCGCCAGGCCCCAGGCGAGGCGGGCGGGATCGAGGAGCGCGCAGCCGTCGGGGTCGTGGCGACCGGCGAGGTAGGTGGGCGAGTCGACGCGGGCGCGCACGGCCTCGGCGTCGAGGAAGCCGTCGACGTCGGGCTCGAGCCCGGCCACCTCGTGGGGACGGGTGGCCACGGCCAGCGCACCGCCGCGGACCAGCCCGCAGTCGATGCCGAGCCGCTCGATCGTCGCGACGATCTCGTCGAGGTTGGCCAGCCCGAGACGCTCGAGCTCGTCGTACTCCTCGGGCCAGCGCGCGCGGCCGTTGGCCTCGCCGTGGGTGAGGCTGGCCTCGCAGAAGCCGCCGTTGCGGCCGGTGGCGTGCTCGGCGAGGCGGTCGGCCTCGACCAGCACGACCCGGCGTCCGGGCTCGCGCTCGACGGCCCGCAGCGCCGTCCACAGGCCGGTGAAGCCGCCGCCGACGACGAGCAGGTCGGCCTCGACGTCGCCGGCGAGGGCCGCCCGCGGTGCCGGACGCTCGGGGGTGTCGAGCCAGAGCGGGCGCAGCACCGAGCCCGCGAGCCGGTCGGTGGCGGTGCTCCCTGCGCTGACGGGGCTCACGGCGCGACGGCGGCCAGGGTGGCGTCGAGGACGTCGATGGCCTCCTCGACCTCGGCGACCGACGCGTTCAGCGGCGGGACGAGGTGGAGCCGGTTGAAGTTCGCGAACGGCAGCATGCCGCGCTCCTTGCAGCCGGCGATGAGCGCGGCCATCTCCGGGCTGGAGCCGCCGTAGGGCGCCAGGGGCTCGCGGGTGTCCTGGTCGCGGACCAGCTCGACGGCCCAGAACGCGCCGGTGCCGCGCACCTCCCCGATCCAGCGGTGCCGCTCGGCGAGCTCGGCCAGCCGCGGGGCGAAGACCTCCTCGCCCAGGCGGGCCGCGTGCTCGACGACGCCCTCGTCCTCCATCGCCCGGATCGTGGCCACCGCCGCAGCGCACGCCAGCGGGTGCCCGGAGTAGGTGAGGCCGCCGGGGTAGACGCGCTCGGCGAAGGTCTCGGCGATCGCGGCGCTGATCGCGACGCCGCCCAGCGGCACGTAGCCGGAGTTGACGCCCTTGGCGAAGGTGAGCAGGTCGGGGACGACGTCGTCGAGCTCGACGGCGAACCACCGGCCGGCGCGACCGAAGCCGGCCATCACCTCGTCGGCGATCAGCACGATGCCGTGCTCGTCGCACAGCGCACGGACGCCGGTGAGGTAGCCCGGCGGCGGGACCATGATCCCGGCGGTGCCCGGGATCGACTCCAGCACGATCGCTGCGATCGTGCCCGGGCCCTCCATGCGGATCGTGTGCTCGAGGTGCTCCAGCGCGCGCTCGCACTCCTCGGCCTCGGTGGTGGCGTGGAAGCGGCTGCGGTAGAGGAACGGGCCGTCGAAGTGCACCGTGCCGGCCGAGGCGTGGTCGCTGGCCCAGCGGCGCGGGTCGCCGGTGAGGTTGACCGCGAGGTGGGTGCCGCCGTGGTAGCTGCGGTAGGTGGTGAGCACCTTGTGACGCCCGGTGTGCAGACGGGCCATCCGCACCGCGTGCTCGTTGGCGTCGGCGCCGCCGTTGGTGAAGAAGATCCGGTCGAGCCCGGCCGGGGTGTGGGAGGCGATCAGGCGCGCCGCCTCCGAGCGCGCCGCGTTGGCGTGCTGCGGGGCGAGGGTGCACAGCGTCGCCGCCTGCTCCTGGATCGCGCGGACGACGCGGGGGTGCTGGTGGCCGAGGTTGGTGAAGACCAGCTGGCTGGTGAAGTCCAGCAGCGCGCGACCCTCGCCGTCCCAGATCCGGCTGCCCTCGGCGCGGGTGATCACCATCGGCGTCAGCGCGGCCTGGGCCGACCAGGAGTGGAAGACGTGGGCGCGGTCGAGCTCGTAGGTGCGGGCGGCGTCGTGGGTGACCAGGTCGGACGCGATCGGCTCAGACATTGCGCGGGAACCCCAGCTCGAGGCCGCCCGCGGGTCGGTTGGCCGGATCGATCCAGCGGGTGGTGACGACCTTCCCGCGGGTGAAGAAGTGGACGCCCTCGGTGCCGTGGGCGTGGGTGTCGCCGAAGAGCGAGCGCTTCCAGCCGCCGAAGGAGTAGTAGGCCACCGGCACCGGGACGGGCACGTTGACGCCGATCATGCCGACCTGCACGTCGGCCTCGAAGCGCCGTGCGGCGCCGCCGTCGTTGGTGAAGATCGCGGTGCCGTTGCCGTAGGGGTTGGCGTTGATCAGCGCGACGGCCTCCTCGTAGGTCTCCACGCGCAGCACCGAGAGCACCGGGCCGAAGATCTCCTCGCGGTAGACCTCCATGTCGGGGGTGACGTGGTCGAAGAGCGTCGGGCCGAGCCAGAAGCCCTGCTGTCCGCCGCGGGCCTGCACCTCGCGGCCGTCGACGACGACCTTCGCGCCGGCGGCCTCGCCGGCGTCGATGAGCCCGGCGACGCGGTCGCGGTGGGCGCGGGTGACCAGCGGGCCCATGTCGGCCTCGCGCTCGGCCGCACCGGTGGCCTCCGGGCCGCCGTCGCCGATGACGAGGGTGCGGGTGCGGTCGGCGATGCGGGAGACGAGGTCGTCGGCGATCGAGCCGACCGCGACGAGGGCGCTGATGGCCATGCAGCGCTCTCCGGCGCTGCCGTAGCCGGCGCTGACGGCGGCGTCGGCGGCGAGGTCGAGGTCGGCGTCGGGCAGCACGACCATGTGGTTCTTCGCGCCGCCGAGGGCCTGCACGCGCTTGCCCGCACGGGAGGCGCGCTCGTAGACGTACTGCGCGATCGGGGTGGAGCCCACGAAGCTCACCGACTGCACGGTCTCGCTGTCCAGCAGGGCGTCGACGGCCACCTTGTCGCCGTGCAGCACGTTGAAGACGCCGTCGGGCAGCCCGGCCTCCTTCCACAGCGCGGCCAGCCAGCTCGCCGCGCTGGGGTCCTTCTCGCTGGGCTTGAGGACGACGGTGTTGCCCGCCGCGATCGCGATGGGGAAGAACCACATGGGCACCATCGCCGGGAAGTTGAACGGCGAGATGATCGCGACGACGCCGAGCGGGTCGCGCTTGGAGTGCACGTCGATGCCCGAGGACGCGCCCTCGGTGTGACCGCCCTTGAGCAGGTGCGCGATGCCGCAGGCGACCTCGACGACCTCCTGGCCGCGGGCGACCTCGCCGACGGCGTCGGAGTGCACCTTGCCGTGCTCGGCGGTGATGATCGCGGCGAGCTCGTCCTTGCGCGCGTTCAGCAGCTCGCGGAAGGCGAAGACGATCTGGGTGCGGCGGGCCAGCGAGGTCTCCCGCCAGGCCGGGGCCGCGGCCGCCGCGGCGGCGATGACGGCCTGCGCGTCGGCGTCGTCGGCCAGCGCCACGCGGGCGGTGACCTCGCCGGTGGCGGGGTTGGTGACGTCGGCCCAGCGGCCGGAGGTGCCGGGGAACGGGGAGCCGTCGAGCCAGTGGACGATGTCGCGGGTCATGGCTCCATGCTCGGACCTGCGGGCGATGCACAGGCGCGTCGGATCGTCGGATCTGCGCTCGACGGCCTGACAGACTGTCGCCCATGGCCCTCCTGACGCTCGAGGCGGCGCTGACGCTGCCCGACCTGCGCCGCGCCGAGCCGCTCGTGCTCGCCGGCGCCGAGGGGCTCGCGCGCCCGATCCGCTGGGTGCACGCCACGGAGCTGGCCGAGGTCGGCGACCTCCTGCGCGCCGGCGACCTCGTGCTGACGATGGGCACCGGGCTGCCCGCCGACGACGACGTCGCGGGCCTGGACGCCTATGCCCGGGCCCTGGCCGAGGTGGAGGCCGCGGGGGTGGTCGTCGAGCTCGGACGCCGGTGGTCGACGCGGGTGCCCGGATCGGTCGTCGCGGCCTTCGAGGACGCCGGCGTCCCCCTGGTGGCGCTGCGTCACGAGGTGCGCTTCGCGGCGCTGGCCCAGGCCATCGGCGAGAGCATCGTCGACGCCCAGGTGGCCGAGCTGCGCGAGGCCCAGCGCGTCCACGAGACCTTCGCCGAGCTCGGCTTCGCCCAGGCCGGACCGGCCGAGATCCTCGACGCCGTGCAGCGCCTGGCCGGCGGGGCGGTGGTCGTCGAGAGCGCCCAGCACCGCCCGCTGGACTACGCCTCCGGCCCCACCGAGATGGGCGGCTTCCTCGACGGCTGGCAGGCCCGCTCCTCACGGGTGCGGCTCACCGGGCGCACCGGCTGGGACGCCGCCAACGGCTGGCTGCTGGCCCGGCTCGGCACCGACGACGACGCCTGGGGCCGGCTGGTGATCTCCTCCCCCGAGCCGCCGGCCCAGCGGATGGTGGCCGTGGCCGAGCGGGCCGCGGCGGCGCTGGCGCTGCACCGGCTGCACGACCGCGACCGCGACAACCTCGCGCGGCGCACCCACCGGCGCCTGCTCGAGGCGCTGCGCACCGACCCCGACGGCGAGGAGGTCGTGCGGCGCTGCGAGCTCGCGGGCTTCCCCACCGCGCGGCGCACCCTCCTGGCGCTGGTGCTGCGTCCCCGCCCGGGCGCCCGCGGCCGGGGCGCCGACGACGTCGCCGCCTCGGCGGTGCGGGCCGCCGACGGAGCACGCGTGCCGGCGCTGGTGTGCGAGAGCGACGGCGACGTGCAGGTGCTGCTCTCCTGCACCTCCCCCGCGGCGGCCGATGCCGCAGCCGATCGCGTCGCGGCCCGCCTGCACAGCCAGCACGAGGTGGTCGTCGCCGCCGGGCGTCCCGCGCTCGACCGCGGCGGCGTCGCCCGGGCGCTGCTGGAGGCGGCCCACGTCGCCGATGCCGCGCCCGCGGGCTCCGACGTCGCGGTCCACCGCCTCGAGGACCTCCACCTGCGCGGCCTGCTCGCCCTGCTCGGCGACGACGAGCGGGTGCGGCTCTTCGTCGAGCGCGAGCTCGCGCCACTGCGCGCGCTCGGCCCGCGCGGCGAGGACCTCCTCGCCGCCCTGCGGGCCCTGCTCTCCCACCCGGGCAGCAAGACCGACGCCGCCGCCAGCCTCCACCTCTCCCGCGCCGCCTTCTACGACCGGCTGGCGCGGCTGCAGCAGGCGCTGGGCCTCGACCTCGACGATCCCGACGTCCGGGTCTCGCTGCACGTCGCGATCCTCGCGGACGATCTGTCGGCGTCCTCGCCCCGCTGACGACAGAACGTCGGGCTCCCTCGCCGCCCTCCTCGCCCACCCTGGAGCCATGCGCGCCCTCCACGACGCCCACGCCCCGCTGGCGGTCGACCCGCTCGACCCCGCCACGGTGCTCGACGGCGCCCCCGCCGCCGGCTCCCAGGCGCTCGCCGCCATCGCCGGCGCCGAGGTCGGCGTCTGGGAGATGACCCCCGGCACCGCCACCGACGTCGAGGTCGACGAGGTCTTCGTCGTCCTCTCCGGTCGGGCCACCGTCACCTTCGACGACGGCTCCGCCCTCCACCTCGCCCCCGGCTCCGCCGTCCGCCTCCATGCCGGTGACCGGACGACCTGGACGGTGCACGAGACGTTGCGGAAGGTGTACGTGACGTAGGGGGCCGCGCAGGTTTCCCCGGTCGACCGGGGAAACCGTCGGATGACGGGCGAAGCCTCGCCTGTCATCCGCAAGGATCGCCTGCCCTGACCGCCCTGGCCCCGACGACGGTCAGTGACCGCCGAGCGAGCCGGTCAGCCGCGCGTGACGATGGGCGCTGGGGCCGGCGAGGCCGATGATCTCCACCTCGCGGCCGGAGCGCTCATAGCTCGCGACGACGGCGTCGAGCACCGCGACGGTGGAGGCGTCCCACACGCGCGCGTCGGCGAGGTCGACGCGCACCCGCAGGGGGTCCTCGGCGATCTCGAACCGGTCGGCGAGGTCGTTGCTCGAGGCGAAGAACAGCTCGCCGCGCAGCCGGTAGACCGCGAGGGGCCCCGCGGGATCCTCGACGACCTCCCGCTCGAGCGTCGTCACGTGGGCCACGCGGCGGGCGAAGAGCGCCATCGCCAGCAGCACCCCGACGACGACGCCGATCGCGAGGTTGTGGGTGGCGACGGTGACGGCGACGGTCGCGAGCATCACCGCGGTCTCCGAGCGGGGCATCCGCCGCAGCGTCGCGGGCCGCACGCTGTGCCAGTCGAAGGTGCCGACCGAGACCATGATCATCACCGCGACCAGCGCGGCCATCGGGATGAGCGCCACGACGTCGCCGAGGCCGACGACGAGCACCAGCAGCAGGACGCCGGCGAGGAAGGTCGAGAGGCGGGTGCGAGCTCCGGAGACCTTCACGTTGATCATCGTCTGGCCGATCATCGCGCAGCCGCCCATGCCGCCGAACAGGCCGGTGACGACGTTCGCGACGCCCTGGCCGGCGGCCTCGCGGCGCTTGTCCGACGGCGTCGCGGTGAGGTCGTCGACCAGCCGTGCGGTGAGCAGCGACTCCAGGATGCCGACCAGCGCCATCGCCAGCGCGTAGGGCGCGATGATCCGCAGCGTCTCGAGGGTCCACGGCACGTCGGGCACGAACCAGCCGGGCAGGCTGGTGGGCAGCTCGCCCTGGTCGCCGACGTCGGGCACCTGCAGCCCGCTGACGACGACGAACGCCGTCAGCGCCACGATCGCCACCAGCGGCGCCGGGACGACGCTGGAGACGCGCGGCAGGCCGACGATGACGGCGATGCCGATCGCGGTCATCGGGTAGACCGCCCAGGGCACGTCCACGAGGTGGGTCAGCTGCGCCTCGAGGATGAGGATCGCCAGCGCGTTGACGAAGCCGACCATCACCGAGCGCGGGATGAAGCGCATCAGGCGGGCCACGCCGGCCAGCGCCATCAGCACCTGGAGCACGCCGGCGAGCAGGACGGTGGCGATGAGGTGGTCGTAGCCGTGCTCCCGCATCACCGGCGCGATGACGAGCGCGACCGCGCCGGTGGCCGCGGAGATCATCGCCGGACGGCCGCCGAGGAAGGAGATGGCGACGGCCATGGTGAAGGAGGCGAAGAGCCCCACCCGCGGGTCGACGCCGGCGATGATCGAGAACGAGATCGCCTCGGGGATGAGCGCGAGTGCGACGACGAGGCCGGCGAGCACCTCGGTGCGCAGCAGCCGCGGCGAGCGCAGGGCGTCGCGCACGGTCGGGGCGGGCAGCGGACGGACGGGGACGGACAGGCTCAACGGCGGACCTTCGAGATCGCAGGGGCCCGGGCGGCGCGGCGCACGGGCCGACGACCTCGCCCGGGGCGGGACGCGCGGGGCGCCCGGTGACGGGAGGACTCCGACACGCTAACCTCACGCAACGTGAGGTTTGAAATCGACGACGACGAGCCGGCCCTGCGCATCGGCGAGGTCGCCGAGCGCACCGAGCTCTCGCTGCGCAGCCTGCGGCACTGGGAGGACGTCGGCCTGCTGCGCCCCTCGGGGCGCACCGAGGGCGGCTTCCGCCTCTACTCCGAGGCCGACGTCGAGCGGATCCTCGTGATCCGGCGGATGAAGCCGCTCGGCTTCACGCTGGAGGAGATGGCAGCGACGATGCGCGACGTCGAGGCGCTGCGCGATCCCGACTCCCCCGACCACGCCGGCGCGGCGACCCGCCTGCGCGGGGTCCTGGAGGACGCCGAGCAGCGACGCGCCCGCCTCGAGCGCCAGCTGGGCATGGCCGACGAGCTGCTCGCCCAGCTGCGCGACCAGCTCGCCTGAGTCGGAGCACCCACAGGCCGGACGCACCCTGGTGATCGCGGTCACACGCCAGTAGTTTCGAGCACGCCGCACCGCGCGCCGCACCGGCGCGTCCGCACCGCCAGTCCCCCGGAGGTCACATGCCCGAGCGCGAGTCCTACGACTACGTGGTGGTGGGAGCCGGCAGCGCCGGCGCCGTCATCGCCGCGAGGCTCACCGAGGACCCGCGCACGCGGGTGCTGCTGCTGGAGGCGGGCGGCCCGGCCGACGCCGACGAGATCACGGTGCCGGCGGCCTTCGCGAACCTCTTCCGCACCAAGTGGGACTGGGGCTACCGCACCACCGAGCAGAAGCAGCTCGAGGGCCGGCGGGCCGACTGGCCGCGGATGAAGGCGCTGGGCGGCTGCTCGTCGATGAACGCGATGATCTACATCCGCGGCAACCACGCCGACTACGACGCCTGGCGCGACGCCTACGGCGCCGAGGGCTGGGGCCACGACGACGTCCTGCCGTACTTCAAGCGGGCCGAGGGCAACACCCGCCTCGGCGGCCCCTTCCACGGCACCGACGGCCCGCTGCACGTCGAGGACCGCCGCTACACCCACCCGCTCACCCACCTGTGGGTGGAGTCGGCGGTCGCGGCCGGCCTCAAGCGCAACGACGACTTCAACGGCGCCGAGCAGGAGGGCGCCGGGCTCTACCAGGTCACCTGCCGCAAGGGCCGGCGCTGGTCCACCGCGAAGGCCTACCTCGAGCCGGCGACGGACCGACCGAACCTCACCGTCCGCACCGGCGCCCACGCCCACCGCGTGGTCATCGAGGGCGGACGCGCCACGGGCGTCGCCTACGAGGTGGCCGGCCGCATCACCACCGCCTACGCCGACGCCGAGGTCGTGCTGTGCGGCGGTGCGATCGCCTCGCCGCAGCTGCTGATGCTCTCCGGCGTCGGCCCGGGCGCGCACCTGCGCGAGGTCGGCGTCGAGGTGCTCGTCGACCTGCCCGGCGTGGGCCAGAACCTCCACGACCACCCCGTGGTGCCGCTGGTCTTCCGCACCCGCGGCGTCAGCGACCTGCTCAACCACAACAACCTCGGCCAGTTCCTGCGGGCCAAGGCCAGCGGCACCGGTCCGCTGGTCTCCAACATCGGCGAGGGCGGCGGCTTCTGGCGCACCCGCGACGACCTCGTCGCCCCCGACATCCAGGCGCACGTGGCGCCCACGGGCTTCTACGACAACGGCCTGCACGAGCCGAAGGAGCGGGCCTTCACCGCCGCCCCGACGCTGGTCAACGTCTTCAGCCGCGGCACGCTGCGCCTGCGCTCGACCGATCCCCACTGGCACCCCGACATCGACGCGGCCTACTACGACGACGCCGCCGACCTCGACGCCATGATCGCCGGCGTGCGCCGCAGCCTGGAGATCACCGCCTCCGGCCCGCTGGCGCAGGTGCTCGAGGACGGGCTGCTGCCCACCATGCGCGGCTGGGGCTCCGATCCCACCGACGCGCAGATCGCCGACCACGTGCGGCGCCACACCCAGACGCTCTACCACCCCGTGGGCACCTGCGCGATGGGCGGTGACGAGCGCGCCGTCGTCGACCCGCAGCTGCGCGTGCGCGGCGTCGAGGGCCTGCGCGTGGCCGACGCGTCGGTCATGCCGATGGTCAGCCGCGGCAACACCAACGCCCCCTCGATCATGATCGGCGAGAAGGCCGCCGACCTGCTCTCCGGAAAGGCCTCGCGATGACCACCACCGCCTCCCCCACCGAGACCGCCGGCACCCCCGGCGAGCGTCCGGCCACCTTCGAGTCCCTCGCCCCGCGCACCGGCGACGTCGTCGGCGTGCACCCGGTGCACACCGCCGCCGACGTCGAGGCTGCCGTCGCGCGAGCGCGCACCTCCGCGGAGTGGTGGGCCGCGATCGGCTTCGACGGCCGCCGCGAGGTGCTCGATCAGTGGCGAGGCGTCCTGGCCCGGCGCCTGGCCCAGCTCGTCGACCTCGTCCACCGCGAGACCGGCAAGCCGCACGGCGACGCCCAGCTCGAGGCCGTCCTCGCCATCGACCACCTCAGCTGGGTCGGCTCCCACGCCGAGAAGGTGCTCGGACGCAAGCGCGTCAGCGCCGGCCTGCTGCTGGCCAACCAGGCGGCGTCGGTGGAGTACCTGCCGCTGGGCGTCGTCGGCGTCATCGGCCCGTGGAACTACCCGGTGTTCACGCCGATGGGCTCGATCGCCTACGCCCTGGCCGCCGGCAACACCGTGGTGTTCAAGCCCAGCGAGCACACCCCGGGCGTCGGCGTGTGGCTGGCCGAGAGCCTGCGCGAGGTCGTCCCCGACCACGACCTCCTCCAGGTCGTCACCGGCTTCGGCGAGACCGGCGGCGCGCTGTGCCGCGCGGGCGTCGACAAGCTCGCCTTCACCGGATCCACCGCCACCGGCAAGCGCGTGATGGCCGCCTGCGCGGAGAACCTCGTCCCGGTCGTCATCGAGGCCGGCGGCAAGGACGCCATGCTCGTCGACGCCGATGCCGACATCGAGGCCGCGGCCGACGCCGCCGCCTGGGGCGCCTTCGCCAACGCCGGCCAGACCTGCACCGGCATCGAGCGGGTCTACGTCCACGCCGCCGTGCACGACGCCTTCGTCGAGGCGCTCGCACGGCGCGCCCGCAGCGTCCGCTCCGGCACCGACGCCGACGCTCAGGTCGGGCCCATGACGATGCCCTCCCAGGTCGACGTCGTCCGCCGCCACATCGCCGACGCGCTGGCTCGCGGCGGACGCGCGGTCGTCGGCGGCGAGGACGCCGTGCAGGGCCGCGTCATCCAGCCGACGGTGCTCGTCGACGTGCCCGAGGACTCCGAGGCCGTGTGCGAGGAGACCTTCGGTCCCACCGTCACCGTCCGCAAGGTGGCCTCGATGGAGGAGGCCGTGCGGCTGACCAACGCCGGCAAGTACGGCCTCGGCTCCTCGATCTTCTCCGCCGCCCGCGGCGAGGAGCTCGCGCGTCGGCTGCGCACCGGCATGACCTCGATCAACTCGGTCATCTCCTTCGCCGCCGTGCCCGGCCTGCCCTTCGGCGGCGTCGGCGACTCCGGCTTCGGCCGCATCCACGGCCCCGACGGGCTGCGGGAGTTCACCTACGCCAAGGCCGTGACGCGCACGCGGTTCAAGGCGCCGCTGAACCTCACGACGTTCGACCGCACCGCTGCCCAGGACACCCAGGTCGCGACGTTGACCACCGTCCTGCACGGCCGCGCCACGCAGCTGCCGAAGCTGGGTCGGGCGCTGCGCCGCAAGCGCTGAGGCCGCCTCAGGTCGTCCGTTCGGTCAGGTCCTCGGCGTTCGGCTGCCGCGCCGGACGCCGAGAACGCATCATCGCCGGATGTTCTCGGCCGAGGTCTCCTGGCGCCACGAGCCAGGCATCAACCGCGCCTACGTCTGGCTCAGCGACGGCACGGTGGTGGGCTACCGCGACCTCGACACCGGCACGGACCACCCGGCCGCACTCGAGCATCGCGAGCTGGTGCGCGCCGTCGCGAGCGAGTGGATCGCCGCCACCGGCGCGCCGGGCATCGACACGCCGCGGGAGCCGGACGCCCCCGACCTGCGCCGGGTGGGACGCCTGCGCTGGCTGCGCCGGCGCCGGCTGCAGCGCGATCACGCCCGCCGCGTCGTCGAGCACCATCGCTGGCGCCTGGACCACCCGACATGGCGGATCCCGGTCGACCCACCGAACGGCGGCTGGCGCGACCTCGTGCGCCACGAGCCCGGCCACCTCCTGTGGGCCCATGCGGCCGAGCTGTCGCTGACGGGCTCCGGCAGCGCACCGGCGTCCTCGCGGAGCTGGCAGATCGGCGCTCTAGGCGAGGAGGCCGTGGCGCGCGAGCTGCTGACCCTGACCCACCACAGCCCGTGGCGCTTCGTCCACTCCGTGCCGGTGGGCCACCGAGGCTCCGACATCGACCACGTGCTCGTCGGCCCCGGCGGCGTCCTCACCCTCAACACCAAGGCCCATCGCGACCGCACGGTCTGGCAGAACGGCGAGATGCTGATCGTCGACGGCGTCGTCCACCCCTATCTGCGCAACTCCCGCCACGAGGCGGCGCGCGCCGCGCGTCTGCTCTCCCACGCGTGTGGACGCGCCGTGCACGTGCACCCGCTGATCGTCGTCGTGACGCCGCGCGCGCTCGTCGTCCGCGACGCACCCCCGGACGTCACGGTCATCGACAGCCGCGACCTCGGAGGCTGGCTCGCGGGGCTGCCGGCCGTGCTCGATCCCGAGGCGGTCGACCGGCTCTTCTCCGTGGTCCGCCGCTCGACGACCTGGGTGGAGGCGACCAGCCCCTAGCCGTCAGTCGCGCTCGACGGGCAGCCACAGGTCGCAGGTGGCGGTCGACCAGTCGGGCGCGGCGGCCACGACCGCGAGGATCGAGGGCCCGGGCCGCAGGCGCCAGGGCTGGGAGGGGAACCAGTCGGTGGCGGTCGCCGCCCAGGTGCGCTGGAGCGCGTCGGGGTGGGGTCCCTCGGTGTGGAACACCGCCCAGGCGCCCGCGGGGACGGTGAGCAGGTCGAGGTCGGGCGGCGCGACCGTGTCGGCGGCGATCGAGACGCCGTGGAGGTAGGTGAGCTCGCTGCCCTCCTCGGCATCGGGCTCGACGTCGTCGGTCACCGCGAGGAGCCCGGCCGGGCGGGCGTCCGAGAGCTCCGTGAGGCGCGCGTGCTCCTCGGCCGGGATGCCGGCGACGTGCTCGGCGATGCGAGGGTTGACGCCGTGGTGGAGCAGCGGGACGCGGACCGCGTGACCCACCAGGCGCAGGTCGGGCAGGTCGGTCAGGGTGACGTCCATCGGATGGCCTCCTTCGACGCTCAGGCGGAACCTGAGCCGGGTCTGGGTGCGGAGCGGACCGCCGTCACGGCGCACCTCGGTCGGGCCGATGCCGTGCACGGCGCGGAAGGCTCGCCCGAAGGCCTCGGCCGAGCCGTAGCCGTGCCGGACCGCGATGCCGAGCAGCTCCTCCCCCGCCACGACGTCGGCGGCGGCGAGCGTCATGCGCCGACGCCGGAGGTACTCCGAGAACGGCATGCCGGCCAGCGAGGAGAACATCCGGCGCAGGTGGTACTCCGTGCTGCCGTGCTCGCGGGCGAGGCCGGCGAGGTCGGGCTGCGTGGCCGGATCCTGGTCGACCAGGTCGACGAGGCGGTTCAGTGCGGCGATCACGGGACCCACCCTGCCGCGCCGATGACCGTCCGCACCCGATCATCGGGGTCCGATGCGATCAGACGTCCTGCTCCCACACCACCACGAGCTCGTTGCGCTGGCCGAAGCGCTCGAGGTGGCGCCCGACGACGTCGGTGACGACGCCGAGCGCCTCGGCGTCGGGCGCGGTGGCGGTCATCGTCAGCACGTCGTCGCCAGGCTGCAGGAGGCAGTCGCCGCCGCCGAGGATCAGGCGGGTGCCGTCGGCCTCCTCGCGCACCTCGGCCTTGCGTCCGAGGTGGGAGGCGAGCTGCTTGGCGTAGCGCGGGGCGGCGTCGGTGGCGACGCGGGCGGTGGCGGTGAGCGTGGCGGTCATGTCCCCAGCCTCCTACGCCGAGGCAAGCCGCCGGGCCCGCAGCACGACGTCGTCGACGTGGTGGCCGGAGGCGGCGCCCGGCGGACGCGGACGGGTCTCGTGCACCTCGACCTGCCAGCCGTCGTCGACGGCGAGGGCCGCGGCGATCTCCTCGACGCCGGCGTAGGCCTCGGGGTCCCACATCCGGCTGTCGAGGGCGACGTCGATCGGCTCGCGCATCGGCGCGAGGTCGTGGGCGACGACGAGCAGCGTGCCGCCGGGCGCGACGGCGTCGAGCAGCTGCCGGACGCCGCGTCCCTCCGGGGTGCGCTGGAAGGAGCCGTACTGCAGGGAGACCAGGTCGTAGGTCTCGCCCCCGAACGCTCCGAGGTCGTTGGCGTCGGCGTGCACGCAGGTGATCTCGAGCCCGCGACGCCGCGCCTCGGCGCTCACCCGGGCCAGCGCGTTCTCGGAGATGTCGACGGCGGTGGCCGACCAGCCCCGCTCGGCGAGCCAGAGCACGTCGGCGCCCTCGCCGGCGCCGACGTCGAGCGCGCGTCCGGGAGCGAGGTCGGCTGCCTCCGCGACGAGGGTGCCGTTGGGGTTGGCGCTCCACATCGGCTGCTCGCCGGCGTAGCGGTGCTCCCAGTCGACCCGCGGGCCACCGCCGCGGACGCCGAGGGCGAGGTCCTCCTCGGCGAGGCTGAACGCGACCCCGGCGCCGACGCGGCTGCCGTGGGCGGCGGCCATCAGCACCTGCAGGCCGGGGTCGACGAGGTTGCCGGCGGCGAAGACGCCGGGCACGGCCGTCTGGCCCATGAGGTCGGCCTCGACGACCGTCCCGAGACCGCTGGGGTGCGCGACGGCCTCGAGCCCGAGCGGCTCGACGACCTCGGTGCGGGCCCGGAAGCGCGGGCCGACGAGCACGGAGTCGGCCGGCACGACGCGTCCGTCCTCCAGCTCGACGCCGGTCAGCGTCGCACCGTCGGCGACGACCCGGCGCACCCGGGCGCGCTCGATCGTGACGCCGGCCGCCGCGTAGGGCGCCAGGGCCTCCTCGGACACCTCGGCGTCGTGGGCGACGATCGTCAGGCTGCCGGCCAGGTGCGCGAGCAGCGGCGTGGGGTGCAGGCCGAACGCGCTGGTGAGCACCTGCACGACCCTCTGCCCACGGGACTCGAAGCCGTGGCAGAACGGGCAGTGGACGACGCCCGTGCCCCACTGCTCGGCCAGCCCCTCGATCGCCGGGAGCTCGTCCTCGATGCCCGTGGCCGCGACGACCCGGCGCGCGAGGACCGTGTGGCCGCCGGAGAGCTCGACACGCAGCCGGCCGTCCGATGAGGCGTCGACGCGACGCACCGCGAGCACACGGCCGGCGAGCACCTCGCCGCCGTAGGAGCGCACCTCCTCCCGCCCCCGCGCCACGAGCTCCGCCGGCGGGACGCCGTCGTGACCGAGGTAGCCGTGCATGTGGGCCGCGGGCGCGTTGCGCGGGTTCGCGTCGTCGACCACGACGACGGTGCGCTGCTGGCGCACCAGCTGGAGCGCCGCGGCGAGTCCGGCGGCCGAGCCGCCGATCACCGCGACGTCGCAGTGCCGCTCGACGATCCGGTGATGGTGGTCGTGCCCCTGGTCATGCGTGTCGCTCATGGGGTCGACCCTAGGCAGGCCTTCCGATTACCGAAAGTGCGCTTGCACTATCCGCAAGATCGGGCCAGGCTGGGGCCATGGAGCCCGCCGACGTCGAGACCCTCGCCCGCACTCGACTGCGCAGCCTGCGCACGACGCTCGGCTACTCCCTCGACGAGCTCGCCGAGCTCACCCACCTCAGCCCCTCGACGATCAGCCGCGTCGAGACCGGCAAGCGCTCCCTGGGCCTGGACGTCCTGGTGCCGCTGGCGCGGGCGCTGCGGGTCAGCCTCGACGTGCTCTTCGAGGCCCCCGGCGACGACGACGTCGTCATCCGCCCCGTGGCCCACAGCTCCGGGACGGCCACCACCTGGCCGCTGAGCCGCCCCGACGGACGCACCCTGGCGATCAAGATGCGCCTCGAGCCCGGCGAGCGTCCCCGCCAGCGCGTCCACCCGGGTCACGACTGGTTCGTGGTCATCGAGGGCCGGGTGCGGCTGTGGCTCGGCGACCGCGAGATCGACGTCGCCACCGGCGAGGCCGCGGAGTTCTCCACGATGACCCCGCACGCACTCGGCGCCCTCGACGGGCCGGCCGAGGTGATCATGATCTTCGACCGCGAGGGCCAGCGCGCGCACGTGCACCAGTGAGGCCCAGCGCTCGGCTCAGCGCTCCCAGAAGCGCAGGTGCGAGCGGTGCAGCCAGGCGTCGACCCAGGCGCGGTCGGGCTCGTCGGGCACCGCGGCGGCAGCGCCGACCTCGGCGAGCCGGCGCTCGAGGTCGTCGAGTGCCGCCACCACCTCGGGCAGCGGCACCTCGCCGCGTCGCACCTGACGCAGCCAGGAGAGATCGGGCTCGGGCACGGGCAGGGTGATCCGTCCGGTGGTGAGCAGCTCGATGCCCTGGACGCCCAGCCGCAGGGCGTGCATGGCGAACTTCGTGTCGTAGCCGTGCACGGCGACCAGCTCGGGACGGTTCGTGTGCGCGCCCGACTCGCCGGTCATCGCCGCCCTCTGCCCCTGGAGGTAGCCGAGGAAGCGTGCGGCCGCCTGCCGCGAGACGAACCGGTGCGCGTTGTCGACGAGCTCGGCGCCGACCTCGTCGCGATGCACGACCTCCTCGTCGGGGACGAAGAGCGCCAGCAGCACCGTCGGGTTGCCAGCGAGCGCGAGGCGGCACCACTTCCGCGCCGAGTAGACGACGACGTCGAGGTCGCCGGCGCCCGAGCGGTTGGCGAGGCCGCCGGGCTGGTCCCACACCGTGTGCCGCTGGTACTGCTCGAAGTCGACGAGCGCGTCGGCGTCGATGCCGCGCGGCACCTGCGCCAGTCCGGTGACGAACCGGGCGGGCTCCAGGCAGATGCCCATCTCGTCGCGGTCGTCCTGGCCGGTGATCGAGGTGCCGTGGACGCCCGAGCCCACCTGGACCCGCAGGATCAGCCCGTCCTCCGCGATCCGCCGCGCCTCCTCCGAGGCGTGCGGGTGGGCGAAGCCCGGCGGCAGGACGCGATCGCCCTCGATGATCCGTGCTCGCTGCATGCGGCCCACCGTAGGGATCCACGACACCACCGCACCACCGCATTCCCGGACGATCGGGCCCCAGGACGATCAGGTCCCGGACGCGCACGAGCCCCCGCCCCATGCCCGGGGACGGGGGCTCGTGCGCTGCCGCGGCCTAGGCGGCGCCCGGCTGGGCGAGCGAGGGAGCCAGCGGCCGGGTGACGCGCGGCACCAGCAGGGCGAGGTCGCGTCCGCGCGCATGCTTGGCCAGCGCCAGCACGGCGAGGTCGACGACCGGCTCGACGAGGATCACCGTCAGGTAGGCCAGGCCGAAGGTCGAGACGTCGCGGAGCGTCGCCGCCGTGAGCCCCTCGCCATAGAAGGACCAGAACGCCACCCACGCCACGATGCCGGCCTGGTAGGTCGCCGAGAGTCGCAGCACGTGGGAGTAGGACAGGTCGGCGTAGGCGGTCCGCGCGGGGATGATCCGCTCGGCCAGCAGCGCCGCGGCCAGCAGCGGCACCAGCAGCGTGGTGATGTTCATGCCGTACTGCGGCAGGTCGAAGGGCGCGAAGAGCACCCCCTGAACCAGCAGGCCCGCGGCCAGCCCGAAGGCCGCCGATCCCGGGCCGAACAGCAGCATGAGCGAGGTGGCCATGATGAGGTGCACCTCCGAGACGCCCACGGGGACGTGCGGCAGGAGCTGGAAGTAGACCAGCACGAGCGCGGTGGTGACGCCGGCCCGGCCGACGAGCGGCATCAGGCCGTCGCGACGCGCCTCGTCGGCCATGAGCTTGAGCGCCGCGAGGCCGGCAGCGCCGGCCGTGGCGTAGGAGAGGACGATCTTGGCGCCGTCGACGACGCCGGGTTCCATGTGCATGTGGTGCTCCTTCAGGAATGACACGTTCCAGGGTGGTGGGCATGCCTGAGGGCGAAGATCTGACTACGAGCGCGACGGGATCGGCGGGCTCTCACAGTGGCGTGACCGTGCCAGACTCTCACTGGCTTCCACGACCGCTCGGCGGGCGTGACGCTAGCAGGCGTCGACCCGC
>NZ_JBUZJI010000007.1:0-122698 GCF_055282735.1 Nocardioides sp. B129/18 | reverse complement strand
CGGGTCGACGCCGTGGGACGCATCCGCCTCAGTCGCCCTTGACGTTGACGATCTGGCGCAGCGTGTGGTCGATCGTCACCAGGTCCTCGGCGTCGCGCATGACGACGTCGATGTCCTTGTAGGCGTCGGGGTGCTCGTCGAGGAAGGCGTCCGAGCGCCCCCAGGCGACGCCGGTCATCCGCGCGTCGAGATCCTCGCGGGTGAACAGCCGCCGCGCGGCGGCCCGCGAGTGGCTCCGGCCGGCCCCGTGCGGGGCCGAGCGCAGCGCGACCGGGTGCCCCCGACCGGTGACGACGTAGGACGCGGCCCCCATCGACCCCGGGATCAGGCCCCGGACGCCCTCGGCGGCGTCGATGGCGCCCTTGCGGGAGAGCCACACGTCCTGGCCGAAGTGCCGCTCGCGCACGGTGTAGTTGTGGTGGCAGTCGATCTCCTCGAGCCGCTCGACCGCATCGGCCCACTCCCCCACGCACTCGACGACGCGCTGCATCATCTCCGCCCGGTTGAGCAGGGCGAAGCGCTGCGCCCACATCAGCGCCTCGAGGTAGGCGGTGAACTCCCGGTCGCCCTCGACGAGGTAGGCCAGGTCGGGGTCGGGCAGCGGGATCCAGCGCCGCTCGCACAGCCGCTGCGCGACCTTGATGTGCGTGGTGGCCAGCCGGTTGCCGACACCCCGGGAGCCGGAGTGCAGGAACAGCCAGACGCGGTCCTCCTCGTCGAGGCTGACCTCGATGAAGTGGTTGCCCGAGCCGAGCGAGCCCAGCTGCAGCCGCCAGCCCGGCGCGATCCGCTCGGCCTGGTCCGCGCCGGCCATCGCCTCGAGCTCCTCGATGCGCGCCTGCGTGGACGCCGAGCGGACGGCGTCGTTGTAGCCGCCGGCCGAGAGCGGCACGGCCGCGCTGATCGCCGCGTGCAGGGCCGACCGGTCCTCGGGCAGGTCGCCGGCGACGAGCTGGGTGCGCACGGCCGTCATCCCGCAGCCGATGTCGACGCCGACCGCCGCCGGGATGATCGCGCCCCGGGTCGGGATGACGCTGCCGACCGTGGCGCCCTTGCCCAGGTGGGCGTCGGGCATGAGCGCGACGTGCGGGAAGACGAACGGCATGCGGCTGGTGCGCACGGCCTGCGCGCGGGTCTGGTCCTCGAGGATCGACGCCCAGCTGATGAGGCGCTGATCGAGGTGCTCCACTGATCTCTCCTTCTCTGATGGTCGTGGTGATGCGGGGCATGGGCGGGCTTGGGCGGCATGGCTGGACGCCGGGACGACGCAGCGGATCCCAGGAGGATCGGGACGTCGCCGCGTCCGGCGCAGCACGTGCGAGGACCGTCGGGACGACGGTCGCGGGGGGCGCGGAGGCCCTCAGCCGAGCGGCTGCAGGCCCTGGAGGACGCGCACGCACGAGCAGCGCGACGACGGGCGATGGCCCTCTCGTCGCTGCCTCTGCTCGGCGTTCATCACGGCGTCCTTCGTCCTGCGTCGGTGCGCGGCTCCCTGCCGCGCGGAACCAGGGTGACGGAGGCAGGCGGACGGCGGCAACGCGTTTTCACCGGCCCTGCTAACGTGCCATTGTCGATTGACTCGATCGTCTTTGTCGCCTGTCTCGGAAGGACGCACCATGACGACGCCGCTCCCCTCCTCCCGCCGCTCCCTGCTCGTCGGCGCCGCCGGCACCGCGGGCCTCACGCTCGGCGCCGCCACCCCGGCCCACGCCGCCCACGGCTCGCGGGACCGCTCGTCGGCCCCCGACGCACCCGCCGGGCTGGCCGTCGGCTGGCACCTGCTCACCGAGAGCGCGGTGGCCGCGGCGGCCTTCCCCGAGCCGATCACCCAGAGCCGCACCTGGGCGGTGGCCTGGCTCGCAGCGGCCCGGGCGACCAGGGGACGCCGCGGACCGGCCGCGTCGGCGGCCTTCGTCCAGGCGCTCCACGACACGCTGGTGCGGCTCGTGCCCGCGCAGCAGGCCGCCCTCGACGCCGCTCTCACCAGCTCGCTGGCCTCGATCCCCGCCGGGAGCGCCCGCGCCGCCGGCATCGTCGCCGGCTCGCAGGCGGCCGCCGACGTCCTGGCCGAGCGGGCCGACGACGGCACCGACACCGCATCGGTCAACACGCCGTTCACCCCGCCCGCGCCCGCGCCCGGCGTGTGGCAGCTGACGCCGCCGGCCACGCGGCCGGCGGTGCGCGCCGGACAGGCGAAGGCGCGTCCGTTCCTCCTCCGCAGCAGCGACCAGCTCGACCCCGGCCCGCCGCCGGAGCTGGACTCCCCCACCTACCTGCGCGACCTCGCCGAGAGCGCGCGCCTCGGGCGGGTCGACGGGCCGCGCACCGCCGAGCAGACGGCCGTCGCGCACTTCTGGTATCCCGGCATCACCGGGTTCTCCGCGCAGATCACCCGGCAGGTGCTCATCGGCAGCCCCCGCGCGTCGCTGGCCGAGCTGGCGCGCGTCGTCGCCGTCCTGCACGTCACCAGCGTCGACGCCCAGATCCAGCTGGCCGCCACCAAGTACCGCTACCTCTTCTGGCGTCCGTTCACCGCGATCACGACGGGCCCGACGCGGCAGGACCCGTCCTGGACCTCGCTCGAGGTCGCGCCGCAGCACCCGGAGTACCCCAGCGGCCACACGCTGCAGGGCGGGGCGCAGCAGGTCGTGCTCGACGCCCTCGTCGGGCGGCGCGCGCCGTCCACCGTCGCGCTCAGCAGCACCAACCTGCCCGGCCAGGCACGGCTCTACGACGACTGGGCCACGATCACCCGCGAGATCGTCGACGCTCGCGTCTGGGAGGGCGTGCACTTCCGTCACTCCGACGAGGTCGGCGCGCGGCTCGGCGCGCAGGTGGCTCGCTTCGGCCTCGCGCACCTCTCCGAGATCGGCCTCTGAGCCGCCCGCAACACACCTGTCACACGAGGTCGTCGCAGACGAAACATCGGCTCGCTTCACTGAGATCGACCCGCCGACGATCGGCGGGGCGCCCCTAGGGTTCCGCCTCCGAGAGATCGGAGGGCCTGGTCCGAGAGGGGAGGCGGAGCGGCACGCTCCGTTCCACGGCGGGACAAAAGCCCGGGAGGCCACCAGGCCCCGGCATGCCGTGCGCACTCCGGGCCGATCACTCGGAGGCAGCCATGACCTCAGCAGATCAGATCGCCGCCAGCGACCTCGGGACCTTCGGCTATCGCCAGCAGCTCTCCCGACGCGTGGGCACCTACGCGTCCTTCGCGGCGGGCTTCTCGTTCGTCTCGATCCTCACCACCGTCTTCCAGCTCTTCGGCCTCGGCTACGGCTTCGGCGGGACGGCCTTCTTCTGGACCTGGCCGACGGTCCTCGTCGGCCAGCTGGCCGTGGCGCTGTGCTTCGCCGAGCTCGCGGCGCGCTATCCGCTCTCGGGCGCGATCTACCAGTGGGCCCGCCGGCTCGGCGGCTCGGTGCTCGGCTGGGCGGCCGGCTGGACGATGATCCTCGCGCAGACGATCACCGTCGCGGCCGCGGCGATCGCCCTGCAGGTCGTGCTCCCCTCGGTGTGGAGCGGCTTCCAGGTGATCGGCACCGACACCGCCCTCGCCTCGCGCGACGGCGCCGCCAACGCCGTGCTCCTCGGCTGTCTGCTGCTGGTGGCCACCACCACCCTCAACGCCGTCTCGGTGCGGATCACCGCGATCGTCAACTCCGTCGGCGTCACCTGCGAGCTGGTCGGCGTCGTCCTGCTCACCATCCTGCTGCTCGGCCACGCCGAGCGCGGACCGTCGGTGGTGCTGCACACCACGAACCTCGACGCGAGCACCGGATACGTCGTGCCGCTGCTCATCTCCGCCCTCATGGCCGCCTACGTGCTGGTCGGCTTCGACAGCGCCGGCGAGCTGGCCGAGGAGACCCACAAGCCGCGCGCCACCACGCCGCGCACCATCATCCGCGCGGTCCTCGCCTCCGGTCTCGGCGGCGCGTTCCTCATCGTGGCCGCCCTCATGGCCGCGCCGAGCCTGGGCGCCGACGACCTCGGCGTCGGAGGCCTCCCCTCCGTCATCACCAGCCAGCTCGGCACCACCGTCGGCCGGCTGCTGCTCCTCGACGTCGCCTTCGCGGTGTGCGTGTGCACCCTGGCGATCCAGACCGCCGCGGCGCGCATGGTGTTCTCGATGTCGCGCGACGACGTCCTGCCGTTCTCGCGTCACCTGCGCCGGGTCTCCCCGCGCACGAGCACCCCGGTGCTGGCCACCGTCGTCCCCGGCGTCGGCGCCGCGATCTGCCTGCTGGTCAACGTCGGCAACGCGGGCCTCTTCCTGGGCCTGGCCAGCGTCTGCATCATGCTGCTCTACATCGCCTACCTGATGGTGACGGCGCCGCTGCTGGTGCGCCGGCTGCGCGGCGAGGCCCTGCCCGACGGCGTGGACGAGAACGGCCGGCCGCTGTTCTCCCTGGGTCGCCTGGGCCTGCCGATCAACCTGCTCGCCGTGGTCTACGGCGTCGCCATGACGGTGAACCTCGCGCTGCCGCGGGCCGCGGTCTACGACCCGGCCGACGAGGGCTGGGTCCTGCACTACCTGCCGCTGCTGACCCTGGCGCTCACCGCGATCGGCGGCGCGATCGCCTACGCCGTGCAGCGCCGGGCCTACCACGCCGCGATCGGCCAGCCGCTCCCGACGCGGGCGCCCGTCCTCGGCGCGACGGTCGCGGAGGAGGGCGCATGAGCGCGACGACTCCCGCCTATCAGCACGACCTGCCCGGCGACGCCGCCTGGTCGACCGTCGTGCGCGCCGGCCATCTGATCACGCTCACCGCCCTCGGACCCGACGCGAACGCGTCCCTGCTGCTCTTCGGCACCGACCGGCTCGACCGGATGAACGTGCCCGACACGATGAAGGCGCAGATGTCGGCGTGCGTGCGCGCGCCCATGACGCTGATGTCCGACCGCGGCCTCGCGCTGGCCACGGTGGTCTCCTCCACCCTCGACTGGCACGACTGCCTCACCGGTCTCGGCCAGGACGTCCACCTCGAGCGGTTCGCCCCCACCAGCTACCAGGCCGACCGCAACGCGTGGCGTCGCTCGGGCCGCTCCGAGGTGCTGCTGGAGCTGTTCAAGCACGGCCTCGGCGAGGCCGACCTGCACGGCTGCGTCAACCTGTTCACCCGCGTCGGCATCGGCGAGGACCCCCGTGCGTCGCTGGCCTGGACGCCCGGCCACAGCCGCGAGGGCGACGCAGTCGTCCTGCGCACGGAGGTCGACGTCCTCCTGGTGCTGAGCACCGCCCAGCACCCGCTGGCCACCTACGACCACGCGGTGCCCGGCGTGCGCGTCGCGGTCTCCCCCGCGGCGCCCGTGACGCCCGACGACCCGAGCGTGCTCTTCCGCGCGGAGACCGCCCGCTCCCTGGAGATGAGCCGGAGGACCCTCGCATGACCGCGACGATGAACGACGTGCGGATCGACCTCGAGGTCGGCTCCGGCGACGGCGCGCTCCTGGAGCTGCCGGCGGGCGCGACGCTGCGCATCGTCGACCTCCACGGCAACCAGGCCGTCGACACCCTGCTCTACGACGCCCACGACGTCGACAACCGCTACTCCGCCTTCGACACGGTGCGCGAGCAGGGGGCGGTCTACCTGACCACGGGCTCCCGGCTGCTCTCGACGCGGCTCGACGAGCTGGCCGTCATCACCGACGACGCCTGCGGGCGTCACGACACCCTCGGCGGCGCCTGCGCGCAGGAGTCGAACGTGATCCGCTACGGCGAGCACACGCGTCACCAGCACGCCTGCCGTCAGACGTTCCTGCGCTACGGAGCGCCCGCCGGCATCGGGCAGCGCCAGCTCGGCCACAACATCAACTTCTTCATGAACGTGCCCGTGACGCCCGAGGGCGGGCTGCAGTTCGCCGACGGGCTCTCGGCGCCGGGCAAGCACGTCGAGCTGACCGCCTCGCGCGACCTGCTGGTGCTCATCAGCAACTGCCCGCAGCTCAACAACCCGTGCAACGGCTGGGATCCCACCCCGGTGCGGCTGATCGGTCGGTGGGCGTGATGGCGAAGGTGACCTTCCATCGCGCCGGGATGCAGACCACCGTCCAGGACGGCCGCAGCCGCGTCGGGCACTGGGACGTCGGGGTGCCGCCGTCAGGCGCCTTCGACGACCTCGGCTTCGCGCTGGTCTCGATCGCCGTGGGCAACGCGCCGTCCGCGGCCGGTCTGGAGTGCGTCGTCACCGGGCCCGTGCTCAGCCTCGACCAGGACCGCCTGGTCTGCGTGGGCGGCGCCGCGGCCCACGCCACGATCGACGGCCACCCGCTGCCGCGCGGCGAGGTCCACTGGCTGCGCGCCGGCGCGGTGCTCGACGTCGGACCGCTCGAGGGGCCCGGCATGCGCGGCTACGTCGCGATCGCCGGCGGGCTCGACGTGCCGCGCGTGCTCGGCAGCCGTGCGACGTTCCTCCTCGGCGGCTTCGGCGGCCACGAGGGACGCGCCCTCGTCGACGACGACGTGCTGCCGCTCGGGCCGCTGCACAACCAGGGGGCGCCTCGCGTGGTCCGCCTGCCCGAGCTCGGTCACGAGTGGACGCTGCGGGTGATCCCGGGCCCGCACGGCGCACCGGACCACCTCACCGAGGCCGGCGTCGAGGAGCTGCTCACGACCACCTGGACCGTCGACCACCGCGCCGACCGCACCGGCGTCCGGCTGCTGGGTCCCATCCCGGCGTGGTCGCGCAGCGACGGCGGCGAGGCCGGCCTGCACCCCTCCAACCTCCACGACTCCGCCTACCCCGTCGGCGGGATCATGCTCTCGGGCGACACCCCGGTGATCGTCGGCGTCGACGGCCCCTCGCTGGGCGGCTTCGTCGTCGCGGCCGTGACGATCGAGGCCGACCGCTGGATGCTCGGGCAGCTGCGTCCCGGCGACGCCGTCCGTCTGCAGCCGGTGACGCCACAGGCGGCGGTCGCCGCCCAGCGGGCCCGCGACTCCCTGCTCGAGCACCCCTCCGAGCCGGAGCCGGTCGCCCGCATCGTGACCGCGCCGGTCGGCACCAGCCGTCCCGCGGCCCTCGCGAGCCGTGAGGCCTCCGGGCACCACCCGGCGTTCACGATCCGCGCCTCGGGCGACCGGCACCTGCTGGTCGAGGCCGGGCCGATGGAGTTCGACCTGACGGTGCGGGTGTGGATCCACCTGCTCGCCGGCGCCCTGCGCGCCCAGCGGCCCGAGGGCGTCGTCGAGATCGTCGAGGGCGTGCGCTCCCTGCTGGTCGCCGTCGACCAGCAGCGGCTCCCGCTGCAGCGCCTGGCCGACCTGCTCGACGCGCTGGCCGACGAGGTCGAGGATCCCGCCACCGCGGTGCTGCCGGCCCGCACCGTCACGCTGCCGATCGCCTTCGACCACCCGGCCGCCCACGAGGCCATGCGCCGCTACGACACCGTGCGGCCCGACGCGCCGTGGAGCCCGGACAACGTCGAGTTCATCCGCCGCATGAACGACCTCGACGCCCGCGACGAGGTCTTCGACGTCGTCACCGCGGCCACCTACCTGGTGGTCGGGCTCGGCGACGTCTACCTCGGCGCGCCCGTGGCGGTGCCGATCGACCCGCGGCATCGGCTGGTCACCACGAAGTACAACCCCGCCCGCACCTGGACGCCGCAGAACGCCGTCGGCATCGGCGGCATCTACCTGTGCGTCTACGGCATGGAGGGCCCCGGCGGCTACCAGCTCGTCGGCCGGACGGTGCCGGTGTGGCGGCTCTCCGAGCGCGACCCGCAGCCGTGGCTGCTGCGGCAGTTCGACCGGCTCCGGTTCACCCCGGTCTCGGCCGAGGAGCTCGCCGACGCGCGGGCCGACGTCACGGCCGGACGATCCGACCTGCACGCCACGCCGGCCACCTTCTCGGTGCAGGAGGTGCGGGCGCTCGAGGCCGCGCACGCCGCAGAGATCGGCACTTTGCGCGCACGCCGGCACGCGGCGTTCGTCGCCGAGCGGGAGCGGTGGGGCGCATGAGCACCTGGATCCGACGCCTCGAGCCGGCGCCCGCGGTGCCCGGCCCGCTCCACGGGCTGCGGCTGGCAGTGAAGGACAACATCGACGTCGCGGGAGTGCCCACCACGGCCGCCGACCCCCGCCGCACCGAGCCCGCCGCGGCCCACGCGCCGGCGGTCGCCCGGCTCGTGGAGGCCGGCGCGGTGGTCGTCGGCAAGACCAACCTCGACCAGTACGCCACCGGCCTGGTCGGCACCCGCTCGCCCTACGGCGCCCCGCACGCCGTCGACTCCACGCTCCACGTCAGCGGCGGCTCGAGCTCGGGCAGCGCCGTCGCCGTGGCCGGCGGTGAGGCCGACATCGCGCTCGGCACCGACACCGCCGGCAGCGGCCGGGTGCCCGCGGCGTTCAACGGCATCGTCGGCATCAAGCCCAGCCGCGGCCTGGTCTCCACCCGCGGCGTGGTGCCGGCCTGCCGCTCGCTGGACTGCGTCACGGTCTTCGCCCGCGACGTCGCCACCGCCCGCCGCGCCTACGACGTCATGGTCGGCTTCGACGCCGCCGACCCCCATGCCCGACGCCTGGAGCAGCGGCGCGTCCCGGCGACGCCGCGCCTCGGCGTCCCGGCGACGGCGCTCGAGCTCGACGGCGAGCACGCCGACGCCTGGGCGGCCGCGCTCGAGCACGCGGCGAGCATCGGCACCCTGGTGCCGATCGACCTCGAGCCGTTCCTCGAGGCCGCCCGACTGCTCTACACCGGCGCCTGGCTGGCCGAGCGCTGGCTGGCCTTCGGCGAGGCCCTCGACGACGATCCCGCCGTCGACCCCACCGTGCGCGCCATCGTCCGCGGCGGCGCCACGATCACCGCCGACCGCGCCTTCGCCGACCTCACCCGGCTCGCCGAGCTCGCCCGTCGCACCGAGCCGGCCTGGGCGAGCATCGACGCGCTGCTGCTGCCCGTCACCCCGACCCACCCGACCCTGGCCGAGGTGGCGGCCGACCCGATCGGGGTCAACACCCGGCTCGGCTCGTTCACCAACATGACCAACCTGCTGGACCTCTGCGCGATCGCGGTGCCCGGTCCGCGACGCCTCGACGGCCTCCCGTTCGGCGTCCAGCTCCTGGCGCCGGCGGGCGGCGACGACGTCGTGGCGACCCTCGGGGCGCGCTGGGGCGGCGAGGCGGATCCGGTGTCGGCGCCGGCCGACGAGCTGCTCGTGGCCGTCGCGGGCGCGCACCTCAGCGGGCAGCCCCTCAACGCGGACCTCCGGGCGCGGGGCGGACGGCTGGTGCGCACCACCCGCACCGCGGCGGACTACCGGATGTTCCTCGTCGACGGCCCGCTCCCGCGCCCGGGGCTGACCCGGGTGCCGGGCGGCGTCGATCAGGGGCCCGGCCACAACGCCCCGGGCGTCGAGGTGGAGGTGTGGGCGCTGCCCGCCGCGGCGCTCGGCGGCTTCGCGGCGACGATCGCCCCGCCGCTGGCCCTCGGCCCGCTCGACCTGGCCGACGGCGAGCAGGTGCTGGGCTTCGTCTGCACCGCCGACGCCGCCCGTCCCGAGCGCGACCTCACCGTCCACGGCGGCTGGAGGGCCTACCTCGAGACCTGTTGACGCAATCCATATGGGGCCGCACGGGGCACTTACCAGATCCTGAACGACGATGTGATCTTCGGAATATCGGCGCCGCTCCCGACGGGAGCACCGTGGACGGACGGACCCGGAGCATCCGGGTCCGCGCCGTCCCCGTCCGTGCGACCTCGTCGCACACCCGTCCCAGGAGAGCAGCCCATGTGGAGCGCAGCGCAACGCCGACGACTGACCGAGACGCCCTACGCCGACGCCCTCGAGCGTCACGCCGGCGCCGGCATCGCGAACTTCCACGCCCTGCCGATCGGCTCGCTGGCCCACGCCCCGGATCCTGAGACCTCCGAGCACGCCGAGCAGGCCCGGCGGCTCTTCTCCTCCCGCATGCTGGCCACCCAGGTGACGCTGGGCTCCCCCGAGCTCGACTCCTTCTTCCGCGCCCACCGCTCGCTGGCGCGCTCGCGTCGCCTCACCGCCGAGGCCTTCGGCGCCGACGACACCCACTACGTCACCACCGGCACCACCGGCGCGAACCAGATCGCCCTGGAGGCGCTGCAGGTGCACGGGGCCCGGGTGCTGGTCGACCGCTCGATGCACCAGTCGGTGCACTTCGCCCTCGACCGCCTCGGAGCGGAGGTGCACTACGCGCCGACCTGCCCCGAGGACGCCGAGCACGGCGTCATCACCGCGCTGCGGCGCGCCCGCGAGGAGGGCACCGCCTACGACGTCGTCGTCATCGGCGTCTCGGCCTACGACGGCGCGCTGGTGCAGATGCGCCGCTTCCTCGCCGCGCTCCACGAGCTGACGGCCACCACCGGCTGCAAGGTGCTCGTCGACGAGGCCAGGACGGCCATCCACGCCTTCCACCCGATGCTGCGACGCAACGCAGCCGTCCCCTGCATCCGTGAGGCGATGGAGGACCATCCGGACTGGCCGGCGTCGTTCCTCGTCACCCAGTCGACCCACAAGTCGATGCTCGCGCTGCGGCAGGGCTCCTACGTCCACGTGCTTGGGCCGAAGGCGCTGCGCGAGCACGTCGACGCCGCGGTCTACCGGGTGCACACCACCAGCCCGTCGCTGCCGATCGTCGCGAGCCTCGACATCGCCCGCGCCCACGCCGTCGCCGAGGGCGAGGCGCTCGTCGACCGCTCGCTGCGGCTGGCCGAGCGGATCCGCGAGATCGCCCGCACCACCCCGGGCCTGGCCGTCCACCAGCCCGTCGCGACGCTCGGCGGCGCCTACGCGCTCGACCCGATGAAGGTGCACGTCGACCTCGGCTCCCCCGAGCGCGCGCACGTCGCCCGGCGCGAGCTCTTCGACGAGTACGGGATCTTCGTCTCCCGGCAGGACGGCCCGACGCTGCTGTTCACGGTGCACGTGGGCGTCACGCCCGAGCAGGTCGACGTGCTCGCCGAGGCGATCGCGGCCGTGTGCGGCACCGAGGAGCCTGCCGTCGGCGAGGTCCAGGAGGGGCGCTACGTCATCGCCTACCCGCCGGGCATCCCGCTGCAGGTGCCGGGCGAGCACCTCACCGCCCCGCCTCAGCGGCGGGCCGGCGAGGAGCTCTACACGACCTTCTAGGTGCTCGCGCAGGCGTTCGCGCAGGAATTCACGCGCAGGCGACGTCGGGCGCCGTGACCGGCGTCGGCAGCGCCGCGGGCACGGCCTCGGCGACGCTCCAGTCGACGTGCGCGCCGCGGACGCGCCAGAGCACGTCGAGGCGGGCGCCGTGCTCGCAGCGCGTGACGACGGCCTCCCGGGCCCGGGTGGCGACGCTGCCGTCGTCCGGCGCGCGCTCGACCTCGCCCTCGGCGACGACCGCGCCGTCGAGGAGCGCGCGGGCGACGCCGGCGGAGAGGTCGAGCTCGAGTCCGACGCGCGTCGCCGGCACCCAGGTGCGCAGGGGCTCGACGCAGCGGCAGCTCATCGAGGCCCACGTGCCCGCGCCGGCGACGTCGACGTCGGGGTGCACCATCGCGAGCAGCGCCGCCGCCTGACGGGCGATGTCGCCGCGTCCGGTGGCGTCGCACTCCTGACGGCGCGCCCCGAGCCACGACCACAGGGCCAGCGCCGACGGCGCGCGCCCGAGGCGACGGGAGCGCTCGAGGTGCACCGCGAGGTCCGGCGCAGCACGGCGGTGGTGCGGGAGGTGACGCGCTCGGCCTCCTCGTCGACGACCGGCGGCGTCGGCAGCGCGATCGAGAGGGTCACCAGGCCGTCGGCGGGCCAGATCGGGGTGTCGCCCTGCGCGCGCGGCGCAGACGGGCGACGACGGGAGGCGCGCAGGGCTCGGGAGCGGTGGGAGTCGGGAGCGGGGGGCCGAGACATCAGGGAGTCCTTTCGTGGACGACTGCCCCCTCATCGGCCACCGAACGAACGATCGGAGTGGTTCTGGGCAAAGGCCTGCGGATCCGGCGCCGAGGCGCTACTCCCCCACCATCACGAACGGCGAGCGACTGGCCCCCAGCGTCACCACGAGCGCGCACACGAGCATCGCGAGCGCGATCGAGGCCAGCACCACGAGCTGGAACCGCGCCGCCTCCACCGGCCCGGCGCCTCCGAAGAGCGCACCCACGAAGGCACCCGGCAGCGTCACCAGACCGGTGGCCCGGGTCTGGTCGAGGTTCGGCAGCAGCGCCTCGCGCACCGCCTGCCGGGCGATCTCGTCATGCGCCTGGCTCGGAGTGGCCCCGAGCGCGAACCAGCCCTCGATCTCGTCGCGCCGCAGCGTCGCCTGCCGGGCGAACTGGCGTCCGGCCAGGGTGGCGGCGGTCATCGCACCGCCGATGACGATGCCGGCCACCGCCACCACGTGCTGGCCGTCGGACCCCGTGCTCCCCAGCCCCAGTCCGAGCACCGGGACGAGGGCCGCTGCCGCCCCGGCCACCACCCCGAGCGCGGCGAGACGCCGCCCGCCCGGCAGCGCGCGGATCCGTCCGCCCGCCGTCCACGACGCCGTGCTCATCATCAGCACCACGAAGGCCAGCACCGCCGCCGGCGCCGACAGGGCACCCCGCAGGAGCAGCGCCACCGCCCCCAGCTGCACCGCCGCCCGCACCAGCGCGATCAGCGGCGACCACCCCAGCCCCACCCGGAACCAGCGGGCGAGCAGCACGGTGGCCACGGAGAGCACCAGCATCTCCGCCGCGAACGTCACGAGGTCCCGCACGCTGGCGATTCTCTCCGACCTCACCTCCGGCGCACTCGGCGGTCGGGCCCTGATCCTTGTAGCGGGGGCAGGATTTGAACCTGCGACCTCTGGACGAGATCGGGCCACCTGCGACAGCTACGGAGTCAGGACGGTTGCTACGGGATTCCCTTGTTTTGAGCGGGAAACCGGATTGCTTCCAGTCACAGGATACCCGTCAGATACGGATCCGGAGCAGCTCAATCTGGACCCAAAGTGGACCCTGGTCGATTCCGGGCACGCGGTTAACCGCCACTCGCCACCTCAGCCCAGGGCGAGGTAGCCGCCGATGAGTCGGCGCAGCCGGGACAGCACTTGCGCGCGGTGAACCTCGCCACCACTGCAGGACGGCTGCGCCCTGGACAAGTCCGAGCACCTCTCCATCGGCTTCAGCGAACGGACCTGGCGTTTCGTCGTCAACGCACTTGCACCAGCAGACGCCAAGCCCGTCCCCTGCATCCCGGTCAACCCATACACCGGCTCCGGGAAGTACCTGGGCCTGCTCTGAGGCAGCGCAGATGGTTTCCTAGGGCCCATGGAACTGGTCGCGAGCAATCCGGGCGACTATCTCGGTGCGGATGACATCGTCAATCACGAAGATCCGTCCATTCGCAACCTGGCCCAGCAGCTACGCGCTGCTCATCCTCGCGACGTCGACTTCGCGAGGGCGGCATTCGAGTATGTACGCGACGAGGTCACCCACTCGTGGGACGCCCAGGACCCTCGCGTGACCCTGCGCGCTTCGGATGCTCTCGAACAGGGCACCGGCCTCTGCTACGCCAAGGCGCACCTGCTGGCGGCACTACTGCGGGCCGAAGGCATCCCCACCGGGCTTTGCTACCAGCTGTTGACCGACGACGAGACGACCTTCATGCTCCACGGTCTCGTCGCCATCCACCTGGAAGGCTCATGGCATCGCCAAGATCCCCGAGGGAACAAGGCCGGCGTTGACGCACAGTTCAGTCTCGACACCGAACAGCTCGCTTGGCCGGTGCGGGCCGAGCTCGGAGAGCGGGACTATCCCGACGTTTTCCGCCATGCCAGTCCCGGCGTGGTCTCAGCCTTGACGCAAGCCACTGACCTGCCTGCGCTCTACCTGCACGGCCTTCCCTCAGAACTCTGAGCGTTCGGAGTACCCGCGCCGCCCGATTTCTTACGTGAGCGGTCAGCCTTCCGCCGAACCGCGCAACCCCACCGCGAGAGCGCGAACGAGGTCAGCGGTGCCGGCTCGGCCCACTTCCTGATGGGCCAGGACGCGGAACAGGATGAAGCCGATGATGGCGTCGACAGCGGCGCGGCGCTCCTCGAAGGTCGCCGTCAGATCAGGAGCTGAGCCGAGGCGAGCCATCGCCTGCTCCTGAAGGGGCCCGCTGAACTTGTCGTGCAAACGGCGCGAGATCTCCTCGTTCTCGGTCGCCGCAGCGGTGAGCATCCTCATGGTCGATGCGCCACGGGGTGACCCCATCGCCACGGCCAGTTCGCCGGCCCACTCGCCGAGGTCGGCAAGAGCGTCTCCGGTGTCGTTCGGCGACGTAGGTACGAGGTCATCACGATCGAGCAGTGCATCGGCCGCCAGGGCCGCGCGGTTCGGCCACCACCGGTAGATCGTCTGCTTGCCGACTCCGGCACGGGCGGCAACGCCCTCGATGCTGAACTGGTCGAGCCCGTTCTCGTGAAGCAGTTCGTTGGCAGCGCGCAGGATGGCCAGTCGGGCGCGCTCGCTGCGCCGCCGCGGTCGGTCGTCATCGGAAGCGGGCGCAGGTGCTGAGGCTGGGGTGCTCACAGGGAAGACCCTACCTTCCACGAGACGAGACGGACCGTCTCGTTTGGTGCTACTCTCTGCGCATGACGCCTGACGTTTTCGCTCCCGCGACGCTCGGACCTGTGCAACTTCGTAACCGCACCATCAAGGCTGCGACCTTCGAGGGCCGCACCCCCGAGGGCCTCGTGACCGACGAGCTGATCGACTACCACCTCGCTCCGGCCCAAGGCGGCGTCGGACTGACGACCGTGGCGTACTTGGCGGTGGCACCCGAAGGCAGGACTCACCGGGAGGTCATCGTCGTCAACGACCAGGCCGCCCCTGGACTGGCGCGACTGACCGAGGCGATTCATGAGACCGGAGCCAAGATCGCGGGCCAGCTCGGCCACGCCGGTCCGGTCGCGAACGGCCGTTCCAACGGGGTGCACGCTCTTGCTGCCTCCCGGATGCCCTCGCCGATGAGCATGCAGATGATCCGGTCCTGCTCGGATGCGGACATCACTCGGATCACGAAGGACTACGCCCGCACCGCACGGATCATGGCCGACTCTGGTTTCGACGTCCTCGAGATCCACATGGCCCACAGCTACCTGCTCTCATCCTTCCTCGCCAAGGGCCAGAACCGACGCAAAGACTCTTGGAACGGGTCGCTGGAAAACCGGTCCCGGTTTGCCCGCCAGGTAGCCCGTGCGGTCCGCGAGGAGGTCGGTGACAAGGTGGCTGTCACCGCGAAGATCGGGATGACCGACGGCTCCCCGGTCGGGTTCTCGATGCCCGAAAGCGTCGAGTTCGCCCAGATGCTCGAGGCCGACAACACCCTGGACGCACTCGAACTGAGCGCCGGAAGCTCCCTGCTGAATCCGATGTACCTCTTCCGCGGCAACGTGCCCCTCAACGAGTTCGCGGAGACGATGCCACCAGCCCTGAGGGTGGGCTTGAAGTCCCCGGTCGGCAAGCGGTTCTTCAAGTCGTACCCGTTCGAGGAAGCGTTCCTCCGCGACAAGGCCCTGGCGTTCCGTGAAGCCGTCTCGATGCCGCTGATCATGCTCGGCGGCATCAACGACAAAGCAACCATGGACCGCGCCATGGCCGAAGGTTTCGAGTTCGTCGCCCTCGGACGCGCACTGCTGCGCGAACCCGACCTGATCAACCGGATGCAAGCCGGCGAGACCACCCGCGGTTCCTGCAACCACTGCAACCTGTGCATGACCAAGGCCGCCGCCACCTCCGACAAGATCGGCGACACCCGGACCCGTTGCGTCGAGGCCCTCCAGATCAGCTGAACCGCCCCGCTCCCTGCGACGCGCCACTCCGACGAGCGGCCGCCGCACCCACCCCGGAACGAACTGAAGAGGAACCCCTTATGCGTACCTTGCAAGACCGTGTCGCTGTCATCACGGGGGCGGGCAGCGGTATCGGCCGCGAGCTTGCCCTCGAACTCGCCCGACGCGGAGCCACGATCGCCGCGGTCGATGTCCGCCCCGAGGGCATCGAGGAGACCGCTCGACTCGTACGGGCCATCGGACCCAGCGTCTCGACCCACGTGGCCGACGTCGCGGAGGCCGAGCGGATGCAGGCACTTCCCGGCGAGGTCCTTGACGCGCATGGGGCCTGTCACATCCTGATCAACAACGCCGGCGTGACCTCAGCCGGCGCGTTCGAGAAGGAAACCCTCGCGGACCTCCACTGGATCGTCGACATCAACGTATGGGGTGTGCTCCACGGGTGCCACGCGTTCCTGCCTGTACTGCGAGAACAGGACGAGGCGCACATCGTGAACGTCTCCAGCATGGTCGGCCTGATGGGCCTGCCCCACAATGCCATCTACGCACTTACCAAGGGCGCGGTCCGCTCCTTTTCCGAAGCCCTCCGCGCAGAACTCGTCGCCACCAACATTGGCCTCACCACCGTCTTCCCGGGCGCCCATAGAACCGGCATCACCGAGGGCGCCCGCGGAAGCCAGCGAGCCAAGCTCGCCGACATGGGCCGTTCACGGTTCGCCTCCCTCGGAATGCGGTCACCGACCATGCTCGCCCGCCGCGTCGTGGACGCGATCGAGAAGGACCGTGCTCGGGTCATCGCCGGCCCGGACGCGCACGCCCTCGACCTATGGGCACGCCTCGCCCCAGGCCGCATCGGCCCCCTCGGCCACCTGACCGGTCGCGTCGAAGGGTAGGTCGCGGACCGACCTCCCGGGTAGCCCGATCAGAGGTTGCCCAGGTCGAGACGGCGGGCCTCGGCGGCAGCACGTTCGGAGGCGCGGGCGCGGGTGTAGCGGACCAGCATGTCGCTGCGGGTCCATCCAGCGATGGCCATCAGGCCGGATTCCGAGCCGCCGGCCGCGAGCCATCGGTGGGCAGCGGTATGCCGGAGCCGGTGGGGCCGGAAGCCTTGTACTCCGGCGCGCGCGGCGCGACGGCGTAGAGCCCGGCTGAGTCCTTCGCGGCCGAACTGCTGGCCGCGGTTGCCGAGCCACAGGTCGGGGCTAGCGGCCAGCGGGTGCTGCTCGCGGTGGTCGAGGTACGCGAGTAGCGCCTCGGTGGTGGCCTGGCCGACGGGGATGACTCGGCCGCGTCCGCCCTTGCCGCGACGGATCGTGATCAGCCGTCCGGTCAGGTCGAGGTCGTCGAGTCGTAGGTCGACGAGCTCTCCGGACCGGATGGCGGTCTCGAACATGAGCCGGATGATGGCCTCGTCGCGGCGGTCGTTGAGCGCGTGCTCAGGTCGGGACTTCCAGGTGGTGGGGTTGTCTGGGACGGCGCAGGTGGCGATGAGCGCTCGGAGCTCGGCGTCAGTGAGCGGCTCGACCAGCGGCGGCTCGTAACGCGGCGCCTTGACGCCGGGGAACGGGTCGGCGGCGATCTCGCCGCCGGCGGTGAGCCAGGACGCGAAGCGGCGTACGGCGAGTTGGCGGATGCGGGCAGTGCCGGGCGAGGATCCGGCATCGAGCAGTCCGGCGATCCAGAAGTTGAGCGCAGCTCGGCTCATCGGGAGGAGGTCAGCCTCGGCGCACCAGCGCAGGTACCGGGTGGCGCCGTCGGAGTAGGTGAAGATCGTGCCCAGGCTCTTGTTCTCGGCACGTAGGGCGGTCTGCCAGTCGGCGATCCGGTCGAGGGCGTGGGCGGCGGTCATCGTCATGAGGTGGGTCATGTCGGACCGGCATAGCCACCCGCCGTCCGGGCCCGCTCCCCGGTCGGTTCCGGAGGGCGTCGCGGTGTAGGTCACCCGCGGGTGCACTTCGACCGCCCCCGGTCAGGTTGTCCGGGAAACCCGGCCCTAAGTGGACACATGATCAAGTCCCACAAACCTTTCAGGCGCGGAACCCGTGGGTTCCGCGCCTGAAATTCGTAGCGGGGGCAGGATTTGAACCTGCGACCTCTGGGCGCCGTCAGGGGCGTCGCGACTACTGCGGTCCTGAGTCGGAAGCTACCGATTCGCACGGTGTAGTGAGGGAATCGCCCTCGCTTCCAATCTCAGGATACCCGCCGAGTGCCGAGTGGCACGGTCTCAAAGTGGACCATAAGCGGTACCAGATCGAATCCGCGCAGCCCGCGGCTCGATTGCCGGTGTCTCACTGGCCATGGGCTCAGACATCTTCCGCGTTCGAGAGGTCACCCGCCTCGACCGACAAACGGCCTCACAGGACGCCATCGTCGACAGCCGTGAGGCATGCGCATGGGTTGTGAGGACATCGTGGATGTCCCGTACCACCACACTCGCCCGGATCCACCTGGAGCTCGCGTTGGCGCAACTCGCACAGCGCCCCGTAATGCGCCGCCCACATGCCTAACTTGTCCACGACATCAAGGTTGCGGTCAGGCAAGCCGTGGCTGAACTGAGCATCTGCACCCGCAGCGGAGACTTTTCACCGTCCCGGCGTGAGCCTGGAATGGACAGCAAACTGCACGACACGCGATGGATCAGTCGAACCGGAAGCCGAAGATGCCGCCCGTGTCGTACTCATCGGTCAGACGCGGTTCGATGATGCAGTCAGCGACGCTCGACTCGTGACGCTCCGCCTTGTCGAGGTCGTCCGAGTTCATTGTCACGATGTACTGCAGACCTTCCTCCGAGCAGACCTGGCGAGCGAGCGACAGCGCTTTCGCAACCTGACGCTCGTCCACACCGTCGAACAGGTGGCTGTCGTGCACCAAGAAGTCGGGGCCCCGCCCACCTCGGCGGGCGATCACTGCAGCCATCAGATCGAAGCAGAACGTGACCATCTTGCCGACACCTTGGCTGTCCTCACCACCGATGTGCGGATTGATCCGCAGGCTGGTTTCGAGCGCGGTGATTTCTACCCACGCGTCCCGCCCGGCCCCGTACAAGGTTGATGCAAACCTCTGGAACAGGGCGTTGATCTCGGTGACCGTGTTGTCGCGCTCGCTGAGGTCCCTGCTGATGGCCTGTTGAAGTTTTCCACGCTCAAGCTTGATTTCTGACTGCGTCGCCTCCAACTGCACCGCTGTGTCCAGCCGTGATTGCAGTGTGCCGAGGTCGGCCTGCGCTGCCGACAACTGCTGTTGAAGAGCGGTGAACGCGGCGAGGGCGCCTCCCTGCTGGAGTGTTCGGAGCAGGGCTGCGTGTCGCTCGCCCAGCCCGTCACGCTCGCGCTGACGCTCATCGAGGCGACTACGAGTCGCCTCAAGCTCGTCCTGCAGATAGGCACGCCGGTTCGCGATGACGGAGTCGTGGAAGACACGGACGTCGTCGTACGCGCGCAGGACAGCGCCCGGAAGCTCAATGCCGAGCTCCTGATAGATCCGCTCCACGTAACTGACGTCCGGCTCATCCTCATCGCGGATCGCGGCCTCCAAGTCGAGCATGTTGCGACGATCGGCGGCGTCTGCACTTCGCAAAGTCCGAATGCGTTCGTCGACCGCGTCCGCCTCTGCCTGTAGGCGCTCATACTCCGGCACGACTCGGAACGCCGCGACCTGCTCTTGGAGAGACCGGACCCGGGCGTTCGCCGCAGTCACTTGTCCCCTCAGCTCGGAGACGGCTCCGACAACGAGCTTGAACCCGGGGTCCTTGATGGCCTCGCGGAGCTTCTTGCGCACAGCCTCTCTTGCGGCCAGCGATTGGTAGCCAGCCGCCAAGCGCCAGTCGAGTCCGAGAAGATAGGCGACATTCGACGACGCTTCGGTGACTGACTGACGGGGGAAGGTTTGAACCGGGTCATCGAAGCCATGCTGGGATACGCGGCGCGCATAGAACGACAGAAGCCCGCGAACGCTCACGCCTTCGTGCTCTTCGGGGAGCCCGAACAACGAGGTTCCCAAGGCGGAGAGCCACTCTGCAACAGGCACGTCGCGAGCGAACGTCGGCAACGTGTCTACTCCGCCAGTGACGTCCGGCGTCACCGCCACTTTCGATCGCGACCGGGGCTTGAGCGACCTCGATGCGGAAACGGGGTCTTCGAGTCCCGGCCAATCGAGCACTAGCGTGAAGACATCCTCACGCAGAGCACGGTTGGCCATCACTGAGCCTGTCAGCCGTCGCATGCCGAGCACGTAGTGCAAGATCTCAACCAGGGACGACTTCCCGGCACTGTTCCGGCTGTCCGTCGTCGCCGAGGTAGCAGTCTTGTCCGCGACCAGGATGTTTAGTCCAGGGCCAAGTGCGACGGTTTTGAAGCGATCGTCGCTCGATCGCACCTCTCTCAGCATTACGCGACTCTCCGAACGATCAGTCCGGCTTCAAGCCGCACAACCCCAAGGGCGTACAGCGTGTCCAGCGCCAGTACGAACCAGGAGAATGAAACCGCGGCGTGATGGCCGTTCGAGGCACGCCATTGCCCGAGCCGCGACCATGCTTGGCTGACCGTCATCGGCTCATCCAGAAGCTGCGCGATCTGTGCGCCCACGCTAAGCAGCGCGCGCTGAGGCGCGATCCCCTTAGTCGGCGTAATCACGACGCAACCTCCGTGGGCGGAACCCAGCCTGCCGGTGGGTTTTCGAAGATGTCACAGCGTTGGAAGAAGTAGGCGAGCACCGCGGTCTGGGCCCTGTAGAGCGGGCCGGACTGGAGCCGCGACCCAGCAAGGAACTCCCGCAAGCGAAACAGCGTGTCTTCTGGCTCCGCGTTGTCAGCAACCGCGTCGCGGTACTCCCGATTGAATCGAGCTGCAACTTCGTCGCGCTCCGTCACGTCGATCCGACGTGCGTAGTAGTCATCGATCATCGACGAGTGCCTCATCGCGTCGCGCAGCTCCGCTTGGCTGTCGGGCGTGAGCGCGCTGAATCGGAGCTTGTTGATCGAGACAGCCTCAACCGGAGCACCAGGGTCGAGCGGGATGCCCGCCACCGACAACTCGGCGAGCAGTTCCTCCATCTCGGTGAGCCCTACCGTGACCGTGTGCTGAAGGGGGAGCTCGCTGCCGAGAAGCTCCTCCACTTGATCGCGAGTCAGGCGCCCGATGATGTCCCGAATGTGCCGAGCCCCGATCACCTCGAACTGAATGCCGCCGTTTGCTTTCCGGGCGCCGGCCAACGCTGCCGACACTTCCGGATGGGTTCCCCGGGTGTCGTTGTGCACGAAAACGAAGGTGTCGAACTGGCCGGAACGCTTCGAGAGAGCCCCGGCGAGATCGCTATTGAACTTGCTCAGCGTCTTCGAGGCGTCGGGCGTCTCAGGCGCGTAGCAGGCGAACAGACGGCGACCGTTGAGGCTCAGACCGTCGCTCGCAAGGTCGCCGATGTTGCCGTGGGTCCGTACATCAACAAAGTCGGGGTCAGCGCATGTCATCAGGTCGTGGAAGAAGCCCTGGAACGCTTCGCCCGTCAAGGCGTGCAACTTCGTCCACAAAAGCGGGCGCATCGACAACCGCTCGTAGAAGTCCACGCATCCCTCCTCGACCTTGGCTGCTGCGCTCAGGACAGGTTAGTTGGCCCACGCTGGTGCTGCGTCAGAACCCGTACTTCTCCTTCCGCAGTCTGAAGGCCTTCTCGCCGCCTTCCATCACTGCGGTGATCTGGTCCCTGACCGCCGCTACATCGATGGCGCCCTGCTCCTTGATGTTCACCTGCCGCCCGATCCCAGGGGCGACGTAGGCGCAGACCAACACGAGGTCTGCATCGTCGTTGACGAGAAGGTTGGCGTTGTGGCTCAAGAAAATGAGTTGCCTGCTGCTCGTCGTCCCCAGATCTTGGCCACGAATTTTTGAACCGTGTCGCTGTCGAGAACGCCCGCGCTGAGCAACTGGCTCAGATCTTGTACTTCTCGCGCCGCTTCTGGAACGCCTCCTCACCACCGTCGAGAATCTCGCACGCGTGCTCGCGGACACCGAACCGCCCGAGGGTGGTCGGGCTTGCGTCGTTGAGAAGTTGCGAATGCTCGAGGGAACCCGTGAAGTACTCGAACGTGCGAGCATCCTTGTTCCTGCGATCGTCCCCGTGCCGGTTGGCTACGATGACCTGCTCCGAGTCAGCGCCAATGACCAGGTTCGCGTTGTGGCTCACCATGATGATCTGGCGTTCCTTCTTCCGCTTCGCGAGGTACGGAACGATCGTCTCGTAGATCGACCGACTATCAAGGTCGTCCTCGGGCTGATCGATGAGGAGCGGCCACGGCTCCTGCGACTCGTTCAGGATCAGCGTCAGTGCGAAGAGAGCCTGCTTGCCTGGGGTCATGGATGAGCGCGTGAACCCACCGATCCGGTCCGAGTCGAGCTCCGCCGAGAAGCGGACCTCCTTCGTGACGGTCAGGACTTCGGCGGCGACGGCGCTGGGATCATAGCCCTTATTCAGGCGTACCTTCTCGTCACGAAGCGCACGGAGGAACTTCGCCGGATTCGCCTGCGCCTCTGAATAGGCAACCTCGTCACCCTTAGCCTTGACGTAGTCGTTGGTGCTCCGCTGACTGAACCCAATCGAGACATGCGAGACGGCTTCGGGCGTCACCGACGTCTCGATACCGAACTTCAAGTCCGTGAGCACTCGGTCCTCCACCTTGAAGGTCGACTCAAGAGTGGTCAGCGCATCGGCGCGGTCCTTGATCCCCTTCTCAATCTTGGAAGCAGCGCTCGCCTGATCGGCGCTCAACTTGCCCAGCGAGGCTTCACGCCTCGCAATCTCATCGAGTACACCAACCTGCTTCTTGTGCTCGGCGACGACAGTCGCCAACTCCTCGTTCGCCTCGTGCTTGGCGATGAGTTCCGCGTTGTCCGCCCTGATCGCTGCTACTTCGCTCAGAAGTGTTGCCCGCTCCGCGTCGCGGGAAGTGGTCGCCGCGATTAGAGCGTTCTCCACTTCCTCAACCAAGGCGAGGACCGCGTCGACCTTGTGCGCCTCAATCTGAGTAGCAACCGCGTCGGGGACCTCAACAGCAGACGGGCGCATGGTCACGGTCGCTTGCACCGTTTCCGGCAGGATGGCGGCGCCGCCCTCCTCGCCTGACGGCATCACGAACGAGGACAACTGATCAAGTTCGACGGCAACTTCCTTCAGGCGCGCCTCCTTGGCGTCGAGCTCGCCTGCGATCGCCTGGTACGTGGCCACCTCGTCGTCGGTGAGTTGTGCGGCCGCCTTGATCTTGTCGATCTCCTGCTGGAGCACCTCGCGCCGAGCCGTGATCGCATCCTTGTCCCCAAGGTCCTTGATCTCTTGCGAACGCTCTCCGATTCGGTCGGCGAGCGAAAACCACTCGTCCACCGCTGCCTTGATCTCGGTGTTGGCCGCAGCGATCTTCCCGCTCGCGCTGTCAAAGGCCGTCTTGACCGTCGGGTAGGTCCGGAACAAGGCAGGAGCGATCTTCTTGGTGATCTCGTCTGGCTGCTCGCTCAGGGAGTACAGAGAGTTCTGTGGGATGTAGATGACCTTGCCGGACGTGCCGGTTCCGGACTCCCACTCAACCGTGCAGGTGACATTAGAGACGTCAGCCCAAGTGAAGCCAGCGGCTGGCCCAACCTCGTGCTCGCTGACTCCCGAAGCCTCGGTCTGAATCCGTGTCGTTTCAGCAGCATCGACAGCGTGAGAGATGAAGGCGAGAAGCGCCGACTTCCCCGAGGATCGACTGCCAATGATCGAGTTCAGGTTCCTGTTGAGGAGTACCTCAGCCGGGAAGGCATCGGTGCCCGAGAACGTCACCTTCGAGATGACCTTGTAGGGCTCCTTCTGATCTGGCTCGCTCGCCTGCATTGCCACGCGATCCGCGGGCTCGATCAGCGTCTGCAGGAGACCCGGGAAGGTCGGGTCGGCCTTGATCCAAGTGACGTTCCGCTGGTGCCCGTCAGTCGTGACGTGCTTTCCTAGCCCTTGGGCGAGCTGATCGAAGCTGTGGGCGTCGCAGCCGTCGAAGACTGGTTTGGGCGAGATCAAGTCGTCAGTTTCGAGACGGTCAGTCCCAAGGAAATAGTCGCGCGAACCGACGTTCGCGAAGAATGCGTCAGAGAACTTGTCGATTTCGTCGGTCAGGAGCTTCTTGCGCTGGACTCCACTTCCCCCGGCGCGGATGCCGTCGCCCTTCGCTGACGCAACGACAATGAGGTGCTCCTGGCGAATCGACGGCACCGTGGCATGGTCGCCGAAAGTATCCTTGATCGCCTCGTTGATCGCCTCAAGCGAGACTGTCGCGCTCTCGAAGTCTGCCTGACTCGCGAGGTCAGAGCAGTTGACGGCGGTTCGACTAGGCCCCGTTGTGCCCGCGGTTTTCAGTCGTCCGAGGAACTTGTCGGCCTCCTGCCGAGTGAGTGTCGGCCGGAAGATCAGGTGCAGGTTCACCTCCTGGTCGGCGCGGTTGACGGCGACGGGCAGGCGCAGCTCGAGATTCGGGAGTAGCAGGGTCTTGCTGTCGGCGTAGAACTCGTCGTACTTGGCCTTGACCGCGAAGAACGAATCCAGCGAGAAGTAGTCAGCAATCGCAACCACTGCAACGTCAGAGTCGTGGACGACCTGGCAGAACCGCTCCAGATCCGGTTGCCCGTCCTTGGCTGCGTAGTTGTCACTGAGCTTGGTGCCCGGGGCATGCAAGTGGAGATCCCACTTGCGCCACTCAGAACCGCGAGGGTACGGATTCACCCGCCTACACCCTCCAGTTGGCAGGCGTGGAGACGGCGTAGTCACCGACGCCGATCGCCGCGAAGTGCTTAGTCGCGGCCTTGATCTTGGCATTCTCCATCGGGCGGCGCTTGACCTCGTCGTCGGTGCTCTTGGTCTCGCGAATCATGTAGATCCGGTCAGCACCATCCTCGTGCTTGATGATCGCCCAGTCCGGGTTGTACGGACCGACGGGAGTGTCGATCTTGAACTTGCCCGGCAGCTTCAGGAAGAGCTTGATGTCGCTTCGCCCGTCAAGCAGCTCGGCGAACTGGCGCTCGGGTTCCGAGTCGTAGACGACGTAATCGAAGTCGGACTTCTCCGGGTTCTGCAGCTTGTACATCTGGTCGAGGAAGCGGTCCTTCTCCGCCTGCCCGTCCTTCTGCAGCTCGCGAAGCTCGTAGACGTAGCCACCGATCTTCTCGTACTGGATGCCCTCGGTGACGATCTCGGCGAGCACGGCCTGCAGGCGACCCTTGACCATCTGGATGAAGTCGTTGGGGTTCCCCATGAACTCGGGCAGGCGCCCGCTGTCCAGGAGGATGTCGATGATCGTCTTTCGCGTCAGCGACGTGGCTTCCTGCAGCTCCGTGATGATGTCCGGCAGGTCGTAGGCGCCCTGGAGCGACGCGGATCGCTGGCCGGTCTCGGTGGCCTTGGTGCCGCCCCGAAGAATCTTGACTCCGGCGCGGGTGACTTGGATGCGCAGTGGCTGGATGGCCGGCGCTTCCTTGATCGCCTTCACCGTCGCCTCGATCAGGCGGTCACGCTCGACCGAAACTCGGTATGTCGTGCGAGCCGAGATGGCGCGCCAGAACTCCTCGAACTCGGGGTTCGCGAAGAGCTCCTTGTTGAGCTTTCGCGCCTTCCGCTTGGACTGCGGCTTCACGTAGCGCTCAATGCTGGAGCGGCCGATGTACTCGATGATCGTGTCTTCGTACGGCCAGAAGAAGTCCGGGATGTGCTGCTTCAGATCGAAGCCGAGTTGGGTCGGCTGGTACGCAGCGGTGACCTTGCCATCCTTGATCATTCCCGACTTCTCCAACGCTTCGTAGAGGCTCTTGGAGCGCTCGTATCCGAAGTACTCGGGGCCGTCGGGCTCGATGTGCTCTTCGTAGAGGGCGATCTTCGAGAACTCCTGCAGCCGCACGCGGCCGATCTCGACGCCCGATTTCTCGTACTCGGTCTGGAGCGACTTGGCGAACGCGACGTAGGACTCGTTCGCAATCACGGTGAGCTGGGCGATGCTGCGGTCCGCCACGCGCTCGCCGGTCTGGTCGACCGGGAGACGGAGGCCGCGGCCGATGGTCTGACGGCGCTCCACCTCGGCGCCCATCTCGCGCAGGGTGCAGATCTGGAAGACGTTCGGGTTGTCCCAGCCCTCGCGCAGCGCGGAGTGGCTGAAGATGAAGCGGACGGGCTCTGCTTGGTCGAGCAGGCGAGCCTTGTCGCGCATGATCAGGTCATAGGCGTCGTCGTCGGCCTTAGTGCTGCCGGACGTGTCCTGGAACGTGTCAGTCCCGCCACGCTTGGCCTTGAGCACCGAGAAGTAGCCGCGTCGGAGCTCCGCGGGATCCTGCGGGAAGAGTTCCTGCCACTGCGGCGACTTGGCGCGCTCCTCACGGAACAGCTCGTCGAACCACTGCACGAACTGGCCGTTGGCGTCGATGTTGTTGAAGCCGTCGCCGAGGAAGTTCTCGACCTTGTCGATGAAGAACAGGCTGAGCACCTTGATGCCCTTCGAGTGGAGCATCGTCTGCTTGCGCATGTGCTCCTTGATCGTCTCGCGGATCATCTCGCGGTAGATCGAGTCGGAGTTGCCGCCGATCTCCTCGCCCTGCTGGAGTATGCCGTGCTTGTTGAGCTCGATGAACTGCGGCTCGACCGAGAGCTCGGTGATCCACCAACCTTCGTACGCGGGGTTGTTGGTGAGGTTGGACAGCTCCTGGTCTTGCTTGGCCTTCACGATCCGGCGAGTTAGGGAGCCGTCGGCGCCGCGCACGGCCAACTCGAGCTTGGCCTCCCACGGGTCACGCTTGACCTCGATGACCTTGATGTATGGCGTCGCGTCCGAGCCCTGCTGGGCAACCTCGGCAACAACGATCTGCTTCACGAGCCCGTGGTCGTGAGCGTCGACCGGGTCGAGCCGGTAGATGACGTTGCGCTGCTTGCGGTGTGTCGCCGAGAAGCGAAGGGTTGCGATCGGGTCGAGTTCCCCGATCGACGACTGCGAGAGCTGCGATTCCATGTTCTGCGGCTCGTCCATGATGACGACCGGCCGGGTGGCCTTCAGGTAGTCGATCGGGCGCAGGCCATTCAACTTGTCCCGGGTCTGGTGAATGATGCGAGAGTTCGCATCGCCGCGGATCGAGTCGATCGTCATGACCATGATCTGCACGTTGGTGCTGGTAGCGAAGCCTTGCACCTCTTCGGCGGACTTGCCCGAGTAGACCGAGTAGTCGAACGGCTGCGCCGGGTAGAGGTCCCGGAAGTGCTGGCGCATCAACTTGATGCTGGTCGTGACGCCTTCCTTGATCGCGACGCTCGGCACGAGGATCACAAACTTGGTGAAGTTGTACGCCTTGGCCAGCTCAAAGATCGTGCGCAGGTAGACGTACGTCTTGCCGGTGCCGGTCTCCATCTCGATGTCGAAGTCGAGGGCGTCGCCGGCGAGTGCTCCGAGGACCTCCAGGCCGTTCTTGTCCTGGACGGCCTGCAGGTTCTGAAGGATGGTCGCCTCGTCGAGGACGAGGTTGTTGCCCACGGCCCCAACCTCTTGGGACAGATCGAGATCGAGGCTCGTCTGATCCACGGCGCCGCCCAACTGGCCTTCGCTACGCAGCGTCGTCAGGACGGCCTCGGCGTCCTTGGGCTGGCCGTCGAAGAGCTGCACCAACGACCCGATGGCATCGAGCTGGTATTGCTGCTTAGCGTCGAACTTGAACTCCATCAGGCAGTCCAGAGCTCCACGCCCTTGCTCTTGCAGAGCTGAGCAAGATTCGTCTTCAGTTCGTCGTCGCCGTGGAACGCGTCCTCTAGGATCACGAAGCGCGCGGGCTCCTCGTCGACCACCGCACGGAGCTGATCCAGAGTCGGCTTAGTGTGTTCGTCGAGGTACGCCAGGAGCAGGCCATCGCCGACGGACTGCAGGCTGAGCCCGCTCACTTCGCCTTCGGACGATTCCTCGGTGAGCGAGTACCCCTGCTTGAGAAGCAACTCAGTGAGGAGAGCATCGGGCGTGGCGGTGTCTTCCGCGCTGTCGCGCAGGCTGAGCAAGTGCTGCTCTAGCGCGCCCGGCTCAACCTTGCTGCTCACACTCCACTTGGTGAAGTTCGTATCCGTGAGCGCGTAGGCCCTGAATCCGGTGTCGACAGACTGACCGGTGAGCTCGGCAGCAACCTTCTGGCCGGCCAGTTCCAGTCGCCTACGGGCAATCGCTGCCAGCGTCCGGAGCCCCGCCTTGTACGCCTCGGTGTTCTCCCCGGCTGGCTCCGGCAACTGGACCTGAATGTGCCGGCGCGTGCCACCATCCTTCGCATTCGCTGCTACAACCGCATGGCCTGTAGTCGCGGAGCCAGAGAAGAAGTCGAGCACAGTGTCGCCCGAACCCACTCCTGCGATCTGCATCATTCGCTCAATCAAGCCAACCGGCTTCGGGGTGTCGAACGGCAGCATTCCACCGAACAACGACTTCAACTCGCGAGCGGCGTCGCGCGTGACACCGACTTCCTTGCCGAACCAGATGGACTCCACTGCCCGGCCTTCGACCGTGTCGAGATAGATCTTCCGGGTGATCTTGGTTTCTGCAGCGTCGAAGCTGATCTCGCCGGTTGCGATCTTCGCAGCCATCGTTTCCTTGCTCCAGCGCCAGCCGTTGTCAGGCGGATCGATGAGCTTCCCGCTCGGGGTCTCCAGCGGGTACTTCAGGTTGGGACGGTAAAGAGCATTCCGGACATCGCCCGCGCGCCACGGCCCACGCGGATCGTTGTCGGGATTCCGGTAGTTCACGTTGTGCTCGGCGGTGCGCTCAAGCGCATGGAGTTCGAACGCCTCGCCTCGGCGATACGCCAAGATCATGTTGTGGTGAAGTGAAACCGTGTTCGTGTAGCCCTTGGGTTGCACGCTGTGCTGCCAGATGAACTCGCCGACGAAGTTCGAAGCACCAAAGATGGTGTCGAGCAGAAGGCGAAGGTTGGCGTCCTCATTCTCGTCGATACTGACGAAGATCACGCCGTCCTCAGTCAGTAGGTTCCGAGCCAGCTTGAGGCGCGGATACATCATGTTCAGCCAGTTCGAGTGGTAGCGCCCCTCGGACTCACTGTTCGTAGAGACCTTCTTGCCCTCTTCGTTGACCTGCTTGGTCCACTCGAGGTACGTCCCCAGCCCCTCCTTGTAGTTGTCGGGGTACACGAAGTCCTTGCCGGTGTTGTACGGAGGATCGATGTAGATCATCTTGATCCTGCCGTGGTAGTGCTTCTGCAGGATCTTTAGCACTTCGAGGTTGTCGCCCTCGATGAAGACGTTCTTCGTGGTGTCCCAGTCCTTGCTCTGATCCTTGACCGGGCGGAGCGTCGCCGTGGTGGGCTCCTGGGCAGCGCGGAGTGCGCGCTTCTTGCCCGGCCAGAACAGGCCGAATCGCTCGCTGCTGTCGGCGACGTCCTCCGCGAGGAGCTCAGTCAGCTTGGCGACGTCGACCTTGCCGTCCGAGATCGCCTCGGGCACCAACTCCTGCAGCTGGCGCGCCAGCTCGGTCTGCAGGTCAGGGGTGGTACTCGGGATCTCGTGGATTTCGTCGCTCATTCAGGCTTCCTCATTGAATTTATCTGAATTCGTTTTATCAATATTGATGATTATTGATAAGTCTGATGTTTATGCAGTGACCCGCCAGCGAATAGCAAACAGGTCTTCGGTCTCGCGCTTGCCCTTGAGGGACTGCTCGATCAGGTCGAGGTACTTGTCGATCTCTTCCCGGAGCTTGATCCGCTCACAGCGTGCACGGTCGTCCTCGTCTTCAGCCTTCTGCGCCCAGCGCCTGGCTTCCTTCTTGTGTCGCAGTTGCTCCATCGGGTCGTCGGTCTGTCGCGCCGCCTTCCGGCTCTCCTTCTCCTTCTGGCGGTAGTCGCGGATCAGCCCTTCGGACTCGGCCTTGCGGTCGAGCGTGTTCCGGTAGAGCAGCTCCTCCTGCTGGTCGTAGTAGCGAGCGTTGCGTGCCTGCACTTCCTTCTCGAACGCCTCTCGCTGGGCGTCCAGATGCTTTTCGAAGGCCGACTCGTCGATCATTTCAATCGGGTCCGACACTTCTGTGCAGGCGAGGTCCATCAGGTCAGCGACGTACTCGTGATCGAGCCACTCACCGTCGTCCGTCAGCAGCCCTGCAAGCGCGTACGACTCGGAAATGTCCTCGTTGCCGGCCTTCATCCGGAACGTGACGACCTTGCTCACGAGCTGCCCGCTCTTGCCCTGCAACGCCTTGATTGCGGTGCTGGCCCGCTGGGACTTGCCGAGACTGAAGGTGAGCTCACGGGCAGGCGTATCCGCGTCTTTCGAGCTGGCGACGACGTATTCGGCCAATGGACTGGCAAAGCGGTACTGGTGGGCGTGTTCCTGCGGCTGCGACTTGAAGAAGTAGCGACCGGTCTTGGCGTCTGGGATCGGCGCCGTGTGGAGCTCGAACTGGCGACCGTCTCCCTCGAAGGTGGCGACGCTGTCGAGCTGGTACTTCGTGACCGCTAGGAGGAGCTGCTCGAAGCGGTTGAGCACCTCGCCTGACTGTGCGTCGTACGACTTGAGGCGGTCCTGGACGTTGGGGTCGAGGTTGTCGAAGACCTTGGCCTTGGCGGTGGCCATCTCCTTGGAGATCTCGCCTTCGAACTGCTTTTCCAGTTGGTTGAACGCGACCTCGATGTCGCCCGCGGTTTTGCAGCGGTTCAGGATGTCGCTGATCGTCTTCTCGAAGTCGAGGCCGTCCTCGATGGAGCCGAGCACCTCGTCACTGGCACCGAAGACGCCCTTGAAGAGGTGGAACTTGTCCTCTAGGAGCTCGAGGATGCGCTGCTCGGCGAGGTTGCCCTTGTTGGAGAAGTTCACGACTACGACGTTGTGCTGCTGGCCGAAGCGGTGCGCGCGTCCGATGCGCTGCTCAACTCGCTGCGGGTTCCAGGGCAGGTCGTAGTTCACGACCATGGAGCAGAACTGGAGGTTGATGCCCTCCGAGGCTGCCTCGGTGGCGATCATGATCGTGCCCTCTTCGCGGAAGTAGTCCACGAGAGCCTTGCGGCGGTCTGCCGCCAGGACGCCCGTGATGACGTCGCTTCCCTTGTTGCGTTCGAGCCACTTCTGATAGATCGCCGTGGCTTGCGGGGAGTCGTTCTGTCCGTTGAAGAGGAGCAGGCCCTCGCCGCGTCCGGCCTCGGTGAGCGAGCGTGCGATGTAGTCCTGGGTGACCGTCGAGTCGGTGAAGATGATCGCCTTCTCGGGCGCACCCAGCTCGCGCAGGCGCTCGAAGCCGAGGTCGAGGGCGTGGTTGAGCTGGACGGCCTTCTCATTGACAGTGATGGACCGGGCCAGCGCGGCGTACTCGCGCAGCTCGCGGACCTCCTCCTTCATGGGCTCGATGTCGCGCGGGTCGATGGCCGTGAATCCGGCCTTCGGCTCCCTGTCAAGCTCTTCCTCTTCCTCGTTGGTGAGGTCGGCGTCAACGATGAAGCTGCCGGTGTTCGTCAAGCGCTTGCCCTCTTCGACCTCGCGCTCCAGCCGGCCTGCGACGCGTTCAAGCGTGCTGGCGATGGCGTAGGTCGAGGAGCCGAGGCGCTTGCGGATGATCAAGGCGCTCAGGTGCCGGGTGGACTTAGAGAAGGCGTAGACCTCATCGCGCTGGAGGTAATCGTTGACGAGCTCGTACAGGCGCCGCTCATCCGGCGACGGCTCGAAGCCAACCGTCAGCGGGAGTCGCTCTGTGAAGCGGATGTACTTGTCCGCGTCACGACGAAGCGTCCGCTTGCTGACCTGCGCGACGCGGTCGCCGAGGTCGTCAAACGCGGCTGACTCTCGGTTTTTGATGTAGCGCTCGCGGAATGCGTCGAGCGAGTAGAAGTAGTCCGGGTCGAAGACCGAGACCAGGCCGTAGAGCTCCTCGAGCTTGTTCTGCAGCGGAGTCGCGGTGAGCAGGACGGTCTTGTGCGCGCCATCGACGATGTGGGCGACGGCGTTGGCGACCTTGGCCTTGCCGTTCCAGAAGTTGCGCAGTCGGTGCGCTTCATCGGCGACGACGACGTCCCACGCGCGTAGGAGCGACAGCTCGTGGCGCTGGGCGAACTCGTACGAGCAGATCAGGACCTCGGGTGATCGGCCGGCCCCGAGGAGGCGGTCCTTGGTCTTGGCGTCGAGCAACGAGCTCGGGATCAGGAACTTTTCGTAAAGCTCCTGCTGCCACTGCTGGCGAAGGCTGGACGGCGCGATGATCAGGATGCTGCGCTTTCGCTCAGCCCAGTACTGGCTGATGACGATGCCAGCCTCGATCGTCTTTCCGAGGCCGACCTCGTCAGCGAGGATCACGCCCTTGAGGAACGGGGTTTGTAGCGCGAAAAGCGCGGCGTCAATCTGGTGCGGCTTGGGCTCGACCTGCGCGTCGAAGAGGAGGCCGGCGAGCTTGCCGACGTGGTCACTGGCGTAACTCCGCTGCAGTTCGTAGGCGTAGTACTTCGCTTGGTAATCGGTAAATCCCTGTTTCACCGCAGTAACCGCCGTCACCGGACACCACCACCGCTAGCGATCCCCATTACCAAGTTCTCGCGCCCTCTCCGCGCCGCCACCGATGGCGTCATGCTTTCCATCCGTCTCGACGTCACCCTATCTTTCAGCGGGCCTTTCCACGGTGAAATGGACCGGTAGACGCTGGCGAGGTCACCCGGAACACACTCACGGCTCGGCTCCACGCAACTGCGAAGCTCACCCAGCCGAACTTGATCATGTTCCAAGCGCACAGCAACGCGAGCGGATTGAGCCGACCAGGACCACCCGAGTCGATGATCGAAGTCAGCCAGGCCCCGACCAGCCCGTAAGCGACCGCCAGCACCGCTGAGACCGGGAAGGCGAGGGGTTGGCGCCTGGAATCGAGCAGCGCGCGGATGAGGATGTTGGTCGGCGCGTAGGCGTCGAGGTAGACGTGGGTGGTTGCGGCCAGGCGGACCGCGAGTATCAGAATCATGACCTGGTTCCCTTCAGACGACCTGATGTCGTCTCTCCGGGGTAGCGCAGGATCCGCGTGCCGTGAGCAGCAATCTCTGACACCTGTGGACAACCACGGATGACAAGCACCTGCGGAAACACGTCAGCGAGAGATGGCGGCCGGCTCGACCCCCGTGACACGGCGCCCCGCGGGGTCTCTGACCAACTCCTGTGCCCGTCGCAGGGCGGCCGCAGCACGTTCTCGGTCGGCCCGCTGGGTGATGCCCTCAGGCGCCGTCCCCAGCGGGTGGGCTCCGTTGATGTCGTAGCGGTCACGGTAGGCGGCGACGATGCGGACCTGATCCCGCCAGGCGGGCAAAGCAGCCGCGTCGTGGGGCGGACGGCTCGCTGCCGAGACCCAAGGCTCACGGTCCTTGATGGCACGCTCGACCAGTCCGGTGGCACGGGCTTCCAACAGCTCACGGCGCTCGTCGAGCGCTCGGCGGTGCTCGGCCGTCATCGGTCCGGATGCAGCCGGGATCAACCCGACGACCATGTCAGGTTCTGCGCGGCGGCGGCCGATCCGCTTTGGTCGTGCGATGACGTGGTGGAGGCGGCTGATCAGCACTGCACCGATGTCGTGGGCGTCAGCGAGTCCGCGGCTGGCGACGACCCGCGGGAGGACCGTGTTGAGGTTGTAGCCGTTGGCTTCGGCGCGACGGAACTCCGCGGTCAGTGGCGCGAAGGAGTCGGAGGTGAGGAGTCGTTCGACGTCGGCCTCATCCAGCCCGATGTGGTGGACCAGCTTCGTCCAGCGGTCGCGTTGGACGTCGGCGGCGATGGTCTCGTACTCGGCGGCCAACTGGGCGATGGAGGACCAGTGTTCGTGCTCCGCTTCGATCATCTGGTGCGCCGACAGTTCAGCACCGGAGTGCTTGAGGATGCCGTACAGCACGGTCCGTGCAGTGACCTCGCCGTCCTGCGGCGGGGTGTGGGTGTCGTCCGGGTCGTCGAGTGCGACGTAGACCGTGTTCGATCGACGGCCGCGGGTCATCGACACGTAGAGGTTCTCCCGGTTGGTACGCCCGGAGGCGACGATATGGGCGGTGTCGACCGTCATGCCCTGGGCCCGGTGGGCGGTAGTGGCGTAGCCGAGGTCGACGCTCTCGGCGACGTACGCTGCGGGTAGCACCACAGCCCCCGAGGTTTTCCGATCAAGACGGGTAGCCAGGACGGAACCATCAGGCAGGACGTCGGTGATTCGCCAGCGGTCGCCGTTGCGGACCCACCCACCGCGCAGCGACCGCAGATGGCGCTGGTTGCGGCGGGTAATGATCAGATCCCCAACCGAAGCACGGTTGCCGTCAGCCAGAGCGACCTCGCGGCCGGCTTCGGTTTCACCGGCAAGGATCCGCTCCGCCCGAGCCTGCTGGTTGAGTCGGGTGACGGTGGCCGTGGCTTCGGTGACCAGCACACTAGATAGTCCGGCCTGGACGTCGGTGCGCCAGGCGTCGTATGCGGCGTCGGTCATCTCGTCGGTGCCGCCACTGTGGACGCGGTCGTGGTGGAGGTAGGTGCCGATCACGTCGGTGTCCCCCACCCGCAACGCAGCGGTGGCGGTGGCTTCCCAGTCGTGGTCGAAGCGGAGGATCTCCACCAGTTCGGGCGTGTCGTCACGGGCGGCGGCCAGCATCGAGAACGCACCGCCGGCGTCAACGGATTGCAGTTGGGCCCAGTCCCCCACCAACAGCACCTTCCCCCCAGCGTCCACGGCCAGACCGGTAATCCGGTCCAGCGTGTGCGTGCCCGCCAGTGTGGCTTCGTCGATGATCACCAACTGACCACGGGTGAACTGGGCCCGGCCGTGATCATGCTCGTGGAGCCACTTTGCGGTGTTGTCACACACGATGCCTAGGTCGTCGGCCAGCACCTGTGCTGCGGCGGCCGAGGGCGCCAGACCGACGACCGATCCGGGCCCATGGCTCGTGGTCCACGCGGCGTGCAGGGCACGCATGGCGGTGGTCTTCCCCGCGCCCGCCGGACCGACCAGCAGGTCGACCTGGCGACCGGAAGTGGCGATCTGGGCCAGCGCGTTCGCTTGCCGCTTGGACAGGTGATGTCCGAGGACGTCGCGGCTGGTGGCCGCTTCGACCGCGGCCAGGTCGGCTGCGGGTGCGGCGGGGGTGTTGGCGCGGACCAAGAGCCGGTCCTCGGCCGCGAGCAGGTCGGCGGAACTGAACACCGCCGACTGGCGGGGCCGGAATCGACTCGAACCGTCCGACCAACGGAACGCTTCCGGGCTGGCCTCGAGTTCGGGTGGGGTGAGGCGGATAGATGCGCCGGTGGCTGCGTCGACGATCAGCGCGACGGCTGCCTCCCGGTCGCGGGGTGTGGCGAAGCGCCACTCCATCGTCTGCCTTGATGCCTCGGCCCACAGGTTCCAGTGACGCCAGGTCGATCGCTTCTCCCCCACCACTGCCACAACCTGCCGCCCGACCTCAACGACGACGTCGAGTGGCACGTCCTGAACGTGCAAACCCGCGCTGCCTCTTCGGGCAATAACCGAGTGCGCCCAGCCAGTCGGATCCGCGCCCAGCAGACCTTGGGCTCGGTCACGCCACCCCGTCGTCAACTCAGCCAGTGAGTGCAGTTCCTTCTCGGGGCGGGTCGCGATTGTCGCCGTCGCTCGCAGTTCGATGATCGTCTTCGCCGATGGTCGCCGACCATACTCAGCGACGTACTCCTCAATCAGTCGGTCGGTCTCGATGTCGACGTGGCGGGAGCGGTTCGAGAACTCCGCGATCAGGTCTTCGCTGACACCGGTGATCTCCAGGGCCTGGTTGCGGTCGGCGCCGCGGTCGCGGCGGTCCCAGGTGATGCCAAGGCGTCGGGTCAGTAGGTCGGCCAGGACCGCGTTGTAGTGCTCGGAGATCGCGACCACGCTGCGGTGGATCGGGATCGAGTCGAGGCTGCGCCACTTCTGGTCGTAGACGGTGCGGACCTTGTTGGAGAGGACCACGTGGGTGTGCAGTTGCGGGTCACCACAGCGTGAGTCCCAGTGGTCGTATGCCGTCGCCGCCACACCGGCGACCTCGTGCTGGGCGACGGCGCCGTTGCGGGCATTAGCACCCGCCCGCGTGACAGCGACCTCGCGCTCGAAGAACTCCAACACCTCGGCTACGGCGTCGTGGTGCGCCTGCACGAGCTGCGTCTGCAGGTCAGCGTCCGCGAGCCCCCACAGCACCGAAACTGACTTGGGGACACTGAAGGTCAGGTCGAAGCCGGACACCGCGGTCTTCGGCCCCCGGGCTTCTTCCTCGTGGGTGATTCGGGCGACCGCGTCCGCTCGCTTCTCCGCCGTCAACGCGGCGTCGAGCCCTGCGATGCGCTGGTCGATCCGCTCCTGGATCGACGGGTACGTCGGATAGCCCCGCCCCAGTTGCTTGCCGGTGATCGGGTCGTGGCCGTGGACGAGGAGCAGTTCGAGTTGTGACGGCGTGACCTCCGCTCCAGGTGTCAGTTGGCCTGCGCCGAACTCGCGGACGCCGGAGCCCAACCAGACGCCGGGCGGGGTACCGGCCTCGGCGTAGTACCGCGTCATCGGCGTACGCAACGCCCGGTTGCCGTCGCCCACGACGACACTCTTGAGCAGGTAGTCGCACCCGTGCCCGGGGCTCATCTTCCGCAGCGAAACCGTCACGCGCACCTCCTCGAAACCAAGGTGCGCCGGGTGTTCCACCTCGCTGTGCCAGAGGTGTGACCGGATTGAGCGGTGGGGGCCGCTCAGCAGTCGATTTCGAGTGAGTGCGGCCGGTGGGCGGTGGCTGTGCACCTGGTCCTTGAAGTGCACAGAGGAGGACTAAATGTTGCGCAGATCACATTTGACTGGCTCAATGGTGGGAGGCGGTGAGCTCGGTGCGACCGCTATCGGGGCGCCGTCTGCTGCTCTCTCGGGAACTTCCCGCGGGGGCGGATGGACTCGGCCATGACGAAATTCTCCGGAACGTTCTCGGTCGCGACGGCAGTATTTCTGCTCGCCGCAATGGCCGCCTGCGGCTCGGACTCCGATGCCGAACCAGCTCCGAAACCAAGCACGAGCGCGTCTTCTCCAAGCAGTGCTCCACCCTCGACGGCGGGTTCCCCAGAAGACTCCGCAGCCACGGCGGCTGTAGTTGCCGTCGGTGACTACTACGCGCTCACCGATCTCTTGCTCCAGGACGACACGGTCTCACTCGATCGTCTGGAGGAGGTCGCGATCAGCACCCAGCTCTCGGCGCAGAAGAACTTCCTGACCACCGAACGAGCTGCCGGAACCCAGCAGCACGGTGACACGAAGCTCGTCGAGACCAAGGTGCAGTCGGTCAGCTTGGACAACTCGGATCCGAAGGCCGGCCGCGTCCCCTCGGTGACGATCGACGTCTGTTGGGACGTCAGTGCCGTCGACGTCGTGGATGCCTCCGGCAAGTCGATGGTTCCCGCTGACCGGCCTGATCGCGGATGGACTCGACTGACCGTCGCGAACTACACCTGGGACACCGATCCCGACACGGGCTGGCGCGTTGCCGGCGGCGAAGACCTGGAGAAGACTCCGTGCGCCGGGTGAGTACGCGGTTCCTCGCGCTACTGCCCCTCCTCGTCGTGTGCCTGATCGGCATCGCTGCTTCCCCGGCTGCCGCAGATTCCAAGACCGTCTGCCAGCAAACACACCCGACCACCGGCAAGTGCCTGGTGTGGGTGGTCGTCGAGGTGCCGGGCAACGAGAACGTCGACGACGGCCCAAAGGACACGGGCTCGGGCCAGAGTTGCTACTGGGACGGCACGAAGCAGGGCATCAGCAAGCCACCACCGGGACCGGTCCCCTGCACGTCGGAATATGGCTACTGGTCGAACACCTATCGCTGCTACATCCGCCTCCTCGACCCTCAGCCACCCGCCGGCGACCCTGCTTGGGAGGGACACGAGCCCGGCGACGGCGCGGTGTACGACTGCTACCAGCCGCAGGCCCATCTGCTGATCCACATCTGGGCTGACAACCCTCCGGAGAACTCGGGCACGGGGCCGAGCCCGCGCGACGTCGCGCAGTTGGCCATCGACGACATGGCACTACGCGCGATCGACGTCGGCATCACGCCAGAGCCAGGGGCGAACCGGATCGGGTTGGTCGGGATGCCGGTGTGGATGTGGGCGGCAAACCCAGACGACCACACCTACGGGCCGATCACCGCCACCGCCAGCGCAGGTGGGATCACGATCACCGCGACGGCGAACGTGCAGAAGGTGACGTGGCAGATGGGCGACGGGACCACCGTCGAGTGCCGAACGGCAGGGACGCCGTACAAGGCCGCCTACGGCAAGAAATCGTCGCCGGACTGCGGTCACGTCTACACGAAGTCGAGCGCCGGAGAGCCCGGTGGCACCTACACGGTGACGGCGACGTCGTCGTGGGTGATCACGTGGGAGGGCGCCGGTCAGACCGGAACCATCCGTCTCGACGGCCTGCAGAGGTCGGTCGAGATCACCGTCGGAGAGGCACAGGTGCTCGTGGAGTAACGAGCAGCGGCGAGAGGGCAGACGAAGATGAGCAGCACCGCGACACGGTATGAGCGATCGCAGGTTCCCCCTCCGTCCTCTGCCGAGCCACCGTTGCCTCCACCTCCGAAGCTGCGGCGCCGCCCGGCCCTCATCGCTGCCGCAGTGGTGGCGATCTGTCTGGGCGCGATCCTCGGCGGTTGGGCATGGACCGCCACGACCAACACCCAGGAAGTCCTCGCCGCACGTGCCGACATCGAGCGCGGGGCGATCATCGAGGCCGACGACCTGGTCCGGGTCCGGGTCAACAGCGACCCCGCGTTGAAGCCCGTCGGCGCCGGTTCTTTGGAGTCGGCGGTCGGACAGCGAGCCGCCGTCGACATCGCGGCCGGTTCGCTGCTGACGCCGTCGTCGTACGCCGACTCGGTGGTACCCGCCGAGAACCTGTCGGTCGTCGGCGTCGCGCTGACGTCGTCGCAGGCGCCGGGGATGAATCTGCAGACGGGTGATCGGGTGCGGGTGGTCGCGACGCCCGCTGAGGGCAGTGACGCGCCGACCGGGGTTCCCTCGTTCAGCGAGGCAGAGGTGGTCGGCGTTCGAGTCTCTGATGACACCGGCCAGCTCGTCGTAGACCTCCTGGTCCCCCATGCCGAGGCCGCCACACTGGCAGCCCAGATCGCAACCGGGAACGTGGCGATCGTGCTGGACTCCAGGGCGCGGTGAGGACATGGCTGTCATTGCGCTCTGCTCTGCGTCCGGCTCCCCAGGGGTCACGACGACCGCACTCGGGATGGCGTTGCTGTGGCCACGCCCGGTACTGCTGGTCGAAGCCGACGCGACAGGAGGATCTGGGATCTTGGCGGGCTACTTCCGCGGCATCAAGTCCTACGGCCAGGGCCTGGTCGAGCTGGCCCTCTCTGCTGACGACGTGGCCGATCTGCTCCCCCGGATGGCGCAACCGATCGGGTCCTCTACCGCGGCGTTAATCCCCGGTCCACGGGCCCACACTCAGGCACCGGCGCTCACCGGACTGTGGGCGCCCTTGATGACTGCGCTCCAGGATCTCGAAGCCACCGGCCAAGACGTCATCGTCGACTGCGGTCGCCTCGGTCTCGTCGGATGGCCCGAACCTGTGCTCGCCGAGTCAGATCTCTCTTTGATCCTGTGTCGAACGCATCTGCCCGCCATCGCGGCCACCCGATCGTGGGCCGAGACCGTCCAGCGTGGGCATCGGATGTGGGCGAACCCCGGCGTGACGCTCGTGGGCGAGGGCCAGCCGTATTCGGCCAAGGAAGTCAGCAGAGTCCTTGGGCTGCCGGTTCATGCAGTCGTCGCCGACGATCCGCGGTCCGCAGCGGTCTTGCACCGCGGGGTCGCCATCCCTGACCGGTTCGATCGCAGTCCGTTGGTGCGCAGCCTTCAGGCCGCAATCTCCACGATCCACGCCGCAGTAAACGTCCGGCGCAATGGCCTCGGCACGGAGGTGCTCGCCGATGTCCAGTGACCACCTCGTCCGTCCCACCAACGCCGACCCGCGGTTGATCGACCTGCCGCTGTTCGGCCAACCCCTGCCCAGAACCGCCGCTGAGAATCCCCCGCGGCCGCCCGATCCATCGGTTGCTTCGTCGTACGACGACGCGGACGTCGACTGGGGCGTCGTCGCCTCGCTGCGCACCCTCGCCTCGAAGCAACTGAGTCAGGCAGTGAGCGCCGAGTCGTCGCGTCTGGACAAGACAGCGCAGACCGAGCTGGGCCGCGCCATCGTGCTGGATCTGATCGAGTCGACGATGGCCGACCGGGTCAACGCCGGGCGCGGCGCGTGGAGCTCGACAGCCCAAGCGGCGCTGGCCCAAGCGGTGTTCGATTCCCTGTTCCGGCTTGGCCGGCTTCAACCACTGGTCGACGACGACCGGGTCGAGAACATCATCATTGCCGGGCACGACAACGTCATGCTCGAACTCATCGACGGATCTCTCGTCGAGGGACCACCCGTCGCCGACTCCGATGCCGAACTGATCGACTTCCTGGTCTTCCTCGCTTCGCGCAGCGAGGTGAACGCCCGCGGGTTCTCCGAAGCACAACCCCGGCTGCACCTGCGACTTGACGGTGGCTCGCGATTGGCTGCCGCAGCGTGGGTGACGCCCCGACCATCGGTCGTGATCAGACGGCACCGGCTGATGCAGGTGACACTGGACGACCTCGCCGAGCGCGGAATGCTCTCACCCCTGCTGGCCTCGTTCCTGCGTGCAGCTGTCCGTGCCCGCAAGAGCATCGTGGTCTCGGGCCAAGGTGCCGGGAAGACCACGCTGGTGCGTGCGCTATGCAGCGAGATCGATGAGCACGAGGCGATCGGCACCTTCGAGACCGAGTACGAACTCCACCTCAACGAACTCGGCCGTCACAAGATCGTGCATGCCTGGGAAGCACGCCCTGGCTCCGGCGAGCGTGGCGCCGACGGTCGCCTGGCCGGCGAGTTCACCCTCGATGAGGCGCTGATCGATTCGTTCCGGTTCAACCTGTCGCGTCAGATCGTCGGCGAGGTCCGCGGCCGGGAGATCTGGGCGATGATCAAGGCGATGGAGTCCGGGACCGGCTCCATCTCCACCACCCACGCCTCCGATGCCGTTGCGGCGATCAGAAAACTCGTGACGTGCGCGATGGAGGCCGGCCCTCACGTCACCCACGAACTGGCGACGAGCAAGCTCGCCTCGACCATCGACCTGATCGTGCAATTGGATCTCACCACCGAGCGTGCAGCGGATGGGTTCCAGCGGCGCCGCTGCGTGCGTGAAGTGATCGCAGTCGCGCCGGGCGAACGCGAGACCGGCTACGCCACCACGCACCTGTTCTCCCCCGACGCCTCCGGAACCGCGCGGCCCGCGATCCTCCCTGAGGAGTACCGGGCGCTGGCGTCCTGCGGATTCGACCTCGGCAGCTTCCTCAGCGAGCAGCAGGTGTTGTCGTGATCGCCCTGGTGCCGGCCGTCGCGGGAGCGCTGATCGTCGCCGGGATCATCGGGCTGGTTGTCGGCCTGAAACCGGCGCCGGAACGGCCGCCGCGGTCGCATCCGGTTCGGCGCAAGCCGATGAGCGCTGCCACGAAGCGGCTGCTGCTGGTGGGCGTGGTCGGCGGGTGCTTGGCGTGGTTAGCGACGGGTTGGGCTCTCGCGCTGATCGCCGTTCCGCTGGCGTGCGTGGGCGTGCCGATGCTGCTGTCCAACTCCGGCGCTGCGGCAAGGATCGACCGGCTCGAGGCAATGGAGGAGTGGACGCGATCGCTGTCCGGTGTGCTGACTGTCGGCATCGGTCTGGAGCAGGCCCTGGTCGCGACTGAACGGTCATCTCCGAGCGCGATCCGACCGGAGGTTCAGCGACTGGTCGCGCGCTTGCGTTCGCGGTGGAACACCGAGGAGGCGATCCGGGCGTTCGCTGACGAGTTGGATGACGCGACCGGAGATCTGGTGGCTGCGAACCTGATCCTCGCGGCGCGACGCCGGGGCGCTGGACTGGCGCAGGTGCTGGAAAGTCTGGCCGAGTCGGTCTCTGCCGACGTACGTGCTCGACGTCAGATCGAGGCCGACCGCGCCAAACCCCGAGCCACTGCCCGCTGGGTGACGATCATCAGCGTCGGCGTCCTGGTGATCCTTGCGATCTCCGGGACGTACGTCGAGCCGTACCGCAGTCCGCTGGGGCAGGTCATCTTGGTGACGCTGCTGGCTGCGTACGTCGCGACGTTGGTGCGGATGAAGCGAATGGCGATCGGGAAACCGTTGGCACGCTTCCTCGTCGGTGCACCGGGGCCGGTGGGGCGGGCATCGTGATCGCGGGACTGCCCTTGGCAATGGCGGCCGGCGCGCTGCTGATGCTCGGCTGCGTCCTGCTGGTCGCCCGGCTACTGCCGGCTCAGGTGGATCTCGCCGAGGCACTCGGGCGGCTCACCCCGTCCCGGCATACCGATCTGGTTGCCGCCACCGAGTCGACCTCGGGCAAGGAACGCCTCGGCGTGTGGGCGATCCGGGTACTGCCTCCCGGGATGTGGGTGCGCACGCCGACTCGGGAACTGGCGCTGCTGCGGATCCCGCTGGCGAAGTTCTACGGAGACAAGCTCACGTTCGCCGCACTCGGGCTGGTGGCACCGCCCCTGCTCGGCGCCTTCTTCGAGGTCTTGAGCATCGGGCTGCCATTGATGGTGCCAGCGTTCGCCTCAGTCGCGCTGGCGGCGGTGTGCTTCTTCATCCCGAACTACAACGCCGTCGACGACGCGAAGCGAGCGCGGGTGGAGTTCGCGCGGGCGCTCGGTGCCTACATCGACCTGGTTGCTCTGGAGCGCCACAACGGCTCCGGCGTGCGGCAGGCGATGGAGTCCGCTGCCGACGTGGCGGACTCGTGGGTGTTTCGGCGGCTCAGTGAGGAGCTCGGCCGGTCTCGCTGGTCAGGCCTTCCGCCCTGGGATGCATTGCATGCGCTGGCTGAGGAACTTGGGCTGCCTGAGTTGGAGGACTTCGCCGACATCATGCGGCTCTCCGGCGAGGAGGGTGCCGCGGTCTACGGCAACCTGCGTGCTCGTTCCGCCGCGATGCGCACGGCGATGCTCAATGCCGAAGTCGCCCAGGCCAACGCGGTCGGCGAACGGATGACGATCCCCGGCTCCCTGCTCGGAGTCATCTTCATGGCGCTGCTCGTGGCGCCGTCCCTGCTGCGGATGTTCAGCGGCACCTGAATGTCAGAAGGAAGGAAGCAACCATGAAGCGACTGATGACGGCGGTCACGACGCTGATTCTCGTCTGGGAGGACCGCCTGAAACGTGACGAGCGCGGCTCGGTCACCACTGAGCACGTCTTGTGGGCGGTGGCGGTGATCGCCATCGTGGGGATCGTGGTCGCGGCGGTGAAGACCTTTGTCGAGATCCAGGCCGGCAAGATCAACTGACCGACGACGGGATCAGCGTGGTTCGGTCTCGGTCGAACTCGTGATCCTGCTGCCGGCTCTTTTCGCGGTCCTCTTCCTCGGGATGCAGGCCGCGCTCTACTACCACGCCCGAACGGTCGCGATCGCCGCCGCGCAGGAGGGCGCCCGAGCAGCCGGGGCGGAGACCGGGAGCGAATCTCGCGGTGTCGATGCCGCCAACGCCTTCATCGACGACATCGGCAACGACGTCCTCCAACAGGCCGTCGCCCAAGCCGAACGTACGGCGACCACCGCCACCGTGGTCGTTGAGGCCCGCAGCCTCAGCGTGATCCCCGGCTGGAGCCCGGTGATCCGCCAGAGCGCCACCGTCCCCGTCGAGCGGGTGACCGCACCATGAAGCGCCGAGGTGAATGGGGATCTGCTTCGATCGAGGCCGCCATCGCCGTACCGGCCTTCGCTCTGTTCGTGGGGCTCATCATCTTCGGCGGCCGCACCGCCGTCGTGCGTCACTCCGTGGAGTCGGCCGCTGCGGACGCTGCCCGTTCGGCCTCCATCCTGCGCGTCGAGGCCGACGCCAAGAAGGCAGCGAAGGACGCGGCGGTCACCAACCTCGCCAACCAGGGCATCAACTGCTTGCGCGTCGACGTCGATATCGACACCCAGCAGTTCTCCCACGATGTCGGAACGCCAGCACAAGTCGACGTGACCGTGTCGTGCCTTCTCGACCTCTCAGATCTGTCCGTTCCGGGAGTGCCAGGCACCCGGACCATCTCGGCCACGATGACCAGCCCGATCGACACGTGGCGGGAGCGGTCGCCATGACACGACGCCACAACGAACGCGGCTCAATCAGCATCTGGGTCGTCACCGCAACCATCGTGATGATGACGCTGGTCGGCCTGGCCGTCGACCTCGGCGGTCAGGTCCACGCGCAGCAGCGCGCCCACGACGTCGCCGCCCAAGCAGCCCGCGCCGGCGGACAGCAGGTGGAGGCAGCTCCGGCGGTGGAAGGCCGGTACGTCGCCCTCGACACCGCCGCTGCCCGACGCGCCGCCGAGAAGTACCTAGCCGCCGCCGGGGTCGAGGGAACCGTCACGATCACCGGCGGCACCACCCTGGTCGTCCGCGTCACCGACATCTACGAACCGACCTTCCTCTCGATGGTCGGCATCGGGGATCTCACGGTGACCGGTGACGCGTCAGCACGCCTGATCAGAACAACTGGAGGAGTCGAGCGATGAATCGCACCCCGTCCCGTGCCCGAGGCCTTGTTGCCGCCCTCCTGATCCTGGCCGTGCTCGCCGGCGTGCCGGTGCTGCTCGTCGCGCTCGGCGCAACGCCGTGGACCGTCGACCTGGCCGACCTGCGGCTCAGGCTGTTGAGCCCGGACGACGGCAGCGTCGCGCTCATCGTCATCGGTGCTACCGCGTGGATCGCATGGGCTGTGATGGCCTTCTGCCTGCTCACCGAAATCGTCGCTGCCGTTCGTGGTGTGCGCGCGCCACAACTGCGCGGTCTCGGAGCCGGGCAGCAGCTGGCATCCCAGCTGGTTGCTTCGGCCGCGGTTCTGTTCGCCGTCGCACAACCGCTGAGCCTCACCCTCGCCGCTACCCCGGCTCACGCCGACAACATCACTGAGGTCCAGGCCCCGCCTCCTGCTGCATCTCTGGCAGAACCAATTGCCAAAGCGACCATGCCTGCAGTCCTACCCGCGAAGTCCGCTCCTGCGACGGAGTCGTACATCACCCGGGCTCATGACAGCCTGTGGAAGATCGCGGAAGCGCACCTCGGCGACGGCACTCGGTTCACCGAGATCGTCGACCTCAATCCCGACTTGTTCCCCGACGGACCGGGATTCCTCACCGCGGGAACGGTGCTGCAACTACCGGCGAGCGACGCCACCACGGCGGTCGATCCCGAGGACAGTCCCTACGTGGTCGAGCCTGGCGACACATTGTGGGACATCGCCGACGAGGAGCTCGGTGACCCGACCCGCTACGACGAGATCTTCGAGGCCTCTGACGACATCGTCCAACCCGATGGTCGGACATTGACCGATCCCGACCTGATTTACCCGGGCTGGGAACTCGAGATCCCCGACGGCCAGCCGCACGTCGACATGACCCCGCAGGAGACCACACCCGAAGACACCGCTCCGGAACCGGCGGACCCCCTCCCCACCGCACCTCCGGAAGCCACACCCACTCCCCCTCCCATCGACCTCGAAACACCCGCAGACACGGCCGCCGAGGCGCAATCCAACGACGTCGACCAGAGCTCCGGCACACCCACATGGCTGCTACCCGGCCTCACAGGCGCCGGCACCGTCCTCGCAGGATCCCTCTTCCTCGTCCTGCGTGCCCACCGCCGTACCCAACTGCGCTTCCGAAGCCCCGGCGAAGTGATCGAGCCACCTCCCCAGGACCTGGTCGCTGTCGAGAAGACCGCACGCCTCAGCGCCGGCACCGTGCCGCGACTCCAGAACCTCGACCGCCTGCTACGGCACCTCGCCGACGGACTGGAGTTGACTCATCAGCCGCGGCCTCCTCTCCAGTACGTCGAGCTCGCCGACCAGTGTGTGACTCTCCACCTCGCCGAACCGGCCGCGCCACCGCCCGGATGGGGTGGCACGGACGTGGCGTGGACCTTCAAGCTCGAACAGCCGCTCCCCGACCCCGAAAGTCCAGCACCCTGGCCACTGCTGTGCACCATCGGTGCCACCGCCGACGGGCACCTGGTGCTCGCCAACCTGGAAGAACTCGGCATAGTCGCACTCACCGGCGACCAGGAAGCGGCAGCCGCACTCGCACGCTCGATGACCGCCGAACTCACGCTCAGCCCGTGGAGCATGCTCACCGACATCGACACGGTCGGCATCGCGGCCGAGCTCGCCGACCTCGATCCGGTGCGACTCCACCACCACGAGCCCGACGATCTCGGCTTCCTCGACCGACTCAATGCTGACCTTGCGACCCGAGGTGACGACGAGCCGGAGCTGTTCCACGCCGTCATCGCGTGCGACATCGATGCGACCCAGCCGCTGATCCGCGTCATCGCCGACAGCACCGGCCGATTCGGAGCGGCCGTGGTGACCTCAAGCGACACCCCTGTCCCCGATGCTGTCTCGTTCCATCTGACCGGGGACGGCCGCCTGCACATCCAAGGTCTCGGTCTCGACCTCACGAGTGCTGGTCTCACGGCCGCCGAGGCCGCCGCGACCGCAGCCATCGTCGCAGTCACCCGCGACGCTGCACCCGTACCCACGCCTGTCCATGACGCCCAAGAACCAGCATGGCGTGGGGCGACGGACCGCTCGGGAAGCCTCGTGACGGCGTACGCCGACGCCCCGCCCGCAGCGCAGAAGGTCGCGCACACAGTTGACGACACCGCCGATGGTGCGCCCGAACCCGAGACCGTGGAGGAGACCGTCTCCTCCTCGCAACTGGAAGCGGCTGAGGTGCTCGATCCGACGCTCGACGAGGACGTCGCCGCCTGGTTCGACACCGACAGTCGGGTCCCGAAGTTGCACCTACTCGGACCGGTGCGCGCCACTGCACACGGGAACCCAGCTGCGGTCGCGCGCCGCAAGCCTCACTACGTCGAACTCCTCGCCTACCTGGCGCTACACCCCGAAGGGGTCGCCTCCCAGCAAGTCGCTGAGGCGTTCTCCATGAGCAAGGACCGTGTTCGCATCGACATCGGCGTCGTCCGCAAGTGGCTCGGCGACAACCCGCGCACCGGCCGCCCCTACCTACCGCCCGCAGCTCAATCTCGCGCAGCCAGCGAAGCGGGGGTCTGGACCTATCAAGTCGACGACGTGCTCGTCGACGCCGACCTGTTCCGACGCCTTCGAGCCCGCGGCCAAGCCTGCGGCGACGACGGCCAGGAGGACTTCCACACCGCTCTCCGACTTGTTGACGGTCCCCCGTTCTCCGACCTACGCGAAACCGGCTGGAGTTGGCTACTCGACGCCGAGTCGCGTGACGACGAGATCCTGGCCTGCGCGATCGTCGACGTCGCGCATGAGGTTGCCGCCACCGCACTCCGAGACAACGACGTGGACCGAGCTACCGAGGCGGTCTCAACTGCGACGCTGGCCTCGCCCTACGACGAGATCGCTCGGGTCGACCGGGCTGCGGTACTCGTGGCCCAAGGACACGAGGACGCCGCCCGAGAGTTCCTTGCGTCAGCAGTACATAACCGGAGCGATGATCAGCTCGGACCCGTAGAAGTTCCGCCCACCGTCGCTGCCGTTCGCCATCAGGGGCGCCGCAAATAGCTGGGCCGCAGTGCCAGGACTGGCACCGTTCCAGCCTCACCGGGGCGTACCGAAACTGAGCAGGGAACGCACCACCGGCCTCTGGGACCCAAACCTCAGCCATTCGCTGACGCCAGTCCGTCCCGCGACAAGAACCGCATGGCCAGCAACAACTATGCGAAGGCAGGCCAGTGTCATGCGGTAGAGTGGGATTATGCATTTGTACTTCCTGTGACGGCTGAGTAGGCCTACCGCGCTCGTTGAGTAATCCGAGTCTGCGGCGGCCGCTCGTTCTGACCCCCCTCTGTGGTCGCCGTCATTTGCGTGCCCGTGTGCCTAACGGCTCGTGGTGCGCCGTCTCGAAGGACTCGAATGCTCACCCCCACCAACCGTCATCCGGCGCGCCATCGCGCGCAACTCATTGCTTCCGACGTGTCTTTGATGCGCGGAGCCACACCCGTTCTCCATCATGTCGACCTCACCTTGACTGCCTCATCGCGTATCGCGATCGTGGGAGAGAACGGGCGAGGGAAATCGACGCTCCTGCAGGTGCTCGCTGGCGTCCTGGTTCCGGACAGCGGAACAGTCCAGTGCATCGGCACGATCGGTGTTGCCGAGCAAGAGATGACCGCCGCTGCCAGTCGAACTGTTGGGCAGGCGGTCGCGGAGGCGATCGCCGAACCACTTGCCGCGTTGGCGGCGCTCGACGCGGCCGCTCTCGCTCTCGCGGACAACACGGACCGGGCGGAGGAGCAGTACGCGACCGCGTTGGAACACGCCGAAGCGCTCGATGCGTGGGATGCCGAACGGCGCGTGCAGATCGCGCTCGAAGCACTCGACGCGGAGACGGACACGACCATGCTTCTCGCAAACCTCTCGGTGGGACAGCGGTATCGAGTACGGCTGGCGTGCCTCCTGGGCGCCGATCACGACTTCCTCCTGCTTGATGAGCCCACCAACCACCTCGACCGAAGTGGGCTGGAGTTCCTGACCGCGCAGCTCCGAGCGCGGAGCGGGGGTGTTGTCGTCGTCAGCCACGATCGCGCGCTGTTGTCCGACATCGCGGAGACCATCGTCGACCTGGACCCGACGCCGGACGATCGGCCGCGCGTGTACGGGAACGGTTATGCCGGCTACCGGGAGGGACGCCTGGCCGAGCGGGAACGCTGGGAGCAGGACTATGACCGCCAGCAGGCCGAGCATGCTCGGCTCCAGGACAGTCTCAGCGCCGCGCAGAACCGACTCGTCTCGGGGTGGCGACCAGAGAAGGGCACCAACAAACATGGGCGCGCTACCCGGGCCGGCGGGCTCGTGCAGAACGTACACCGACGCCAGGAAGCACTCGAAGCCCACGCCGTCACCGTGCCGGAACCGCCTCAGCTCTTCCGGTTCCCCGAACTCCCCACACGAACTGGCGCGGTTCTCCTCAGCGTCGATCACGTCAGCGTCGCCGGGCGGTTGAGCCAGCCAGTGTCGTTCTCACTCTCCCACCGCGGCCATCTCGTCGTGACCGGCCCGAACGGTGCCGGCAAGTCCACACTGCTGAGCGTGGTCGGTGGTGAGCTGTCGCCGGACACGGGAGCGGTTCGGTTGCCTCGGAGCACGCGCCTCGGCTTTCTCCATCAGGAGACGACCCTGCCGCCTGATCGGAGAGCGAGCGAGGTGTACGCCACGCACGTCGGCGCGCTCGTGTCCGAAGGCACCTTGCGGGAATCGGATGCGATCGGCCTCTCTCAGCTTGGTCTCCTGCGCCCGCGCGAGGCGGGCAAACGAGTGGGCGAGCTCTCGATGGGGCAGCAGCGCCGGCTCGATCTGGCACTCGTGCTCGCGATGCGCCCGCATGTGCTGCTCCTGGACGAACCCACCAACCACCTTTCAATTGCGCTCGTTGACGAACTCACCGACGCACTTGGAGCGACCGCGGCGGCGGTCGTCCTGTCAACGCACGACCGGCAACTGCTCCGTGACGTTGACGAATGGCCGAGCCTCGAACTGACTTCGATGGTCGCAGGCGAGGCGCTGGTATGAGCGAGAAGAACCTCAACCGGATACGTGCCCTGCGGCCACTGGCTTCGCAGGACTATCGGCTCCTGTTCGCCGCGGTCGGCATCGAGGTCTTCGGCACCGGGATGTGGACCATCGTGATGGTCTTCCAAGTGCTCGCGCTCGATGACAGCCCGCTCGCGCTCTCAGCGGTCGCAACAGGGATGAGCTTGGGCCTGTTCGCCTTCTCGGTCCTGGGTGGCGTTGTCGCCGATCGGTTGTCCAAACGCCGCATCATCATCACCGTGCAGGGATGCACCGCGGCCGTGATGACCGTGGTGGCAGTCCTGTCCCTCACCGAGACGATCGAACTGTGGCACGTCGGCGCCGCCTCATTCGCGATGGGCGCAGGAAGCGCGTTCTTCTACCCCGCCTACAGCGCGTATCTGCCCCAGGTGCTCCCGCCTGAGCAGCTCCTCGCCGCGAACGGGCTCGAAGGCGCTCTCCGACCCTCGATGGGACAGGGCCTCGGTCCCGCCCTCGGCGGAATCGTCGTCGGCATGTTCTTCCCCGCCATCGGGGCCGTGATCGTCGCAGCGTCGTACGCGATCGCGTTCATCCTCACTCTGTTCCTCAGTCGGCGCGACGAGCTGACCACGGTCACTTCTCCGGAGCAGCGCACGAGCGTATGGGGCGACCTTCGCACAGGCGTGAACTATGTGGCTCGCACCCGCTGGTTGCTCTGGACCCTGATCTTCGGCTCCTCTCTCGCCCTCATCATCCAGGGACCGATCGAAGTCCTGCTGCCGTTCATCACCCGCGACAGGTTCGAGGACGCCGAATCCACGTTCGGTTTCCTCCTCGCCGCACTCGGCATCGGCGGAGCGATCGGCTCACTCGTTGTGTCATCGCTGAAACTCCCGCGCCGCTACCTCACATTCATGATCGCCTGCTGGGGCGGCGGAACCCTCCCTCTTGCGGTCATCGGCGTCGCCGACAACCTGATTCTGATGCTCTCCGCACTGTTCATCGTCGGCGCAGCGACCGGAGCCGGTGTCGTCATCTGGGGAACCCTGCTGCAACGTCTGGTGCCGCTCGACATGATCGGCCGAGTCGCGAGCCTCGACTTCTTCGTCTCGATCGCCTTCATGCCGGTCTCGATCGCCATCGCAGGCCCGCTCTCACTGCTCCTGCCCATCCCCGTGATCTTCATCATCGCCGGCATCGCACCACCCGCCCTTGCGCTGATCGCGATGCTGGCGGGACGCATGCGCGAAAGCGAGATGGAACGCCCACTGGACGAACACTGAGACGCGACTGTCCGGGTCAAGAACATGTTGGGATTCGAATCGCACGACAAGGCGCGCGCTCACCCATCACGGACTTGACCCGGACCGACCATCGTCCGATCGGTCTTGTGGTCAGGCCTATGAGGGTCCTGGGGGTATGCCTGCTGACCTGCACAAACACGTTGGGGTATGGGCGTACCCCCACCTTTACCGACCGGTAGGGGGTACGAAGTCGGATACGGGTTCTGAGGATCGTCGCGCCCATGACCGACTCGACACTCCACGCCACCAGCTCTCCTCGCTGGTCACCAGCGCTGGTCGCGGGCCTGGGACAGTCTGCGACACCCGCGGACACTGCGGCGATGCTCGCTTCTGCGGGCATTCCGGTATTCCCGTGCGTTCCGTTTCAGAAGAACCCGCTCACCGAGCACGGCTTCCACGACGCCTCGACCGATACCTCCGTCGTGACCGAGTGGTGGCGTCGGTGGTCCGACGCGAACGTGGCCATGCCCACCGGCTTCGCCTCTGGCGTCGACGTCGTGGACGTCGACGTGCATGCCTCCGGCAGCGGCTTCGACGCGCTGCAACAAGCTCGGTCCACCGGCCTCCTGGGTACACCTGCGTGGGTGGTCTCGACACCGTCGGGCGGGATGCACGCGTGCTTCCTCCGGACAGGTTCGGTCGAGCAGCGGTCGTGGCAGGTTCCCGGGCGACACGTCGACTTCCGTGGCGACGGCGGATACGTGGTGCTGCCGCCGTCCACCGTTGTCCAGCCCGATGGCGAAGCCCGCCCGTATCGGGTCGTCAACGTTGCTACTCGCCAACCTGATGCTGTCAATGCGAACACGCTTCGTCGGTTTCTGGAGCCGCCTCGCCCGACCCGTCCCCCGGCTGACCTGCCGAACCTCGGAGCGCGGCCAGACCGGCTCGCTTCCTGGGTCGCCACGCGGGGTGAGGGTGAAAGGAACCGCGGGCTCTTCTGGGCCTCGTGCCGCATGGCCGAGTCGGGCGAACGGTTCGATGTCGCCGCCACGGTGCTGGGCGAGGCTGCTCAGTCGGCTGGTCTGACCGAGCGCGAGGCGATGACCACGATCCGCTCGGCCTACCGCATCGCTCACCGTCTGGGACCTCCGTCTGCGGCGGGTGAGCGCCTGGGCCCTTCCCAAGCGGTTGAGGGGGTGCGCCTTTGACGCTCGTCCCCGACCTTGCCGACCCATCCAGACTTCACGAGGAACCTTCCATGAACGGACCTGACCCCTACGACCGCCGACTCGACCGGCTTCCTGACGAGGCCGCGCCTCGCCCCGAGGCCGTTCAGGCGGCTGATCCTCCCGCGTTGGCCGTGCGGCGCGATCCCTCCCAGCAGCCGGTTATGCCGAGCCAGCAGGGCGCCCACGGCATCGCTTGGGTGCGCCCCACTGAACTCGCCATGCGTTTCGGATCGCCCGTTGCCGGTCGTGGCATCGAACTGCAAACAGCTCTGGCGACTCTGGCGCGGCGTGCCCCGTCTTCCATCGCCAGGGCGGGTCATCGCACGAGTCGGTCGGCGATTGTCCGGCCAGCCACGCCCCCTTCACGCGAAGGAGTGGAACTGTGAAGACGCCATCGTTCACTACCGCGCAGGGCCTGCGGCTCCTGCTCGTGAGACTGCACTACTCACCGACCGGCTCGTGGCGACAAGACTCGGACGCGCACGAACTGATCCAGTTCGCGACCCAGAAGTACGCCGCCCTGGCACGCAAGTACGACCTGGCTCCCGAGGATGCTGCCTATGCCGCGTTCGAAGCGATGCGGACCCGCGCGGTCCGGACCGCTATCGACCCCTGGGCGGTGGTCACCCGGGCTGTCCAGGTCACCATGATCTACGAGGCCCGCGCCCAAGGACTGCTGTGCTCGAACCACCAGGCACGCCGTCCCGAGGTCGCAGCTCACCACGACGCGGAACGATTCTGTGAACGCGAGAACGACCTCACTGACTACCACCCGGCGTTCCACGTCACCGACCAGCCCGACGAGCAGTACGGCGACTGCGCAACGGGCGCTCCGGAGGCCGACGAGCCGACCAACGCGTGGGTCGCAGCCGAGCACGCCGCGTCGATCATGGTCGACAACGGATGGCCCCAACCCACGGCCACGGGATGCGTCGAGTACGTCTGCAGCCAGTTGATCCGCTCCGGCAATCGCGCCACGGCGTACGCCCGCCTGACACGCGATCACCACGCCGAGGCGCTGCTCGACCTGTCGCACGATCACTGGATCGCCGTCTTGCAGGCGCTCCTGGGCAACCAACTCCCCACGCACGAACGCGCTCGCGAGGGCCGCGGACTCCTGCAACTGCTTGCACTCGGCTACCTGCCGGGCGAACTCAGCGGTGTCCCATGTTTCGCCGATGTGTTCGAGACGACCGCCCCCAGTCATGAGGGGGTCTCCCATGTCTGACGCGAACGGCCACATCGAGTTGGAGCGTCGCGTCGACTCCATCAAGGTCGGGGTGCGGCACCGCTCGGATGCCGAGCGGGACCTGGCGCCTCTCATGCGGTCGATCGAACGCCTCGGACTGTTGCAACCGGTCACCATCACTCCCGACGGCGTACTGGTGTGCGGGCATCGCCGGCTAGCGGCCGTGAAGCAGCTCGGGTGGCCCACACTGCGGGTCTGGGTCCGCACCGGGGTCTCAGACCACCTCACGCAACTGCTGGCCGAGCAAGACGAGAACACCATGCACCGACCACTCTCCCCGCTGGATGCTGCAGCTCTGTACCGGGAGCTGAAGACACTCCTGGCCGAGGATGCAGCCCGCCGACAGCGGGCCACCCGCTTCGGCGCCGACGACGGGGAGGAAGGCGACGGTGGTGCCGATTCGGCACCACCGCACACCGAACCGGGAAAGTCGCGCAACCAAGCGGCCCAGATGGTGACGAACTCTGCATCGCACACCCGGCTGGAGCAGATCTGCACGATCGAAAGCATCGCCGCCGACGAGGCGACGCCCACCTCGGTGCGCAAGGTCGCGGAAGACGAGCTCGAGCGGATCCGCGAAGGCGGGGCAGTCGACCCCAGCTATCAGCGAGTTCGAGCCGCCGTCATTGCAGCCGAACAGGCACCCGTCGACGAGGATGAGGCCGAGGACCTGGAGGAACTGGCCGCTCGGGCGTTGGCCCAGGCCAAAGCAGATCGAGCACGGCGCATCCGGGAGAACCGGCTCAAGCGCGAGGCTGCTGCCGAGTCCGCCCGTCGTTCGGTGCACTCCTTCACGTTGATGTGGGACGACCTGGCCGGATGGGTCAACCGGTACGACCCGGTCAAGGTCGGCCGTGAACTCACTGACGAACAGTGGGACTCCTTCCAGCAGACCCTCGCCGAATCGGTGGCCTTCGCCGATACCGCGCGCGAGGCACGCGACAACCAGCCGAGCGATGCGCTCGTCGACGCGTGAGGACGAAACAGATCATGCTCCGCTCCCCCAACTACGATCCCGACCTTCGTCGACGTCGCCTCATCGTCTTGGCGATCGTCACAAGCCTTCTCCTCATCTCGGCGGTCACGTACGCACTGCTGACCCGCGACGAGCCACACAGCGCTCCCTCCAGCACTCTCCCTGTCACCACCGCGCCTGAGTCGGAGGCGGGGCCGACCGGCACACCCGACGACGGCACCCTGCCGGAGTTGCCGCCCGTCACAGATCCGGAGGAGTTCGCCGAGTTGGTGGCTCACGCGATCTTCGATTGGGACACCTCATCGCTGGCTCCGCGGGCGGCGTACCTGCAGCGCATCGCGACCGTGGCCGACCCGACTGGCGAGTCTTCGCCCGGACTGATCAGTGACGTCGACGCCTACCTGCCGCCCGAGAAGATCTGGGTTGAACTGCGCGAGTACGAGACGCGCCAATGGATCGAGGTCGAGGCCGTCGAGGTCCCCTCCGAGTGGGACACGGCGCTGGACCAGGCCGGCAGTGCCCTTGCGCCCGGGACGACCGCCTTCACGATCTCCGGAGTGCGGCACCGCGACGGCGTGTGGGACGGCGAGCCTGTCGCCAGCCAGCACGACGTGGCGTTCACCGTCTTCATGACCTGCGCACCAACGTACGAGCAGTGCCGGCTGCTGCGGCTCTCCCTGCTCGACGAGCCGCTGGAGTAGGCAAGGTGCCCCATGCAAAAGGCACTCATCGGCGGGCTCGTCGCGCTCATGCTCGGGCCTGCGACCATCTTGCTTTCACTGACCGCCATCCTGAACCCGGCAGCCGAGGCATCCTGCCTGCCGCTGACCTCGATCAACTTCTTCGGCAAGAACGACAACCCGACTCAAGCGCCGGTCGGTGAGTCCTCACGGGTTGTGTTCCCCCTGCCAACCGGCACCTGGGTCAAGACCAGCAACTACGGGATGCGTCTCCACCCGATCACCGGCATCTACAAACTGCACTCCGGCGTCGACTTCGCTGCCCCATCCGGAACGCCGATCTTCGCTGCAGCCGACGGCCGGGTCGCTTCCGCCGGCCCGTCGGCAGGGAACGGGAACCTGATCCTGATCGAGCACGCCGTCGCCGGGCAGCCTGTGGCCACCGGGTACGCGCACATGACCGAGGCCAGCATCATGGTCCGAGCCGGTGATCGGGTGACCGCCGGCCAACAGATCGCCTCCGTCGGATCGACGGGCTACGCCACCGGGCCTCACCTGCACTTCGAGCTGCGCCCAGGCGGCGCGAACGCCGCCACTGCAGACCCGGTGCCCTGGCTCAAAGCGCAAGGAGCCGTCGATCTCGCCGTCAGCACGCCGAGCGCCACCGGCGAATGCGGCCCCGACGGCGACACTACGTCGTACAACGGAGACAACCCCACAGGGATGGTCGACGACCCAACCACCACCGGCAAGATCACCCAACGGACCGCGCACATCCTGGCCCAAGTCCGCCGGCAGTTCCCGAACTCTTCCTGGTCCTGCTTCTCCCCTCGCCCCGGCCAACCCTCCGAGCACTCCCTCGGCAGAGCCTGCGACGGCACCTTCGGCAATTCCATCGGCGTCGCCGCACAAGGACCGGCCCTCGACCTAGGCTGGAAAGTCACCAACTGGATGAAGGCCAACGCCGAAACACTCGGCGTCCAGTACCTCATCTGGCAGGGCAAGATCTGGTCCGTCGCCCGATCAGCCGAAGGATGGCGTCCCTACGACGGCGGCGGCATGCACGACCCCGCCAGCATCACCGGCGGCCACTACGACCATCTGCACTTCACGGCCATCCCCTGACCCCTGGGCAGGGATCGGCTCTGTTCGGCACACCTGATGAGCATGGCCACCATCGATCTCATTCACCGTGCCGCAGGGCCTGACTTCGGGGCCGTGGGCGGTTCCGCGGACATGCGCGCCGTCATCGGAGCCCTGTTGACCTACGGGCTCATGTTCGCCTGCCTGATGCTCATCATTTCAGCTGCGGCGTGGGCGATCTCCTCGTCCAACGGCAGTTGGCAATCGGCCGCGAAGGCCAAGGCCGGCGTGTTCGTCGCCCTCGGCGGCGCGGCACTGACTGGTGGGGCACTGGCGTGGGCGAACTGGTTGCTCGATGTCGGTGCCGCCCTGTGAACCGCGCCTACTGACGCACCTGTCGAACAGACCGTCTTGACCTTCTGAGGAGGAATCATGCTCTACCCCGACCTGCTGCCCGCCCTCACGCAGCTCCTGCCGATGGACATCACCATCGACCCGAACTCCAACGGACTCCCCGGCATCGGACAGCTCCGCAAGATCGTCGGCGCGTCCATGACCGTCGGCCTGATCCTGGCCGTCTTGGCCCTGATCATCTCGGCCGTCGTGTGGGCGATGGGCGCGAACTCGTCCAACCCCCACCTGGCTGGTCGCGGGAAGTTCGGGGTCGTGATCGCGCTCGGCGCCGCGATCGTCACCGGAGCGTCGGTCGCGTTGGTCAACTTCTTCTGGAACGTCGGCCAAGCGGTCTGACTCCAGCTCGAATCGAGAAGGAACAGAACGATGGTCGACGTATGCGACGTGCCCGTGGTCTCCACGGTGTGCGACAAAGCAGGAGACGCCGCGGCGAGCCTGATCACCGCGCCCTTCGACTGGCTCGCCGAAGGCATGGGCAACGCCGCGGAGTGGATGTTCAAGTCCGTGTGGAACGTCTTCGACAGCACCACATCGGTCGACATCACCAGCGACGAATACATGAAGGTCTACAACATCCTGTTCGGCGTCGCGGTCTTCGTCATGCTCGGCTTCTTCCTGCTCCAAGTCATCGGCGGCATGGTCCGACGAGAACCCGCAGCCCTGACCCGCGCACTGACCGGCCTGGCCAAATCGATCCTCGGGTCCTTCGTCGCGATCACCCTGCTCGCTCTTGCGCTGGAGATCACCGACCAGTTGACCATCGGGATCGTCAACGCGGCTGGTACCAACATGAACGAGATGGGCGATCGCGTTGCCCTGCTCGCTGTCGGGATCGGCGGACTCAGCCTCAAAGCCCCCGGCGCGGCGGCGATCTTGACGATCTTCCTCGCCGGATTGGCCATCGGTGCCGCGGTCATCGTGTGGATCAGCCTCCTGGTCCGCAAGGCCTTGCTGCTGGTCGCGATTGTGTTCGCGCCCATCGCCCTGGCCGGAGCGTCGTGGGACCAGACCCGCGGCTGGATCGGCAAGTGGGCCACCTTCGTGATCGCGCTGATCTTGTCCAAGCTCGTGCTCGTGGTGATCTTCCTGCTCGCCACCGCGCAGGTCTCGGCGCCAATCGATGCTGACCTGCAGTCGGTCAGCGAACCGATCGCCGGCGTCGTGCTGATGCTGATGGCGGGGTTCGCGCCCTACATGACCTACAAGGCGATCAGCTTCATGGGCTTCGACATGTACCACGCCATGTCGGCCGAGCAGGAGACCAAGGCCTCGATGAACAGGCCGCTCCCCATCCGAACCGGAGGAGGCTCGGGCGGCATGGTCCCGAAGATCCTCGGCGGCGACAGCGGAGCCTCGGGAGGTTCGGGACGGGGACCCGCCCCTGCTGCCGCACCCAGTGGAGGAGGCACCAGCGGCGCAGGCGGAGCTGCCTCGGGTGGTGCGGCTGCCGGCGGTGTCGTGGCTGCGGGAGCTGTAGCCGCCAAGGAGGCCACCACCGCCGGACCGAAGATGGGCAACTACGTGGCCGCCCAATCCGCAGGCCAAGCCGAGCAAGCATCCGCACCCGCTGGCGCCACGGGGACGGTTCCCGCGCACACTGCTGATCCGGCCCCGGCGATGACGGGACGCCGTTCGGGTAAGTCGGGAGACGGACGATGAGCGCCACCAACACAGCCCGGTCGGGCGACTACGAGCTGCAGCCGGTGAAGTTCTCCCGCCTTGCCCGCCGCGGCGTGCTGTTCGGCCTGACCGCCTCCCAACTGATCGTGGTCGGGATCGGCGCAGTGACGCTGGTGTTCTCCCTCTACGTCGGCGGGGGCGCGAGCTTGATCGTCGCTCTCCCCGTCATCGTCTGCTGCAGTGCCCTGGCGTGGGTCAGTCTCGGGGGCCGCAAACTCATCCAGTGGCTGCCCATCGTCGGAGTCTGGCTGTGGCGCTCCACGGGAGGCCAGTTGACCTATCGGCGGCGTGTGATCGCCCCGCGACCGGTCGGCACGCTCGCTCTTCCCGGGGATGCGGCCCGGTTGCGTCAGTGGCTTGACCCCGAAACCGGCGCAGTAATGGTGCACGACCCGCACCGCTCTACGTTGACCGCGATCGTCGCGGTCTCCCATCCGGCGTTCATCCTTCTCGACCCGCTCGAACAAGAACGCCGCGTCACCGGCTGGGGCCGAGTCCTGGCCACCGCGTGCCGCTCAGGACGGATCGCCTCGCTGCAGATCATGGAGCGCACGCTGCCGGACTCCGGCAAAGGGCTGGCCGAGTGGTGGCACCAGCACGGCTCCGGTGACGACACCTTCACCGCCACCACGTACGGCGAACTTATCGACCGCGCCGGCCCGGCCGGCGAGCGCCATGCCTCGACCATCTCGCTGTCGCTGAACCTCAAGACCGCCAGCCGAGCCGTCCGCGCCGCCGGCGGAGGCAACCGTGGGGCCGCCGCCGTCCTGCGCCAGGAGATGTCGACCATCATCGCCGCGCTGCGCTCGGCCGACCTCGCCCCCTCGGACTGGCTTGATCCCGGCGAACTGGCCGTGATTCTGCGCGGCGCGTATGACCCTGACGTCGGCGCTGCGCTGGAGCGTCACGGCGACGTCGGCCGTGACCTCGCCACCGCCGGCCCAGTTGCCGTCACCGAAAGCTGGTCGATGCTGCGCTCGGACTCCGCGCACCACTGCGTGCTGTGGATCAGCGAATGGCCCAGATCCCTGGTCTTCCCCGGGTTCCTCGCGCCAGTCCTGTTGTCGTCGGGCATCCGGCGCACCGTCACCCTGCTCTACACGCCGCTGCGCACCGACCAAGCTGCCCGCGACATCCGCAAGAAGAAGACCGAGTACGTCTCCGACGCCGCCCAACGTCAACGCATCGGCCAGATCGAGGACGCCCAGCACACCGCCGAATACCAAGACGTCCTCCAGCAAGAAGCCGATCTGACCGCCGGCCACGGCATCCTCCGCGTCACCGGCCTCATCGCCGTCAGCGCCAGCGACCCCGACGAACTCGAACGCGCCGTCGCCGATATTGAGCAGGCCGCCATCCAAGCTTCCTGCGAGACCCGACGACTGTGGGGTCAACAGGCTCAGGCGTTCACCGCCGCCGCGCTTCCTCTGTGTCGTCAGGTCTGACGGCGACTGCGCACCTCGGTAGTAACGGACTCCAGCGCTCCAGGAGGAACTCATGCCCACCTTCGACAACCCGGCCGTCGATGCCGCCGAGGCCGAGCAGGCATTGCGCGGGCTCGCTCATTCAACCCGTCGGATCGAGGACCCGACTCAGATCTATAGCGTGCTCGGCTCACTGTCCCAAGCGACCGCGTCGCTGAGTCAGGCGCTCCACCAGTTGGGGTCGTACCACGACAACCACGGCGCACGCGCTGACGCGACCATCATCGATCCGAAGCAGACCGGCGCGGCCTACCGAGTGTCGTGGGACCTGCACCGAGCCGCCGAGATGCTGGCCAGCATCCAGAAGTCGATCGACAGCGCACACCAGTCCGAGGCCACGATCGTCTACCAAACCCCGGTCTCTACCAGGCACCCTTCGAGTCGCAGTCATCACGGGTTGTCGCTGTGAACGACCACGACACCTCCCGGCTCCACAGCACGGTGCTCGTCTCGCCGAAGCGGGAACGGCGACGTGACCGGAAGGCCCGCAAGCTCGCAGCACGGGACCTCCTCTCCCGCGAGCGCGCAGAGCGGAAGACCGCGGCCCGAGCCAAGGCCGACGCACTCACCGCCGAACGCAAAGCCACCGCGCTGCTGCCCAAGTCCGGCGAACCAGGGCCCGCGGCGTTGCGAACACCGGGACGCCTACGGCTCCCCCGCCATCAAGACACCTCCGCCACTCTGGCTGGCGCCTACCCGTTCCTCGCCGAAGGTGGACTCGGCAGCGACGGCGTGTTCGTCGGCCAGGACCTCTACTCCGGCAGCTCGTTCGTCTACGACCCGTGGGTCCTCTACGCCCGCGGGTTGATCACCGCTCCGAACGTCGTACTCGCCGGGATCGTCGGCTCCGGCAAGTCCTCACTGGCCAAGAGCCTCTACACCCGCTCCATCCCGTTCGGGCGCCGCGTCTACATCCCCGGCGACCCGAAAGGCGAACACACCGGCGTGGCCGAAGCAGTCGGCGGCAAAGCGATCGCGCTCGGCCACGGCATGTCCGCCCGGCTCAACCCCCTCGACGAGGGCCACCGACCCAGCGGGCTCGACGACGTCCAGTGGGCAGCTCAAGTCAGCGCACGGCGCCGCGACCTGCTCGGCGCCCTGGCAGAGACGGTGCTCGATCGCCGACTCTCCCCACTGGAGCACACCGCCATCGACATCGCCCTGGCCGAGGTCGTCCGCACCACCGACGTCCCGGTACTTCCGCTGGTGGTCGACCGTCTCTTGGAGCCCGACCCATCCGTCGATCCCACCGGGCGGCTCATCGAGGACGGCCGCCTGCCCGGCCATGCGCTGCGTCGCCTCGTCGCGGGCGACCTCGCTGGACTCTTCGACGGTCCCTCGACGGTGCGGTTCGATCCGACGCTGCCGATGATCTCCCTCGACCTGTCCCGCGTGACCGAGAACGCCACCTTGGTGTCGGTGCTGATGACCTGTGCGTCGGCCTGGATGGAATCGGCACTTCTCGACCCCAACGGCGGCCAACGCTGGGTCGTGTACGACGAAGCCTGGCGGCTGATGTCACACCCCGCGCTACTGCGGCGCATGGACGCCCACTGGCGCCTCGCACGGCACTACGGCATCGCCAACATGCTCGTCTTCCACAAGCTTTCCGACCTCGACAACGTCGGAGACTCCGGATCAGCCATGCGAGCGCTAGCAGCGTCGCTGCTTGCGAACGCCGAGACCCGCGTCGTCTACAGACAGGAGTCCGACCAGCTCGGCAGCACCGCCACAGCCCTCGGGCTGACCGGCACCGAACAGTCTCTGCTGCCGACGCTGGGCACCGGACAGGGCCTGTGGCGCATCAAGCACCGTTCCTTCGTTGTGCAACATCAGCTTCATCCCGCCGAGCTGGAACTGTTCGACACCACGGGTCGCATGACCGGCGATCCGGCGAAGCCAGCGCACCTGATGGACGACACGTCCGACAGGAAGTGAGATCGGGATGCGGCATCAAACGCGGGGAGCGCAGCAGGCACGCGAGGCCAAACTCGACGCTCTCCACTCGAAACTGACCGAATCCGTCAGCACATTGGTCAGCGGCGATGACTGGCGACGGGCGCTCGAGTTCTCCGCGCGGTTTCGCAGTCGATCGTTCAACAACACGATGCTGATCTACCTGCAGCACTACCAGGCCTTCCAGTCCGGGCGCGTTCCGTCGGCGACCCCGACCTACGTCGCCGGGTTCAAGCAGTGGCAGACCTTGGGCCGCCAGGTAATGAAGGGCCAGTCCGGCTACGGGATCCTCGCCCCCGTCACCGCGCGGTTCGTCTCCCGCACCCCCAACAATGCTGAGTCGTGGCGGCGTCTTGGGCGCGGGGAACGGCCCCAACCCGGCGAGACGACCCGCACCAAGCTGGTCGGGCTCCGACCGGCCTACGTATGGGACATGACGCAGACCGACGGCGACCCGATCCCCGAACCACCAGCACCGACCCTGCTGTCCGGCCAAGCACCCCTCGGGCTCTGGGAGGGACTCGCCGCGCAGGTCGAAGCCCACGGGTTCACCCTCAAGCAGGTTCCGAATGCCGAAGCGATCGGTGGCGCGAACGGCATCACCGACTTCTCCACCCACGAGGTCTGCGTACGCCGCGACATGGACGACGCAGCCCAGGTCAAGACACTCGCCCACGAACTCGGCCACGTCATGCTCCACTCCCCCGAAGCCCGCACCGGCGACAACACCGCCGCTCGCGACGCAGTGCTGCACCGCGGCATCGCCGAAGTCGAAGCCGAATCAGTAGCGCTGATGATCGGTGCCGCTCACGGTCTCGACACCAGCGCCTACACAATCCCCTACGTGTCGAGCTGGGCCAGCAGCGTGCCCGGCGGCGAACCGGTCGAGGTCATCCAGTCCACCGCTGAACGGGTCCGCGCCACCGCAGTCCGCGTCCTCGACCAACTCGATACACCACAGATCGGCGACGGCGACCCGCCCGGGCTCGACCGCGACGCTCCTACCCGTACGACGCCGGAGCGTCAGCAACAGCCGGCCGCCGAACCCCAGGTGGTGGGACTATGAGCCTGCTGAACCCAGCCACCGCCTACCGCCGCTCCACATCAAGGCCACGAATCCCCGTGGTCCTGCCACTGGTCTGCGTCGCGGTCGACGACACAGGCGCCTTGAGCGTCACCATCGATGACGAACCACTCCCCGACGAAGCCTCGGTGCTCACGCGCGGCGAGCTCCGGCCACTCCTGGACCGCATCGCCACCGAACGCGGATCAGCGCTGCGCGTCGAGATCCACGAACCCGACGGCAAGGTCTTCACCGACTTCCACACCCTAGAGCCGACCACCGCGACTGAGCCCGCGCCGAAGCCGGTTCGCCACGAACGCAGTGCCCGCGACGCACGGCCAATGGTGAGGGTGCAGGCAAGCTCCGTCTTCGGCGGAGGATTCCAACCCGGCGAGGAAGTCCTTGTCGCGATCATCGTGCACCGCACCAGCACGCAGGCCGACGGCACCCTCGACCTGCGCCTGCCCGCCTCGCTGCTCGACCGCACCGCCGGTGACCTCGTCGTCGTCAGCGAAGCATCTGGGGCCACCCGGCCCTCCCCGGTGGACACCGACACGTCGGAACGTGAAGCCTCGTGAACACCGCGGGCCGTCCGGTCGACGACACACTGGTCAACCTCGCGCTCATCGCCAGCGGGACTGCCGGCGCCGCTGCAGCGCTGCTCCGTGGCGCTGCGGCACTCACCGCCTGGGTATGCCGAACTGAGCAGCCCACCGCCGGCTGGGCGGCAGGCGTCCAAGTGCTCGGGGAACCGGCTAACCCAGGCCGCGTCTTCGGAGCCGACATCTCACCCTGGGTCTACTGGCCCATCCTCGCCGTGCTCGTCGCCGCTCTCCTCGCGGCCGGGTTCGTGGTCTGGCGAAAGATCGACTCACTGCGCCACAAGACCAAGCACGACCCCCGCCGACTGGCCGGTGTCGCGACCCGCACCGACGTAGCCACCGTGGCATCCAAGAAGGCCCTCCTCGCGCGAAGCACCACCCTGCGGCCCAGCCTCACCATCGCCCAGGCCAGCGACGTCGGCTACCTCCTCGGACGTTCACGCGGCATGGAGGTCTGGGCCTCCGTCGAAGACTCGATCCTGCTCCTCGGGCCACCGCGGTCCGGCAAAGGCCTGCACGTCGTCATCAACGCCATCCTCGACGCCCCCGGCGCAGTCGTGACCACCGCAACCCGCCCCGACAACATCGCCGCCACCATCACCGCCCGCCAGAAGGTCGGACCCGTCGCAGTATTCGACCCCCAACATCTCGCCGAAGGACTCCCCTCCGGCCTGCGCTGGTCCCCCGTACGGGGATGCGAAGACCCACTAACCGCAATGATCCGCGCCACCGGCCTCGCCTCCGCCACCGGCCTGTCCGCGGGCGGCGTCGAGTCCGGCGGATTCTGGGAAGGGAAAACCCGGACCGCATTGCAAGCCCTGCTGCATGCGGCAGCACTCGACCACCGCAACCCGGCCGAACTGTTCGCCTGGACCCTTTCGCCCTCATCAGCTAACGACGCCGTCGCGATCCTCGCCTCCCACCCCAACGCCGCTAGCGGCTGGGGCGAATCGCTCGACTCGATGATCCACGCCGACGCCCGCACCCGCGACTCCATCTGGATGGGCGTCTCCCTCGCCCTGTCCTGCCTCGCCGACCCCCGCGTCCTCGACGCCGTCACCCCACGCCCCGGGGAACACTTCGACCCCGTCGAGTTCCTCACCGGCAACGGCACCCTCTATCTGCTCGCCACCGGCGCAGGAGCCGGAGCGTCCTGGTCTCTCGTGGCGGCGTTCATCGAAGACCTCGTCGAAACCGCCCGACGTCTCGCGGCCGCCTCCCCTGGCGCCCGGCTCGACCCGCCACTGCTGCTGGCACTCGACGAGATCGGCAACCTTTCTCCTCTGCCGTCGCTGCCCGTTCTCATGGCCGAAGGCGGGGGCACCGGCATCACCACCATGCCCGTCCTCCAATCGCTGTCCCAAGCACGCGACAAGTGGGGCGACCACGCAGCCGGCGCCATCTGGGACGCCTCCATCACCAAGGTCATCCTCGGCGGCACCTCCTCCGCCCGTGACCTCCAAGACCTCTCCGCCCTCATCGGCGAACGCGACGAAAAGACCGACACCATCTCCATCGGCGACTACGGCTCCCGATCACTGCAACGCTCCACACGACGGGTGCCGATCCTGCCGCCTGAAGCGATCAGGACCTTGCCGTTTGGGACCGGGCTTGTTCTGCTCCGTAGCTCGTCGCCGCTGGTGACCGACATGCGTCCCTGGACCGCCCGAGCAGATGCCGCAATGGTTCGAAGCAATCGCAATCAGGTCGAGCAAATGCTGCGAACCCACGCCGCACACTGATCGCGAGCTGCACCAGTACGAAGCCTTTGCGGGGTCAGCGTTCTTGCTGATGTCGCCGTTCGACCTGCTTTTCAGATCGTTCGAGGACGCTCGCCAGGTCGAAGCCATCCGCGGCAAGCGAAGGGTTAAGTTCCAGCTGCTGAATGAGGCGCATGACTTGATCCTGAGGAAGAGCAGCCACAGCTTGCTGCAATTCTTGGAACTCCGGCTCTTCGACAATATTCGCGTCAGCGACAAGGCGCAGCTGCTCTTCGCTGAAGGCCTTGGCAGCTAGAGCCATCAGGTATCGAGCTTGCGCCTCGGCGCTGGTCATGTCGAGGCGATACTGCTGCGCCTCTGGAAGTTGAGATGCCTCTGAGTCCACGACCGTCGCCTCAATGAACTCGACCTCAGCAGCGGACTTCTTCCTGCCCCTACGTTCTTGGCGCCGCTGCTTTCGCGCAATGCGAGCGTCACGCCGAGCCTCAATTGCGGGAGCCAGCTTTTCGCGCCACAGTCGCTGGGCATGGGGCTTGGCCTTCACGTAAGCAATCGCCGCCAACGCGGCCAAGACCTTCGCGGCGAGTTCTGCGTTCTCTTCTCTCTCCCGCTGCCGACGGCGCTCATCCTCCGCTACTTCGGCTGCCATCTGTGCCTCGACGTATGGATCAACGTATCCGTAGCCGAACGGGTCCTCCGATTGCTCTTCGTCGGGTACGAAGCGGGCACTCCCCTTCAAGTTGCCGTCGGCATCGAACAGATTCTGATGAAGCCCGCCCTCCTTCTTCTTACCCGGAGTCAGGTCATCATCGTCGTACTCGTACGTGCCGTGGATCCTTGCGATCTCGCTCACCTCCCAGTCCTCCACAGAGGCTACTGGCACCTCCCGACCTTTGTCGGCTTCAGTGATGAATGGGACTGCCCCGAGTTCGGTTGACACCTGACCTCTGAGGTTTCGACCTCAGGAGGAAGGATGTCCCCGTGGCAAAGCCCTACCCCAAGGAGTTCCGCGACGACGTCGTGGCCGTGGCCCGCAAGGGCCAGGCACCGCTGACGCAGATCGCGAAGGACTTCGGCATCTCCGAAGGCTCGCTGGCGAACTGGATGAAGCAGGCCGACATCGAGGACGGCAAGCGGCCGGGCCTGAGCGAGGACGAGCGCAAGGAACTACGCGAGCTGAAGAAGCGCAACCGGCTCCTCGAGCAGGAGAACGAGGTCCTGCGCCGCGCGGCTGCCTACCTGTCCCAGGCGAACCTTCCGGGAAAATAGTCTTCCCGCTCGTCCGAGAGATGGCCGCGACCGGCACCCACATCAGGGTGCCGGTCGCGGTGACGTTGCGGGTCCTCGGCCTCTCGCGGGCCGGGTACTACAAGTGGCTGGCCGACCCGGTATCCCAGCGGGACTGGGACGACGCCCACCTCCTCAATCTGATCCACGAGATCCACGCCGACGACGCCACGCTCGGGTACCGGTTCATCACCGACGAACTCGACCTCGAGCACGGCATCAACGTTGGTGAGAACCGGGTGCACCGGCTGTGCCGCATCGCCGGAATCCACGCCTCCCACCACAAGAAGCGCTCCAAGCCCGGCTCCACCGGCCCCGCCCCGCACGACGACCTCCTCGCGGTGGTCGACGAGCACGGCGTCGTGCGGCACGAGTTCGTCGCCGACGCACCCAACAAGGTCTGGCTCTGGGACATCTCGGAACACCCCACGCGAGAGGGCAAGCTCTACATCTGCGCGATCAAGGACGTGTGGTCGAACAAGATCGTGGGCTACTCCATCGACACCCGGATGAAGTCATCGCTGGCACGAGCGGCGATGCGCAACGCCATCGCTCTGCGCTCACCCGACGGGACGATCTGTCACTCCGACAGGGGCGGTCAGTTCAGGGCCAAGCGCACCCAGCGGCTGCTGGCCAACAACGGCCTGGTCGGGTCGATGGGACGTTCCTACGGCGCCGGGGACAACGCCTCCATGGAGTCCTTCTTCGCCCTACTCCAGAAGAACGTCCTCAACACCCAGCGGTGGGAGACCCGCGAAGACCTCCGCCTCGCGATGGTCACCTGGATCGAGACCAAGTACAACCGCCGACGACGCCAACGCCCCCTCGGCAAGCTCACACCGGTCGAGTTTGAGATGATCTACGCGGCCGCAGAAGCGGCCTGACTACTGAAAAATCCGAGTGTCAACCAGACCGGGGGCAGTCCCAATGGCCTCACACACGCCGCCGGTTACCGCGCACCTGACTTCTGAGAGCGATCGCCGACCGAGGCATCGCGTCAGGTCAGGAGTCGACGATGACGATCCCCACCCAGATGAGCCTGCACGGCTTCATCGCCACCGCACCAGAGTTGACGTACGGCAAGAGCGACGTCGCGCGGTTCCGCGCTCGGGTCGGTGTCGAGCAGTGGCGCAAGGAGCCCGATGGTTCATTCACCAAACTCGACCCGCAGTTCTGCGAGCTTGTGATGTTCAAGTCCGCCGCCGAGCGGGCCTACGCCTGGTTCCGTGCCGGCGATCAGTTCGTGGCTTCTGGCTACGTCCACGAGTACGAGTTCGATCGTGACGGCGAAACCGTCCAGCGTGAGGAGTTTGTGGCCCGCCGGATCGGTCACGACGCCGCCCGCACTCGCTACAGCGTCGAACGCCCCGCCGCTGAACGCAACACCGGCGCAGCGTCCGGCCGGGATGTTCAGCCCACGGTGAAGCCGTCTTCGACCGCTATCGGCATCTGACCATGACCGACGAGACGGCCGAGCGGTCTGACGCGGATCCGTCGGTGCTCGATGTCGAGCGGCACCCTGTCTTCGACACCTGGCAGAACTACAACGCCAACGACACCGCCGACCACGGGGTCGAATTGGAATGGCCAGGTTCGTTCGAGTCGGGATCGCTCGCTGAGCCGTTGGGGCCGATCAACTGGAACACCCTCACCGCCGATGAGGCCGAGGCAGAGTGGCTCGACCTGAACGCGTGGGTGCACTGGCTGCGCGGCACCTACGGCCTCGCACCGAACGAGGTCCCCCCGATGTGGCACCGCCACGACGAACTCGTCTGGGAACTGTCCGCCCTGCACCTGCACTGGCTCAACTCCTACAGCCCTGACGCTTCGCCGTCTTCGCCGTTGGCATGGCATCGCGACTTCGCCGAGACCCGGCACCGGTTGCGGGAATGGGTCGCCGCCTGCGGCACCCGACTGGACCGCGACCGACCCACCCGCCAGACCACCTGGCCCGGCGAACCCGCCGCGCCTCCCACTGCCGAAGCCTCGGTCGCCGACCGGGACGCCGACTTCGTGCAGTTCGTGATGGAAGACGTCACCGCACGCCGTCAGGTCGAAGCCGACCTCGAACGCCACTTCTCCTGAGCCGTCATGGCGATCTGTGGACAAACCAGCCGTTGTCCACAGCCGGCGAATCAGCCCGTCAGGGAGCAAGTCCTTGGGCGGACGGTGGTGGTGCGCGCACCTGATCTTCAACGAAGGGACATCCCCATGCTTCTTGCTCACGCGGTCACCCTGGCCGAGGCCCGCTCCTACATCGCCGCACTTGCCGATGAGGCAGCTACGTTCGACGGCTCGGTCGAGTACGAACACGCCCTGCTGTACCTCGACCTGATCCACGGTGACGACGTCCCCGCCCTCGACACCCACGGGCTCACTGACGACCGCGTCATCCTGCACGCTGTCGCTGTCAGCGCCGTCAAAGAGCTCGCCGACCACGGCGTCGACAAGCTCCAGGTCGAATTGCTTCTCGACATGCTCGACGTCGCCCGCGACCGCGACAACCCGAACCCCGAGGCCAGTGGGTTCTGATGTACGGCGACAACACAGGGGCACTACGCGGTGAACTCGCCACGCTCCTGCAGATCACTCGCAACAGGCAAGGCCTCGACATCCTCACGCCGGACGCGGTCATGCTGGTCGCAGCGTTCCGCAGCAGCGTCACCGTCTGGTGCCAGCAAGCCGTTCGCGCATCGAACCCCGAAGGAAACCTCGGTGGACGCACGCCGCGCAGCCGCGGCCCGGCCGAGGAACTGCGGTATCGCCTCGACCAGGCCCGCTCCGCCTACACCGCTCCCCTGCCGGACTTAGATCAGCTCGCCACGCCACACCCCCACCACGTCGTGGATCTCTGGCGACGTGCAGCGAAAGCAGCAGCCCTCGGCGAGCACGACTTCCCCGCCGGCCTGGACTACGGCAACCTCACCGAGCACCAGGCCATGACGGTCCTGAAGGACGCCTCCGAGGTCGCCCGGGCACTCACCGGACTCGACCGGCACTACGCCACGTCCGTTCCTGGCTGGGAACCCATCACCGAGGCGGACCTGCTCGGCCGTGCTGCCGTCGTCTGCGCCGCCCACGCCGGCTACAGCGAACCCGACTACAGCGTCGACCAGCGCGGGTGGCGTCCCCCGGTCCAACTCGTCGACGGGCCAGCACTCTCCGGACTCGACGGCGTGCTGCAGGCGCAGAACAACCTGCTCGCCCACCTGCGCCACCAACCCGACGCCTACAGCCTGCGACTCATCTTCGACTCACAACGCATCGTCTCCGCGCGCGCCGCCGCGATCAGCAACGCTGCGGGCGCGCCGGCCCCAGTGGCGGACCGCTGGCTACACCGGTCCGAGACCTACGGCTTGCTCATCGACCAGACCCGCAATCTGCGTGGCCTCGTAGGCACCGGCCCCGCTGCTGGCCAAGGCGCACTTGCGGCGGCTCGCATCCGTGACCTCCCCGCCACGGCCCGGATCCGTTCCCAACAGTTGCGGCACCTCGATGCGCTGTGCAACCACATCGACCAGAGGCTCGCCGAAACGATCGCTGCGGGCGCAGATGACCGCAGCTACCTGATGCGCGTCGCCATGCCCCGCATCGACCTGAGCGAGCCGGGCGCGGTCAAGCCGCCGCGGGCACGCCACATCCCTCTCGACGTGCCACGTCGCGCGCCAGTGCTCGACACCGCCAAGAACCGGCTCACCCCACCACGCCGGACCGTTTCGGCGTGTTCCGCTGGCAGCACGACGCAGCGGCGGGCTCTTACAGACGCCATCGACGCTGCCCAACGTTCAACGTCAAAGTCGCCGGACCTCAGCCTCTGATCGCCACGGAGTTTTCGAGTCCGTGGGTCAGGCGATCTGGAACGTCTCCTCGCCAACCGTGACCTCGACCCGCAGGGTGCCGCCGAGCGCGTCGGCGTACCGGCGCAGCGTGTCGACCTTGGTGAAGTCGACCTGGCCTCGTTCGATCTCCGAAACCCGCTTCTGGCTGACCTCCAACGCCTGCGCCACCTCGGTCTGCGTCATCGCGAGCATCTCGCGCAACTCACGCAGTTTGTAGGCGCGCACCTCGGCCAGCATCCGCTTCATGTGCGCTTCCTGCACCGCGGAATTGCCGGGACGCTCGGCGAGCATCTCTTCCATCGTCTTGGCCATCTCAGTCGCCGTCCTTCTGTTTGCGCAAACCGTCCAAGTGTTCGTCGTACCGGTCATCCGCGACCGGGATGTTCTTGCGGTACCACTTGTCCCACCGACCCTGCTTATCGCCAGCGAGTAGCAAGATCGCCCGGCGAGCCGGATCGAACGCGAACAAGATCCGCACCTCGCTGCGCCCCGACGAACCGGGCCGCAGCTCCTTCATGTTGTTGTGTCGCGAGCCGATGATCGTGTCGACCAACGGCCTGCCCAACGCCGGGCCGACCGAAGCCAAGACTCGCAGCGCCGCCATTACCTGGTCATACGTGTTGTCGTCACTGGCGTTGAGCCACTCCTCGATCAACTCGACATCGACCACCCAAGAATACCCTTTTCCATCTACATGGGAAAGGGTATGAATCTCGTCGTTCATCGCTAGCCCTCCAACCGCCGTGGCGCGAGAGCCTCGAGGATCTCCGCGGTCACCGGATTCACGGACTCATCGGGTTCGATGTAGTGCTCCTTGGTGATCTTGGTCGACGAATGACCGAGCATCTCCGCCGCAAGATCAGCGCCGCCAGCACGGTCGATCACCGTCGCCACGGTTCGCCTGAAGGAATGCGGCGTGACTCCTTCGATCCCGGCCTCCTCCATGACTGCGCGAAGCCGGCGGCGGACGTTGTTGGTGGTGAGTGGAGTGCCGTTCCTGGTGAAGAAGATCAGATGGTCCGGCGCCTCAGCTCCGATCGTGGCCAAGCGCGCACGAAGCACCTCAGCGGTGAATGACGGCACTGACACCGTCCTGGTCGACCTCTGTGTCTTGGGATGGGATTGCCGCTGCGTGGGCTTGCCGGCCGGGGAGACGATCGTCCCCGAGATCCGCACCGTGGCCGGTGTGCCGGTTACGTCGACGTCACACTTGCGAATGGCTAGCACCTCGCCGATACGCGCCGACGTCCCGAGCATCACCTCGATGATCTGCTCCAACTGTCCGTCGGGTGGCGGGCCTGAGAAGCCCGACCCTCGGCGCCAACCACGGACAGCGGTCCGGATCAATTCGACCTGACTGGTGGTGAGCGCGGTTGCTTGCGAGGCGGGCTTGCGAAGCCGCGCAGTCTCACGAACCGGGTTCTTCGCAACCGCGTCGTAACGCACGGCGAGACCGAGTGCGAGACTCAGGACGGTCCGAGCCTGCTTGGCCATGCTGTAGCTCTTGTTGGCGGCCAGCCCCTTAAGGAAGCGGTCGACCTTGCTCACGGTGATCTCCCGCAGCGCGTAGCCCTCGAACGCCGGCAACACCAACTGCCGCATGTTGCGCTCGTACAGCGCCCTCGTGCTCTCGGCGAGCTTCGCCTCTAGGTCAAGGTCAGCGAGCCAGACATCCACCAGCGCGGTGAACGAACTGTCCGGCGACAACTCCCCTGTGGCCCGGTACGACGTCCTCTCGGCCAGCACCTTCTTCAGGTTCCGTTCGGCTTCCCGCTTGGTCGCTCCGGTCGCGGAGACACGGCGAACCTTCCCGTCATCGTCGCGGTAGCGAGTCCGCGCACGGACCTGGCCTTGTGCGGCCTTGATGAAGGAGATGTCGCCGAACGTCCCGATCGGCGTCCTGGGCCTAGCCACGACCGGTCACCGCCCGTCGAGCGGCGTTCCTGGTTCTTGCTCGCGTTGGCTCGCCAACCAGACATGAACGTCGCTGACGAAGTAGCGCAACTGACGCCCGACATGGACAGCACACGGACCACGCCCAGACAGACGCCAGTCGTAGAGAGTCCTGACCGGAACGTCGAGATACTCCGACAACTCTTCGATACTCATCAGCGGTTCGAGACCACTGATCGTCGTCTCTGAGGTCTTCATACGAGCTAGGTGCGCAGCGACGCCCGCGCTTCCCAGCACCAGTCAGGCTGACTCCGTAGCCAGCGTGAGCGACCTCGTCGGTGAGCGTTCTTGCACCGAGTTTTCGGTCCGTAAGTGGTACCTGGTTCAAATCCTCAAATGCTTTCAGGCTCGGAATCCGTAGATTCCGAGCCTGAACTTTGTAGCGGGGGCAGGATTTGAACCTGCGACCTCTGGGTTATGAGCCCAGCGAGCTACCGAGCTGCTCCACCCCGCGTCGGTGAACCAGACGTTACAGGGAGGCGGTGGGACGGACCAAATCGGGGCCGTCCCGCCCCCTCCCCTACGGCCCGATTCGAGCTCAGCCGGCCGCCGAGGAGCCGGTCGAGGCGTCGGCCGACGGGCTGGCGGACGCGCTCGGCGACGCCGACGGAGACGAGCCCGCCGAGCCCGAGGAGCCCGATCCGTTCGACAGCCGGAGGGCGTCGTTGACGGCCTGGCGGGCCTTCTCGACCTCGGTCTGGTACTTCCCGAGATCGTTGTCGGCCAGTGCCTGCTGGGCGGCGGCGAAGGCGGTGTCGGCCTGGTCGAGCAGCCGCTTGATGCGCTGCGAGGTCGTCAGGTTGCCGCCCGAGCCGTTGCCCGAGCCGTTGCCGGAGCCGCCCCCGGTGGTCGGGCCGGCGGTGTCGGCCTCGTTGACGCCCAGGGCGTCGGCCAGGGCCGCGGAGAGGCTGGTGCCCACGCCGACGCTCTTGTTGTACGACACCACCACCTGCTGGAGGATCGGGTAGCCCGACGTCGAGCCCTGACGCAGCGCGTAGATCGGCTGGACGAAGATCAGCCCGTCGTCCACCGGCAGGGTCAGCAGGTTGCCGTAGAGCGGCAGGTTCGGCGAGGTGAACGGCAGCAGCTTCTGGCGCACCTCGGAGTCGGCCTGGATCTGGTTCGACACCAGACCCGGGCCCGCGACGCCGTCGTTGGGCAGCTCGAGCACCTGCATCTTCCCGTAGTCCTTCGAGGTCGCGTCGGAGTCGACGGACACGAAGGCCGCGAGGCTCGCCTTGCCGTAGGGCACGAACACCGAGGTCAGCGACCAGGTGTCCTCCGGGCCCGTGCCGGGCTCGGACTGGGAGAACAGACGGTACGGCGGCTGCATGAGCCGGTTGCCGGCGTCGGTCGGGTCGAGCGGGACCTCCCACCGGTTGCGGTCGGTGTAGAAGGTGCCGGGGTCGGTGACGTGGTAGCGCGCGAGCTGGTAGCGCTGCACCTTGAACAGGTCGTTGGGGTAGCGCAGGTGCGGCAGCAGGTCCTCGGGGATCGCCTTCTTCGGCACCACCGTGCCGGGGAAGGCCTTCTCCCACGTGCGCAGGATCGGGTCGGTCTCGTCCCAGGCGTAGAGGGTGACGGTGCCGTCGTAGGCGTCGACGGTGGCCTTCACCGCGTTGCGCATGTAGTTGATCTCGTCGGTCGGCGGCGCCTGCAGGCCGGTGTTCTCCTGGCGGGAGTCGGCCGTCATCGTCGTGAACGACTCCTTCTCCGCGCCCGGGTACCGGTCGGTGGTGGTGTAGCCGTCGACGACCCACAGCACGCGCCCGTCGACGACGGCCGGGTAGGCGTCGCTGTCGAGGGTCAGCCACGGGGCGACCTGACGCACGCGCAGGCGCGGGTCGCGGTCGTAGAGCACCTGGCTGTTGGAGTTCACGCGGCCCGAGAGCAGGAAGTTCGGCTCCCCGAACTTGATGGCGTACATGAGCCGTCGGAAGGTCGAGCCGATCGCGACGCCGCCCTGGCCGTCGTAGGTCGTGGAGCGGTCCTCCTGCGAGGTGGAGTCGGCCAGGCCGAGCTCGACGTCGGGCGAGGACGCCGTCGCCTTGCCGACGATGGAGTAGTCGGGGCTCTTCTCGCCGAAGTAGATGCGCGACTCATAGCCGCCCTCGGCCTTCGAGAGGGCGTCCTGACCCCCCTCGATGCCCTCGGCCCAGGCGATGCCGTCGGCCTGCTTGACCGACTGGCCCGCGGCGTCGCGCTGGTTGGCGAAGGCGGCGATCAGGCCGTTGCCGTGGGTGTAGACGGTGTGCAGGTTCGACCAGTTGCGGCTCGCGGCGTTGATGCCCGACTGGTCGAGCTCCCGGGCGGCGAGCACGAGCGCGCGCTCCTGGCCGTCGATGCGGTAGCGGTCGACGTCGAGCACGTCGGCCACCGAGTAGTAGTTGCGGGCCTGCTGCTGCTGGACGAAGGCCCGACGCACCAGCAGCGGGTCGACCAGCGGCACCGAGGCCAGCTGGGTCGAGAGGCTCTGCGCCTGGTCGCTGCCGGAGGTGGAGCGGCCGGAGTAGGGCACGGTCTCGACGGAGTCCAGGCCGTAGGCGCTGCGGGTGGCCTTGATGTTCTTGCCGATGTAGGGCGACTCCTTGTCGGCCTCCGACGGCTTGACCTGGAACTGCTGGACGATGCCGGGGAAGATCAGGCCGAGCAGGATCGCCGAGAGCGCCATCAGCGCGGCGCCCACCGACGGCAGCGTCCAGGTGCGACGCCACACGTTGAGGAAGAACAGCACCGCGCACACCAGCGCGATCGCGGCCAGGATGTTCTTGGCCGGCAGCACGGCGTTGTCGTCGGTGTAGGTGACGCCGGTGACCAGGCCGCCGGACGCGCTGACGACGTCGTAGCGGTCGAGCCAGTAGTCGACGCCCTTGACCACCAGGAACAGGCCGATGAGCACCGAGAGCTGGATCTGGGCGGCCGCGGTGAGCCGCTCCCCCTGCACCTGCAGGCGGATGCCGCCGAAGAGGTAGTGGGTGAGCGCCGCGGCGAGGATGGCGACGACGAGCGCGGCCATCGCCAGGTTGACGACGTAGTGCCAGAACGGCAGGTCGAAGACGAAGAAGCCGATGTCGCGGCCGAAGTAGGGGTCCTTGCGGCCGAAGTCGACGCCGTTGCGCCACAGCATGAAGGTGCGCCACTGCGAGGTGCCCGAGCTGCCGGCGAAGACCAGCAGGAGCAGGCCGACGCCGATGACCAGCGGCTTGCGGATCGGCGTCAGCGACTCGCGGTAGCGGTCGAGGTTGTCCTGCTGCGGCAGGGACACGAACAGCGGACGCGTGCGATAGGCCAGCACGATCATCCCGCAGACGACCAGCGCCATGAACGCACCGGCGCCGACGAACAGCCCGATCTTGGTCCACAGCAGGCGGTTGAACACCGAGCCGTAGCCGAGGTCGTCGAACCACAGCCGGGAGGTGTAGAACCGCGCGAACGCGGTGAGCCCGAACAGGGCCACCACCAGCACGATGCCGGTGATGATCAGCGCGCGGGAGCGTCGGCTGGGTCCCTGCGGCGCGGGCGCGCCCTCGGGCTCGTCGTACATCTCGGTCACGAGGCGTCTCCTGGTGGGGGTCCGGCGGGTCCGGCGCTCAGCCGGCGTCGGGGTCGAGCGTGGCCTGCAGCAGCTCCAGCAGGCCGGGGACGAGGTCCGGGCCGGTGACGACCAGGCTGGCGTCGTCGTGGCTGCGGAACCGCATGGCACAGAACGAGTCGCCGGCCCGGGTGGTTCCAGCCACCAGGCGCAGCTCCTGGCGCAGCGGGTGGGACGCGGCGAAGCGGGCGGCCTCGTCGGCGTCGGCGGGGATGTCCGCGTCGGCCTCCGGCGGCAGCACCGTGCGCTCGACGACGGCGACGCATCCGGTGACCTGGTCGGGCCAGGTGATGGTCTCCAGCGCCTGCTCGAGGGTGCGGTCGGGCGGCAGCTGCTCCTGCTGCACCGGCGTCAGCGAGCCGGGCGTCACGGCGTCCCCGCCCATCAGCGCGGCGAGGCCGGGCTCGGCGGCGAGCAGCTCGGCGGTGTCGACGAGGGCGAACAGCTGGGCCGGCTGGTCCCAGCCGCCGTCGGCCACGTGGCCCTCGACCTCGACGACGGCCTGCGCCAGCGGGGTGTCGGGCACCGGCGGCGGGGTGCCAGGGCCGGTGGGGATGCCCTCGAAGACGGGCTCGTCGCTCATGAGGCGTCCTTGCAGGAGGGCAGCGTCGCGTTCGGGTCCTTGGTCCACTTCTGGATCGAGGACAGCGCGCTGTCGAGGGTGTCGGCGCGCACCAGGCGCGGACGCGGGCTGGCCGCGCCGAGCGCCTCGGCGCAGTTGTCAGGCGGGACGAGGAACAGCTGGGCGCCGTCGCGCTGGGCGCCGGCGATCTTCTGCTGGATGCCGCCGATCGGCCCGACCTTGTCGTCGAGGTCGAGGGTGCCGGTGCCGGCGATGGTCTTGCCGTCGGTGAGCGAGCCGGGCGTGAGGGTGTCGTAGATGGCCAGCGCGAACATCATCCCGGCGCTCGGGCCGCCGATGCGGGGGTCGATGTTGACCCTCACCTGGAACGGGTAGCGGAACAGCCGGCCGGGCTGGACGCCGATGCGCTGGGTGCCGTCCTCGGTCTGCGGGGTGATCGACACGTCCTTGGTGCGGCCGTCGCGCTCGATGACGAGGTCGATCTTCTGACCCTTCGGCGCCGCGCGCACGGCGGCGACGAGCTGCTCGGCGGTCGTGATGGCCTTGCCGTCGACCTTGAGGAAGACGTCGCGGGGCTTGAGGACGCCCTCGGCGGGGCTGTCGGGGTAGACGTAGTAGACGCCGAGCGCGGCCTTGACCGGCACGTCGAGCTTGCGCAGCGCGTCGGCGATCGCGACGTCCTGGGAGGTCACCATCGAGACGGCGCCCTCCTGCTGGTCCTGCTCGGCGGAGACGTCGTCGGGGTGCACGAAGTCGTAGGGGTAGACCGCTCGAGTGCGGTCGAACCAGGCCGAGAGCAGCGGCAGGAGGCCCAGGCGCTCCCCCACCGGCGAGACGTTGACGGTGACCATGCGCAGCTGGCCGTCGTCGCGGTAGGTCTTGGCGCCGTTGACCTGCACCGTCTCCGAGCCGTTCGCCTGGCCGAGGATGTCGATCGTCGGGCCGGGCGAGTAGGTCGCGTAGGGCAGGTGCACGAAGCCGGCCACGGCGAGCAGCACGAGCCACAGGGGTGCCGCCACGAGGGCGGCCACCGTCCGCTGGTTCATGGGCTCACCCTCTCATCCGCGCCCAAGGCGTCGGCGGGGACCCGGGAGACGGCTCAGGACGCGCGGCGCTCGACGCCGGCACGACGCGAGGGCCGCACGGCGACGCCGGTGCTGCGGTCGGCCTCGGGGGTCGGGGCGGCGTAGCGACGGTCGGTGGAGCGCTCGAGCGCGGCGCCGAGCAGACGGGCGCGCTCCTCGCGGTCGACCTGGCCCGGCTCACGTCCGAGCAGGCCGACCCAGACCGCGGTGGCCGCGGTCACCAGGGCCGGCGGCACGAGCCAGAGCAGGATCTCCACGCCTCCGAGGGTAGGGCGCGCGGGGCCCAGGATCGGTCAGGGCGCGCCGACCCACTCCTGCGTGCCGTCGGAGAAGAGCTGGTGCTTCCAGATCGGGACCTCGGCCTTGAGGGTGTCGATCAGCGCACGCGTGGCGGTGAACGACTCGCCCCGGTGGGCGGTGGCGGTGCCGACGATGACCGCGACGTCGCCGATCGCGAGCTCGCCCACCCGGTGCACCGCGGCGAGGGCGTGGACGTCGAACTCGGCGGCCACCCGCAGGCACACCTCCGCGAGCCGGTCGGCGGCGGTGGGGTGGGCGCTGTACTCCAGGCCGCGCACGCCCTGGCCGCCGTCGTGGTCGCGCACGCGCCCGACGAACAGCGCGACGCCGCCGGAGGCGTCGTCGTCCAGCGCCTCGAGCACCTCGGCGACGTCGAGCGGCGTCTCGCGCAGCGCGCACAGGCGGACGACGTCGGAGCTTACGCGGGAGGAGTCGGCCATGGCGTCACCCTAGGCGAGAGGCCGCGACCCTCTCCGCTCGCTGCTGGTCCGCCCTCAGCGAACACCCAGATCCGACGCGTACCGTGGAGCCATGAACGACAAGCCGTCCGAGGGCGAGGGCCCTGACAACCCCTTCAAGGGCACGCCGTTCGAGCACCTCTTCGGCGCCGGCGGCCTGGGTGGTCTCGGAGGCCCCGGTGGTCTCGGAGGCCTGGGTGGTCTCGGTGGTCTCGGGGGCGCCGGCGGCGCGGGCATGCCCGACCTCTCCGCCCTGCTGGGTCAGATCCAGTCGCTCATGCAGCCCTACGACGGCCCCCTGAACTGGGACGTCGCCCTCGACATCGCGCGCAAGACCGCCGCGCAGACCCCCGACCCCGCGCCCACGCAGCGTCAGAAGGACGCCGTCGCCGACGCGCTGCGCCTGGCCGACCACTGGCTCGACCCCGTCACCGCGCTCCCCTCCGGCATCTCCAGCACCGCCGCGTGGAGCCGGGCGGAGTGGATCGTCGGCACCGCCGACGTGTGGAAGGTGCTCGTCGAGCCCATCGCCCAGAGCTCCATCGACGCCCTCGGCAGCGCCCTCCCGCCGGAGGCCCGCGCCACCGCCGGCCCGCTCATGGGCCTGGTCTCCAAGGCCATCGGCGGCCTCCTGGCCCACCAGGTCGGCCAGGGCGTCGGCGCGCTGGCCGGCGAGGTGCTCAGCGTCAGCGACGCCGGCCTCCCGCTGGCCGCCACGGGCCGCGCCGCGCTCGTGCCGTCGGCGATCGACGCCTTCGCCGAGGGCCTCGGCGTGCCGGCCGACGACGTCCTGCTCTACCTCGCCCTGCGCGAGGCCGCCCACCAGCGCCTGTTCACCGGCGTCCCGTGGCTGCGCGAGCACCTCCTCGGCGCGGTCACCGACTACGCCCGCGGCATCTCGATCAACGCCGAGGCCATGCAGCAGCGCCTCGAGGAGCAGATGCGCGGCGTCGACCCCACCGACCCCGCCGCCCTCCAGCGGCTCATGGACAACGGCCTCTTCGACCCGCCCCGCACCCCGGCCCAGGACGCCGCGCTGCAGCGCCTGGAGACCGCCCTGGCGCTCGTCGAGGGCTGGGTCGACGAGGTCGTCGGCCAGGCCACCGCCGAGCGGATGCCCACGGCCGGACGCCTCCAGGAGGCCATCCGTCGTCGTCGCGCCGCGGGCGGACCGGCCGAGGCCGCCTTCGCCTCGCTCGTCGGCCTCGAGCTGCGACCCCGCCGGCTGCGCGACGCCTCCACCCTGTGGGGCTCGCTGCGCACCCGTCAGGGCGTCGAGGCCCGCGACGGCGTCTGGACCCATCCCGACCTCCTGCCCACCGCCGCCGACCTCGACGACCCGCTCGGTTTCCGCGAGGGCGCCGAGGCCCCCACGAGCCTCACCGACGACGACTTCGACGCCGAGCTCGCGCGCCTGCTCGACGGCGACGAGCCCGACGCGGGCTCGGACTCCGGACCCGACTCCGGACCCGACTCCGGACCCGACTCCGACCGGTGAGCGGTCTCCACGCCGACGCCGTCGCCACCCTCGAGGCCTGGAGCGCACCCGACGCGCACCAGGAGGAGCTGCGCGAGCGCTTCGTCGCGCACCTGCACGCCCATGCCGATGGCGTCGAGCGGGGCTGCTCGCCGGCCCATCTGACGGCCGGCGTCGTGGTCATCGACGCCGCGGGCGAGCACGTGCTGCTCAACCTGCACGGCAAGGCACGGCGCTGGTTCCACTTCGGCGGCCATCTCGAGCCCGACGACGCCACGCTGCTCGGCGCGGCGCTGCGCGAGGGACGCGAGGAGTCGGGTCTCGACGACCTGGCGATCGATCCCGTCCCGGCCCAGCTCGACGCGCACACCGTGCCGTTCTGCGCCGGTCACGCCGAGGTCGAGCACCTCGACGTCCGGTTCGTGGCCCGCGCCCGCGAGGGCGTCATGCCCACGGTGAGCGAGGAGTCGCTCGACGTCCGCTGGTGGCCGATCGCCGCGCCGCCCGAGGACCTCGAGCCGCAGCTGCTCGCGCTGGCCCTGATCGCCCGGGAGCGCCTGGTCGTCGACTGAGCCGCGGCGACGACCGGACTGTCAGTCGACCGGGTCGTCGACGACGGGGTCCTCGACCTCCGTGCCGCTCTGCGTGCGGCTCGCCGCCGACCAGCCCAGCAGGTACCCCTTGGCGCGCTCGGCCTGGGGGTAGCGGTCGACCCAGCCCCAGAACTGCTCGTTGTGGTGGGCCTCGATGAGGTGCACGAGCTCATGGACGAGCACGTAGTCGACGACCCAGCCGGGCATCCCCTGCAGCCGTGCGGAGAGCCGGATGGTGCGGTCGGCCGGGGTGCACGAGCCCCAGCGGGCGGTCTGGTTGTCGACCCAGCGCACCGACTCCGGCTGCGCCAGGCCGCCGAGCCAGCGGTCGCTCAGCGCGAGGGCCCGGGCCTGGAGGTCGGCGTCGGAGGGACGACGGCGACGCTCGGCCTTCTCCAGCCGGGCGACCATCGTCTCGACCCAGCTCTCCTCCTCCGCCCGGCTCAGCGTGGCCGGGACGAGGACGACGATCCGGTCGCCCTCGCGGTAGGCCGAGACCGTGCGGACACGGCGCGCCGAGCGGCGCACCTCGACGCGTCCCGACCCGGCCATGACGGCACGCTAGCCGTTCGCCCAGGCCAGGAGGCGCTCCCGCGGCCACGTGTTGACGATCCGGTCCGGCTCGATGCCGGCCTCCTCGGCCCGCTCGGCGCCGTACCAGAGGAAGTCGAGCTGACCCGGCGCGTGGGCGTCGGAGTCGATGGAGAACACGCAGCCGAGGTCGCGGGCGAGCTCGAGGAGGCGCGTCGGCGGGTCGCGACGCTCGGGGCGGGCGTTGATCTCGACCGCGACGTCGTGGGCGGCGCAGGCCTCGAACACGGCGCGGGCGTCGAAGCGCGACTCCGCCCGCGTGCCGCGTCCGCCGGTGACCAGGCGGCCGGTGCAGTGGCCCAGCACGTTGGTGAGGGGGTTCTCGATCGCGGCGATCATCCGGCGCGTCATCGGCGCGGGGTCCATCGCGAGCTTGGAGTGGACGCTCGCCACGCGCAGGTCGAGCCGCGCGAGCATCTCGTCGGTCTGATCGAGTCGGCCGTCGTCGAGGATGTCGACCTCGATGCCCTTGAGCAGGGAGAACGACTCCCCCAGGTGCGCGTCGACGGCCTCGACGACGTCGAGCTGGCGGGCCAGGCGCTCCGCGGAGAGGCCGCGGGCGACCTTCAGCCGCGGCGAGTGGTCGGTGAGCACCTGGTAGTCGCGGCCGAGCTCGAGGGCGGTGAAGGCCATCTCCTCGATCGGCGAGCCGCCGTCGGACCAGTCGGAGTGGGAGTGCAGGTCGCCGCGCAGGGCGGCGTGGATCGCGTCGCCGCCCGCGGTGAGGCGTCCACCGTGCTCGGCCTCGAGCCGGGCCAGCCGCTCGGGCAGCACCCCGTGGACGGCGTCGCGGACGACGGCGGCCGTGCTGGCCCCGATGCCGGGCAGGTCGACCAGCGTGCCCGCGCGGGCGGCCGCGGCGACGTCGTCGGGGTCGAGCGGCAGCAGCGCGGCCGCGGCGGAGCGGAACGCCTTGACCTTGTAGGTGTCCTCGCGACCCCGCTCGAGGAGGAAGGCGATGCGACGCAGCGCGGCGATCGGGCCGGCGTCGTACGCCTGCTCGGACCGCTCGGACCGTTCCCCCACGTCGACCTCCGTCCACAGCCGGTGGAGGAGCATCGTCGCTGCTCAGGGCACCACCGACCGATGTCTCCCAGCCTAGTGACCGCACTTCGTCCACAGGTCGATCCCCAGCCTCCCCGCGGCGCAGCGGCGTTTCTCCCCAGGTCATCCACAGGGACGGGCCGTTCCTCCACAGGGCCGGTCCGGTCCTGATTGACGCCCCGCGGGCCCGCCCCTAGGTTGTGCGGCGCGAGGCCTCCGGGCCGGGACCGGACGTCAGCACGGGGAAGGCAGGCGTCCGCGATCGGGCCGGGGGCCTCGATCCGTCCTCAGCGACCGGTGAACCGTGGTGCGCGCTTGTCCCGCAGCGCCCGCAGGCCCTCCTGGAGGTCCTCGGTGGCCAGGGTGAGCGGCTGGGCCAGGGCCTCCCACTGCAGCGCCTGCTCGAGCTCGTCGTGGCCGCCGCCGCGCAGTGCGAGCGTGGTGAGGCGGCTGGCGATCGGCGCCGTCGACGCGACGTCGGCGGCCAGGTCGAGGGCGACGTCGAGGAAGCCCTCGGGCTCGAGCACGCGCGAGGCCAGGCCGAGGGCCAGGGCCTCCTCGTCGCGCACCAGCCGGCCGGTGAGGAGCAGGTCGCGCGCCACCGCCGCGCCCACGGCCTGCGGCAGCAGGTGGGTGCCGGCCATGCCGGGGTGCAGCCCCAGGCGCACGAACGGGACGCCCATCCGCGCCCCGCGCGCCGCCACCCGCAGGTCGCAGGCCAGCGCCAGGCACAGCCCCGCGCCGATGGCCGGACCGTTGATCGCGGCCAGGGTGGGCACCTCGAGGCGCCGGATCGAGAGCCAGGCGCGATAGAAGGGCAGCATCCGGGTGCGCAGCTCGTCGACCGTGGCGGTGCCGTCGCCGGCCAGCCAGGCGGTGTCACCACCGCTGGTGAACGCCGATCCGGCGCCGGTGACGACCACGCAGCGCACGCTCGGGTCGCCGGCGAGGGCGTCGATCGCCCGCACCCAGGAGGCGGTCATCTCCGACGACATCGCGTTGCGCAGGTCGGGCTGGTCGAGCACGAGCAGGGCGACGCCGTCGCGCGGACGCTCCAGGCGCAGGTGGGTCAGGTCCGAGGTGGGCTCCATGCGGCGCACCCTAGTCACGTCCGGGTCAGGACAGGGGCGGGTCACGGCGGATCAGGGGCGTGAGGTCGCCCGTGAATCCCGCGTGAACACGCGGGGGCACGCCTGTTAGGCGCCGTGCTGAGCGTGCCGTAGGGTCGTCCCCGGCTCAGCGGCACCGGCCGCGAGCTTCCGACGGGCTTCCCCGAGCGTCCCCGTCGCGACGACCAGACATACGAAGGACAAGGAGGCCGTCATGGCGGAGACCTGGAGCGGCGAGTTCTACTGCGTCAAGTGCAAGGACAAGCGCCAGGCCGATGGCGAGGTCAAGGTCAACGAGAAGGGCACCCGCATGGCCAAGGCCAAGTGCCCCGAGTGCGGTACGAACCTGAACCGCATCCTCGGCAAGGCCTGATCGCCGAGCACCTCGACGGCGGCTCCCCAGCTCGGCTGGGGGGCCGCCGTCGCGCTTGTGCCTGTGGACGAGCGACGCCGCGCAGGTCCGCGAGCGGGTAGGAACCGGGCATGCCCGTGCTGCCCGACCACCCGATGCTCGCCCCCGGCGTCGTCCTGGCGCGTCGAGAGGTCGGCGCGCTCCAGCTCGGCTTCGAGCCGGGCCCCTCGATCCTCCTGCCCGACGGCACCGTCACCGTCGAGGCGCTGCGGTGCCTGCGCGAGCATCGCCTGCCCGACCCCGCGCAGGCCCGCGTCCGCGGCCTGCTGCTGCGGCTGGCCGCCGACGGCCTGATCGCCGACGCCGACCACGTCGCCACCTCGGGCCCCCTGGGGCGGGCGCTGGCCTCCCGCACGGGGCTGGACGCCGCCACCCGCGTCGCGCTGCGCACCGGCACCCGCGTCGTCCTCGACGCCCCTGCGGCCTGGCGCGCGGCCTGGGCCGCCGACCTCGCCGCCTGCGGCCTCGATCCGGCCGAGGACGCCGGCGAGCCGCTGCAGACCGTCGCGCTCCTCGCCCGGCCGGCCGGAGCGCTCGCAGCGGCGGCCGACCGCTGGGTCGGCGAGCAGGTGCCGCACCTGCTGGTCGCCCTCGGGGTCCACGCACACCGCGTCGGCCCCTTCGTCTCCCCCGGGCTCACCGCGTGCGCGCGCTGCCTGCAGGCCCACCTGGTCGAGGAGGACCCCTCACGACCGCTCGTCGACGACGCCCCGGACGCCACGACCTGGGCGGCGGAGTCCGATCCGGTGCTCGACCTGCGCGCCCGCGCCGAGGCGGTCAGCGAGATCGTGCGGTGGGCCGAGGGCCTGCGTCCGCGGCTGTGGTCGGCCACCAGCGCGATCACGCTGGAGGACGACGCGCAGCCGCGCACCTGGCGACGTCATCCCTGGTGCGGTTGCGCCTGGGACGAGCTGACCTGACCCCCGTCCGACCCGCACCGCCTGTCCGCCCCCTGCGCGAGGAGCCACCGCCTCACCAGTGCTCGCTGTCGAGCTTCCCCTCCATCGAGCGCAGATGCGCGCGCGAGCAGGTCGGGCAGTAGGCGTGGCGCCGCCCCCGCTCGATCGAGGTCGACCAGGTGAGCAGCTCCGCGGCGTCGTCCTCGCGACGACCGCACCAGTCGCAGGTCATCGCCCCACCGTAGACCCGGACGCGGGAGCGCGCGCCCGCGACGACCGAGAGCCGGGGCCGCGACCGCGGGTGCGGCCGCGACCCCGGCTCTCGGGATCGTGGATGGATGCTGCGAGGTGAGCCGTCAGGAGGTCAGAGGCTGCGCGCGATGCTCAGCCGGGCCTTCTGGGCCAGGGCCTCGGCCTGGCGGCCGAGGCGGAGGGCACGGGCGCGCTGACGCTCGAGCCGGATGGTCTGCGCCTCTCCCAGGCGCGCGGACATTTGCGCGCGGGCGAGCTCTTCGTGGATGAGATGCACGGTGGTTCCGTTCTGGTGGGCGGTCGCCGGGGCGACCTGGTGGTCATCGGTGGGGGTGAGGAGGTCGGTCATGTCGAATCGCCTCCTCAGAGGTCGCGCACGGCGGAGCGGAGGCGGGCGGCGTCGCGCTCGGAGCGCCGGGCCTGCCGGCGGGAGCGGGCGACACGGGCGCGGCTGCGCAGGCGCGCCTCCTGGAGGTGCTGGCTGACGCGCTCACGCGCCAGGTCCTCGACGAAGCTGTTCACGGTTCTCTCCTAGGGATGAGGTGGAGGTGGATCACACGGGGTGCTGCTGGGTGCTGCTGGGTGCTGCTGGGTGCTGCTGGGTGCTGCTGAGCGGGGCGGCTAGGCGGCGGCGTCCTTCCGCGGCCGGCCACGGGGGCGCTTGCGCGGGATGACGACGCCCTGGGCGAAGAGCTCGCCTCCCCAGACGCCCCAGGGCTCGCGCCGCTGGAGTGCGCCGTCGAGGCACAGGCTCCGCACGGGGCAGTCCTGGCACAGGGTCTTCGCGAACTCGACGTCGCTGGGCGACTCCGCGAACCAGAGCTCGGGGTCGGCGACCCGGCACGGCATGCGCTCGTGGTCGAGGTCGGGAGCGTCGAGGACATCGGCGACCGTGGTGGTCATGTGTTCACCTCCTTCGTGTCTCTCGTGGTGCGGGCTTCAGGGGGAAGGCCTTGTCCGCGGGGCGATGGAGATGCCCCAGAGAAGCAACAAGGCCGCGGATCCCGGTTCGGGTTCCGCGGCCTGGAGGCTGCCGATGTGCGCTGTCTCAACAGCTCGGCGGTCTCCAGGCGGGGATCCCGGTGGACGGCGTGCGGTACGCGGCGCCATCGGTGATGACGGCCGGCACGTCGACGCCCTGCGTGAACGCAGCAGCGCCGAAGACGTGGCCGAAGGCACCGGTCCAGGAGGTGGCGCGACCGCGACCGGTGAGGTCGAGGGCGAGGACGTCCTGGCGCGCGCATGCGGCGATGCCGAACGGCATTTGCTCGTCGCGGGTCATGAGCTGGGTCTTCATCAGGGCCACCTCCTTCGGGGCGTCGGGCGCGGGGCGTGTCAGGCCCGGAGTGCGCGGTTGGTCAGGTGTGAGGAAGGTATCCCGGATCGAATGTAAGGAGCAAATCATTTTTTTGCTCCTGACCGAATTTCCTTCGATCCGCAGCCGAAGCACCTCGACGCACCGGATTCCGTCGTCGTCGGAAGGTCTCCAGAAGGCCGTCGGCAGGCCGTCGGGAGGCCGTCTGGAGGCCGTCGGGAGGTCAGCCGACCAGCGCGAGGAGCTGCTCGCCGAACTGGTCGAGCTTCTTGCGCCCCACCCCCGAGATGCGCAGCAGCGCCTGGAGATCGCGCGGCTTGTGCTCGGCGATGAGCTGGAGCGTGGCGTCGGTGAAGATGACGAACGCCGGGACGCTGTCCTGCTCGGCGCGCTCCTTGCGCCACTCCCGCAGCCGCTCGAAGAGCTCCTCGTCGTAGGAGGCCGGGCAGTCGGCGCAGCGACCCCGCTTCTTCTCCGCCGACGTGCTCAGCGGACGCCCGCACTCCCGGCACGCCATCGCCTTGTGGGAGCGGCCCGGCGCGCTGGGCGCCTTCACGTCCTCGGGCAGCAGCGGGGCGAGGAACCGGGACGGCTTGCGGCTGCCGCGGCCCCCCGGGTTGCGCGCCAGCGCCCACGAGAGGTGCAGCTCGACGCGGGCGCGGGTGAGCCCGACGTAGAGGAGGCGACGCTCCTCCTCGATCTGGGCGGGGGTCTCGGCGTAGGTGATCGGCAGCGTGCCGTCGTGCAGGCCGCAGCAGAACACGACGTCCCACTCCAAGCCCTTGGCGGCGTGGAAGGTGGCCAGCGTGACGCCCTCGGCGACGGGGGCGTGCTGCTCGGCGGCGCGGCGGTCGAGGTCGTCGACGAAGCCGTCGAGGTCGCCGCTGCTCGACCACTCCCCCGCCTGGTCGACCAGCGCCTGCCAGGACTCCCAGCGATCGCGGGTCTGACCGCGCGAGGTGGGCGGCTGCGAGGTCCAGCCCATGCCCGCGAGGGTGCCGCACACGACCTCGACGAGCTCCTCGCCGGTGAGCGCGCCGCTGCCGCCACGGGCCGCGCCGCGCAGCCGGGTGACGGCCTCGCGCACCTCGGCGCGATCGAAGAAGCGGGCCGCACCGCGCACGACGTAGGGCAGGCCGCGGGCGGCGAGCGCCTCCTCGAAGGCCTCGGACTGGGCGTTGATGCGGAACAGGATGGCGACCTCGCCGAGCGAGCGGCCGGCGTCGCGCAGGGCGAGGATGCGGGCGGCCGTGGCCTCGGCCTCGGCGACCTCGTCGGGGTGCGGGCGGAAGGTGATCGCCGCGCCCGAGGGCTGCTGCGCGCGCAGCGCCACGCCCTCGCTGGAGGTGCCGGCGAGCAGCATGTTCGCGGCCTGCACGACCTGGGGCGTCGAGCGGTAGTTGCGCACCAGCTCGATGGAGGTCGCGCCGGGGTGCCGCTGGGCGAAGTCCTTGAGGTAGGCGGGGCTGGCGCCGGCGAAGGAGTAGATGGTCTGGGCGGGATCGCCGACCACGCACAGCTCCGACCGCCCGCCGAGCCAGAGGTCGAGCAGCGCGGACTGGAGCGGGGAGACGTCCTGGAACTCGTCGACGACGAACCACTTGTACTGGCGGCGCACCTGGGCGGCGACGCGCTCGTCGTCGGCGAGGAGGCCGGCGGTGAACAGGAGGATGTCCTCCATGTCCATGCGGCCCTCGCCGCGCTTGAGGTCCTCGTAGGAGCCGAAGACGCGCCCGACGGTCTCGAGGTCGTGGCCGGAGACCGAGCGCCCGCGCGCCCCGGCGATGCGGGCGTAGTCGTCGGGGTGGACGTTGCTGACCTTGGCCCACTCGACCTCGGCGGCGAGGTCGCGCAGGAGCGCCTGGTCGGCGCGCAGCCGCTGCTGCCGCGCGGCGCCCACCAGCAGCGGGATCTTGGACTCGGTGAGCCGCGGCAGCTCGGTGCCGTGGACATGGGGCCAGAAGTAGCGCAGCTGACGCAGGGCCGCGGCGTGGAAGGTGCGCGCCTGGACGCCTCCGGCCCCCAGGGCTCGCAGGCGTCCGCGCATCTCGCCGGCGGCGCGGGTGGTGAAGGTGACCGCCAGGACCTCGGTGGGGGCGTAGACGCCGGTGGCGACGCCGTAGGCGATGCGGTGGGTGATGGCGCGGGTCTTGCCCGTGCCGGCGCCGGCGAGCACGCGGACCGGGCCGCGGAGGGCCTCGGCGACCTGCCGCTGCTCGGGGTCGAGGGCCTCGAGGAGTGCGGCGGGATCGGGCATGGGGTCAGCCTAGAGGCCGCCGGCGACAGTCCCGGGCGCGGCTCCACAGCCCCGCCGCTCGGCCCGCTCGGCCCGGATCAGAGCCCGCGCTCGGCCAGCCAGTCGCCGACGTCGCGGCCCCAGGCGCGCGACTCCCCCGGATCGAGCACGTGCCCGGCGTCCGGGTGCTCGACGACCTCCGCCCCCGCGATCAGCGCGGCCAGGGCCCGGGTGCTCGCCGGCAGCACCAGGCGGTCCTGCGCGCTCACGTCGACCCGCGTCGGCACCCGCACGGCCGCGGCGGCCCCGCGGACGTCGACGCGCGCGGCCAGCCGCAGCTGGGCCACGAGGCCCGGAGGAGCACTCGCCGCGATCGCGGCGGCAGCGGCCTCGAAGCCGCCAGGTCCGTCGGAGCCGAGGTCGGCCAGGGCGCGGGGCGAGGAGGCGGCCAGGAGCAGGAGCCGTCCGACGTCGTCGTGCCGGCCGGCCCCGCTCAGCGTCTCGACGAGGCGCACCGTCCCGATCACGGTGGCGTCGGCCCGCGCGAAGCCGACGCCGAGCACCAGCCCGGTCACGCGCTCGGGGTGCCGCTGGGCGGCCCTCAGCGCCACGGCGGCGCCGAGGGACATGCCGAGCACGGGGAAGCGCTCGTGGCCGTCGTCGAGCATCGCGGCGACGAGGGTGTCGGCGAGGTCGTCGAGGTCGAGGTCGCCCCGCGCCTGCGGATTCCCGCCGGACCCGGGGTGGTCGACGCCGACCAGGCGGCGTCGGTCCTCGAGGGCGTCGATGAGGTCGGCGAAGTTCGCGGCCACGCCGCCGCCCGCTCCGTGGGCGAGGGCGAGCGGGGCGCCCCGGCCGTGACGGTGCACCTCGCGGCCGGGGTCGAGGATCGGGTCGGGGATCGGGTCGGCGGGAAGCATGCGGCGGACGCTAGGCGTTGACACCGGCGTGAAGGTCAAGACCGAGATGACCGTCGGCGAGCTCGCGACGCTCACCGGGCGCTCCGCGCGGTCGCTGCGTCACTACGACGAGCGCGGCCTGCTGCCCTCGCGGCGCGCCGCCAACGGCTACCGCGTGTTCGGCCCCGAGAGCGTCACGGTCGTGGGACGCATCGGCGCGCTGCTCGACGCCGGCTACTTCCTGGACCTCGTCGCCGCGCTGCTCCCCTGCACCGACCACGGCGGCCGGGTCGAGGTGTGCCCGGAGGTCGCCCGACGGATGCGGGCGGTGCTCGACCGCAAGGAGCGCGAGCTGCGGCGACTCGAGGAGCAGGCCTCGCTCATCCGCGCCCAGCTCGACGGCTGAGCTCTCCGAGACCGACGCCGCGCAGCGTCCGTGCGAGTCCGAGCATCACCAGCAGGGACCCCGCGAGCTCACAGCCCTCCTCGACGCCCTGCTGCAGGAGGATCCGGGTGCTGAGGAGGCTCGCCCCACCCCCGCGCACCAGGTTCTCGACGATCTCCCCCACCTCGGCTCCGAGCAGGAAGACGACGGCTCCCAGCACCATCAGACCGCGGCCGGGGCGCTCGAGGACGGCCGTCGCGCCCACGGCCACCACGACGGCGATCAGCGGCAGGGCCAGCCCCACCCAGCCGTGCACCGGCCCCCACGACGGACCGGAGCCGTCCAGCCGGGCGCCCACCTCCTCGTGCAGCGCCATCACCTCGTCCAGCGAGGCGGCGAGCGCGGCGACGGTGAGCACCCACCAGCGCCACCGCCGACGCGGCCGGGGCTCGCTGAGCCCGACCAGGGCCAGCAGAGCGGCCGTCGCCGCGTGCAGGAGGGAGGCCCACCAGGCGCTAGGACTCTGCTCGGAGCTCAGCGAGAGCCGGAGCGGCAGGTCGCGGCCTGTGAAGGACAGGGCGAGGACCACCAGGTGCGAGGCGATCAGCAGAGCCGCACCGAGCGCTCCGAGGAGGACGATCCGACGCACGAGCCACTCCAGGTCGGCGGGCCTCGACGCCTCGGGCTCGGCGATCGCGGGGTGCATCGGGGCGGAGGGCACAGGGACGGAGGGCACGGGGAGGGAGGACGACACCCGAGGACGGTGGCACAGCCGTGTCGCTCCCGCCGGGCTTCGCGGGGATCGACCGCGTGACGACGCCAGGGAACCTCCGCCCGGCGGGAACATCGACCGCACCCACCTGGTTGGATCAGACGTCCGACCACCCGCGAGCCCGGAGGCGATCCACCCGCATGTCCGCGACCTTCACGATGTACTCCACCCCCTGGTGCGGCTACTGCCACCGCCTGAAGTCCCAGCTCGACCGCGAGGGCATCCCCTTCGACGTCGTCGACATCGAGCAGCAGCCCGAGGCCGCTGCGCTGGTGGAGAAGGTCAACAACGGCAACCAGACCGTCCCCACGCTGGTCTACTCCGACGGCTCGGCGCAGACGAACCCGTCGCTCGCGCAGGTCAAGGCGAAGCTCGCCGAGCTCGGCTGAGCCTCACCAGCCCCCGGGCAGGCTCTCGCCCAGCCACGCCTCCAGGAGCGAGTGGCTGATCGAGATGCCGCCGGGCATCAGCATCCGCGCCTCGGCGACCTCCTCGAGGAGCTCGGCACGGGTCAGCCAGCGCGCCTCGGCGAGCTCGACGCCGTCGACGTGGACCTCGGTGGTCTCGGCCCGCGCGAAGAAGCCGAGCATCAGACTCGAGGGCAGCGGCCACGGCTGGTTGCCGAACCAGCGGACCTCGCCCACCCGCACGCCGGTCTCCTCGAGCACCTCGCGGCGGACGGCGTCCTCGAGGGTCTCCCCCGGCTCGCAGAATCCGGCCAGCGTCGAGAACCGCCCCTCGGGCCAGGACGCCTGACGCCCCAGCAGGCAGCGCTCGTCGGCCGAGCCGGGCTCGCCGTGGGAGACGAGCATGATGACGGCGGGGTCGCTGCGCGGGAACTGCGGACGGCCGCAGTCGAGGCAGACCAGCTCGTGGCCGGCCGCTCGGGCCTCCAGACGTCCGCTGCAGCGCGGGCAGAAGTGCGTGGCGTCGAGCCACTCGGCGATGCCCAGCGCGTGGAGCACCAGCGGCGCCATCGAGGTCTGGGGTCCGGCCAGGGCCGGCAGGACGCCGCGCAGCGGCACCCAGGAGCGATCGTCGGCCAGGGCACGGTCGGCGACGAGGGCGAACCACACGACGCCGTCGCGCTCGCCGAGCAGCACGCGCACGCCCTCGGGCGCCTGCGACGGCGCGACCCAGACGATCTCGCCACCCAGGGGACGGACCCGGGTGCCGGCGACCACCAGCACGCGGGTGGACTCCCGCGACCAGGCGTCGTCGAGCCAGGCGTCGTCCTTGCGCCGCTCGGCCACGCGGTCGTGCGGGTCCTCGGAGAGGCGGACGTGCGGCGGCGCTGGACGATCGAGGGTCACGGCGCCACCGTAGACCGCGTCACCAGGGCCTCCAGACCCGCCCGGTCGGGCAGGTCCGACGGCGACTCGATGCGCCCCGTGCGGACGTAGACGAAGGACGCCGCGACCGAATCCACCGGGACGCCGGCCAGCTCGGCCCACGCGAGTCGGTACAGCGCGAGCTGCAGCGGATCGGCGTCGGCGGCGCGCTGGGTCTTCCAGTCGACGACGAGGTAGCGCGGCGCGCCGTCGGGCCCGGCCGGCTCGGCGTAGACGGCGTCGATGCGTCCGCGCACGACCTGGCCGGCCAGCACCAGCGCGAAGGGCGCCTCGACGCGCAGCGGCGGACGGTCGCCGAAGGGCCCGGCCTCGAAGGAGGCCACCAGCGCGGCGAGCTCGGCGTCGTCGTCGACGCCGAGGTCGGCGCGGCCCGGGAGGTCGTCGTCGGGGAAGAGGCTCTGCTGACCGAAGCGCGCCTCGACCCAGGCGTGGAACCGGGTGCCGAAGCGCGCCGCCGAGGACGGTGGGCGCGGCATCGGCCGAGCGAGGTCGCGGACGAAGGCGTCGGCGTCGTCGGCCAGCCGCAGCAGCGAGGTGGCCGAGATGCTGCTGGGCACCGGCACCTCGAGGAGGTCGCCGCGATCGCGGTGGCGCTCGGCCAGCAGCCGCTCGAGCTCGGCGTCCCACTCCGCGACCAGCGCGGTCTGCGGGAGGTCGAGGCCGTCGTCGGGCTCGTCGGGGTCGGCCGCGCGCACCCGCTCGGCCGCCGCGCGACGCCGCAGCGCCTCGGCGCCGGCCTCCGCGATCGGCCACGGACGGGTCGGGTCGGCGGCGTCGTAGGGATTGGGGTCGCCCTTCTGCGGCTTCTCCCGCCAGCGCTCGACGCGCTCGCCGAGCTCCTCGAGCATCTCGCGGACCACCACCTGGTAGGCCGAGGGGCCGAAGGGCGTGGCGCGCGCGGTCCAGCAGTAGGAGGTGACGGCGAGGCGGTGCGCGGCGCGGGTGAAGGCGACGTAGCCCAGCCGCAGCTCCTCCTCGGCGTCGTGCGCGCGGGTGGCGGCGCGGTAGGCGTCGAGGGCGGCCTTGTCGTGGCCGCGCAGCTGGGGCTGGTCGTGGGCGTCGCCGCGCAGCGGGGCGGGCAGCACCGCCGGCGAGGAGACCCACAGGGTGCGCGAGCGGTTGCTCGGGAAGCGGGTCTCGCAGACGCCGACGCAGAACACCACCGGCCACTCCAGGCCCTTGGAGCGGTGGACGGTGAGCAGCTTGACGGAGTCGGCCAGGGTCGGGGTGGCGAGGTCGAGTCCGTTGCCCTGGTCGTCCTCGGCGGTGAGGTAGGCCAGCAGGGCCGGCAGGGTGACCTCGCCGTCGACGGCCTGGAAGTCGGCGACCGCGCGGACGAAGAGGTCGAGGTTGTCGCGCCGGGCCGCCGCAGCCGGGCTGACGGCCGAGGCCAGCTCGACGTCGACGCCGGTGACGTCGACGATGCGACGCACGACGTCGAGCAGGGGCTCGCCGACGTGGCGCCGCAGCGAGCGCAGCTCGGAGGAGAGCAGGGCGAAGCGGGCCCGCGCCTCCTCGGAGTAGTCGAGCTCGCCAGGGTCGTGGAGGGCGTCGTCGAGGGCGGCGACCTCGGCGGGGTCGACGTCGTCGGTGATCGCCCACAGGTGCTCCGCAGCGGTGTCGGCCGCGCCCGGGCGGGCGGCGCGACCGGAGAGCTCCTCGGCCCGCTGGCGCAGGAGTCGGAGATCGCGCGGGCCCACCGCCCACCGCGGCCCCGCGAGGAGGGTGAGCAGCGCGGCGTTGGCGGTGACGTCGTGCAGCAGGTGGAGGGTGGCGACGATCTCGGCGACCTCGGGGAGTCGCAGCAGACCGGAGAGCCCGACGATCTCGACCGGGACGCCGGCTGCGCTCAGGGCGTCGAAGACCTCGGCGGCGTGGGCGTTGTCGCGCACCAGCACCCCGACGTCGGCCCAGCGCGCACCGCCCTCGTGCACGGCCTGCACCTCGGCGGCCAGCCAGGCGAGCTCGTCGGCGGCGGTCTCGAAGACGTGGGTCTCGACGACGCCCGGCTCGGCGCCGGGCTTGGCCTCCAGCGGCGCCACCTGCGGGTAGCGCTCCAGCAGGGGCGCGGCCAGCCGGTTGGCGAGCCGCAGGATCCGCTCGTCGGATCGCCGGTTGACCGTCAGCCGGTGCACCGCGACCTCCCGGCCGGCCTCGGCAGGGAAGGTGTCGGCGAAGCCGACGATGTTGGAGATCGACGCGCCGCGCCAGCCGTAGATGGCCTGGTTGGGATCGCCGACCGCCATGACGGCGTGACCGCGACCCGCGCCCTCGGGGCCGGAGAAGAGCCGCGAGAGCAGCACCGCCTGGGCCACCGAGGTGTCCTGGTACTCGTCGAGGAGGACGACCTTGAAGCGGGCGCGCTCGGCGGCGCCGACGTCGGGATGCTCGTGGGCCAGACGCGCCGCGAGCTCGATCTGGTCGGAGAAGTCCATGAGCCCGAGGTCGCGCTTGAGGCGGCGGTAGCCGGCGACCAGCAGCAGCAGCTCACGGCGCCGGGCGATCGCGGAGCGTGCCTTCTCCAGGGCCTCGCGGTGGGTCTTGCGGGCCTTGCCGGCCTCCTCCTCGGCCAGGGCGCGCAGGAGCCCGGCGTCGGCGTCGTCGTCGACCCGGCGGACGTCGTCGGGGCCGGCGAGGTGCTCGCTCATCGAGGAGTCGAGTGCGAGGAGGTTCTGGATGGCCGTCGGCGGGTGGTCGGTGAGGTGCTCGACGTCGCCGGTGAAGCGGTCGACGACGCGCGCGCCGAGCTGGTAGCGAGCGGCGTCGGTGATGACCCGGGTGTCGGGCTCATGGCCGATGCGCAGGCCGTGGTCGGTGAGCAGCTGGGCGGCGTAGGCGTTGTAGGTGAGGACGCTCGGCTCGAGCACCTCGGCGTGCTCGTCGTCGCCGGCGCCCGGGCGCGGCAGCCCCGGCACGGGCAGCACCCCGGCCTGGGCGAGGGCCTCGCGCACCCGGCCGCGCAGCTCGGCGGCGGCCTTGGTGGTGAAGGTGAGGCCGAGGATCTCCTCGGGCCGCACCTGACCGGTGACGACGAGGTAGACCACGCGAGCGGCCATGAGGGTGGTCTTGCCCGAGCCGGCGCCGGCGATGACCACCGCCGGCTCCAGCGGCGCGGAGATCGCCCGCCACTGCTGCGGGCTCGGCGCGTACGCGGTGCCCATGACCGCCTGCAGCTCCTCGGCCGAGCCGATCGGACGCGGGGCGAAGGCGTCGGACGTCGACTCGCTCATGCCGTCACCGCCCCGGCGCTCTTGAGGGGGCACAGGGACAGGAAGCCGCAGTCACGGCAGTGCTGTCCGGCGCGCGCGGGGAAGACCTCGCTGCGCAGGGTGGACGCGGCCAGCCCGAGCTGCTCGCGCAGCAGTGTCCGGGCCTCGCCGTCCGGCGGCTGGGGCGACTGGGTCTGCACGGTGGCAGCCGCCGGGAGGTCGAGCGAGCCGAGCTGCACGAGCTCGGCGCCGCCGGCCACGGTGCCGGGCGTCCGCAGGGGCTCGGGCACCTCCGGGACGCGTGCGAGCGCGCCCTGGTCGAGCGCGAACTGGTAGAGGCCGAGCTGCAGGTGCCGCTCGACGGCGGCGCCCGAGGGCGCGCCACGGCCGGTCTTGAGGTCGACGACGACGATGCGCGGCACCGTGGCGCCTACATCTCCCTCCACCGGCACGTGCACGAGCTCGAGCCGGTCGGCGGAGCCGTGCAGCCGCACCTGCTCGCCGTCCTCGAGGTCGACGACGGCGTCGAAGCGCGCCTCGGTGGCCAGGAGCTCGCGACGGTCGGCGTGGTGCCAGGCCAGGAACCGGCGCAGCGCGGCCCGGGTGCGCTCGTGCTCGCGCGCCTTCGACCACGGGGTGCGGAACTCCAGGCGGTCCCACACCGCGTCGACCTCGGCCATGAGGGTCTCGACCCCGGCGGGGTCGTCGGCGGCCTCGAGCTCGCCGGAGGCGACCCGCTCGGCGAGGGCGTGGACGATCTGGCCGAGGTGGGCCGACTGGTGGGTGCGCGGGGCGCCGCCGGCCTCCCGCTCGAGGAACCAGCGCGCGGGACAGGTCAGCAGGCTCTCCAGCAGCGACGCCGAGATCGGCACGGGCTCCCCCGGCGGACGCACCGGCACCTGCGACCAGGTCGGGCCGCGGGTGCCCCACCAGGTGGCGGGGTCGGCCTGCGGCACCTGCGGGGCCAGCCGCGCCAGGCGACGGGCCGCAGCCTCGCGCAGCGGCTCCTCGACGTCGGGGTCGGCGAGGGTGCGGCGCAGCTCGGCGACCAGGCCGTCGAGCGAGAGCGGGCGACGGGGCCGGCCGACGACGTGCTCCACGGGCACGCCGAGCTCGTCGAGGAGGCGCGAGGGCTGCTCCCCGTCGTCGTCGGGCGAGGCCACGGCGGTGACGACCAGCTGCTCGCGGGCGCGGGTGCAGGCGACGTAGAACAGCCGCCGCTCCTCCAGCAGCAGCTCGCGCGGGCTGATCGGCGGGACGAGCTCGCCGTCGGCGCCGATGCGGTCGGCGCCCAGCAGGGTGGCGCGACGCCGGAGATCGGGCCACTGCTCGGCCTGCACGTGGGCGACGACGACCAGCCGCCACTCCAGGCCCTTGGAGCGGTGGGCGGTGAGGAGCCGGACGGCCGCACCGCGGGTGCCGCGCTCGGCGAGGGTGTCGGCGGGGATCTCCTGCTCGACGAGGGCGTCGAGGAACGCCCGGACGCCCAGGTGGTGGCGCTTCTCGGTGGTGCGGGCGGCGACCTCGAAGAGCGCGCAGACGGCGTCGAGGTCGCGGTGGGCGCGCCGGGCGGCGGCGCCGCCGAGGTCGATGCCGCGGCGCAGCCGCTCGGGCCAGCCCGTGCCCGACCACAGCAGCCAGAGCAGCTCCTCGGGCGAGGAGCCCGACCCGAGCTCGGCCCGGGCACGGGCGAGCAGCACGGCGAGCGCGCGGGCGGCGTCGACCTCGGGCCGGTCGGGGGCGCGGAGGTCGTCGAGGAACGACTCGTGCAGGACGGCCAGGCCGAGCAGGGAGCGCGACGGCCGGGGCGCGCGCTCCTCGGCGATCGCGCGGTCGCGCTCGCGCAGCCGCAGCCGGCGCGCCAGACGGCGCAGGTCGCTCGCGTCGAGTCCGCCGAGGGGGCCGAGGAGCAGGGCCTCGGCCTGGTCGCCGGGCAGCGCGGGAGCGGCGGCGTCGGGCTCGGCACCCTCCTCCTCGAGGGGCAGCGGCGAGGTGGCCACGACGACGCGCAGCGCGTCGAGCAGCGGGAGGACGGCGGGGTCGCGGACCAGCGGCACCTCGTCGGCGGCGACCTCGACGGGCACGCCCGCCGCGGCCAGGGCGCGGCGCAGCGGCGGGAGGGTGGTGCGCCCGGAGCGCACCAGGACGGCCATGTCGTCCCAGGCGACGCCCTGCTCGAGATGGGCACGGCGCAGGGTGTCGGCCAGGTGCTCGGCCTCGGCCCGCTCGGTGTCGTGCACCCGCACGGTGACGCGGTCGGCGGTGCCGGGCGCCGGCGGAGCCGCCACCGGCGCGAGGAAGGCCTCGCGCGCCTGCTCGGGGATGCTGCCGGGCAGCCCGAGACGTCCCGCGACCCGCTGGGAGGCGGTGAGCACCCGCGGGCCGAAGCGGCGTGTGGTGCGCAGGGCGACGACGTCGGCCGGACGCCCGTCGCGGTGTGGGAAGACGGTGGGGAACTCCAGGATCCCCCGCACCTCCGCACCCCGGAACCCGTAGATCGACTGGTGGGGGTCGCCGACGACGACGAGGTCGCGGCCGTCGCCGGCCAGCGCCTGCAGCAGCGCGACCTGACCGGGGTCGGTGTCCTGGTACTCGTCGACGAAGACGTGGGCGAGCTCGGCGCGCAGCTCGGCGCGGTGCAGCTCGGCCTCGAGGACGGCGCGGCGGATGAGGTCGGGGTAGTCGGTGGCGCCCTGGGCGTCGAGGACCGTGAGGTACTGCTCGAGGAACAGGCCCGCGGCCACGAACTCCGGCACCTGCTGGGCGCGCCCGAGCTCGACGAGCGCGAGGCCGTCGAGCCCCTTCTCGCGAGCGCGGGCCAGGACGGCGTGGACCTCCTTGGCGAAGCCGCGGGTGCCGAGCGCCTTGGCCAGGCCCGGCGGCCAGGCCACGGACTCGGGGGCGTCGGTGAGGAGATCGCGCAGGACGACGTCCTGCTCGGGGGCGCTGAGCAGGCGCAGCGGAGCGTCGTAGAGCTCGGCGGGGGCGTAGCGGCGGATCAGCCCGTAGGCGAAGGAGTGGAAGGTGGCCGCGACCGGCGATCCGAGGGTGCGGCCCAGCCGGGCCGTGACGCGGTCGCGCAGCTGCTCGGCGGCCTTGCGGGAGAACGTCAGCGCGAGCACCTGCTCGGGCGAGGCGCCCCGCGCCTCGACCCGCTCGACGATCGCCTCCACCAGCGTCGTGGTCTTGCCGGTGCCGGGGCCGGCGAGCACGAGGAGCGGGCCGCCGGGGTGGTCGACGACCGCCTGCTGGTGTTCGTCGAGCCGGGGCGCCGGGGGCGCCGGCACGGGGCCGAGCAGGCGCACGGCGGGGGCGGCGGCGCGGGTGGCTCCGGAGGTGGCTCCGCGAGTGGAGGAACGGCTCGAGGTCGACATCGCGGCCCATTCGACCAGACAGTGCCGACAGTTCCGGACGGGGCCGGGACGGGGGTGCGTCGGCGCCACTACGCTCGCCGCATGCGCACCGAGGTCATGTACTCCCCCGCCTACGCCACCGCCAGGCTCACCCTCGCCGCCGGCGAGACCGTCCGCGCCGAGTCCGGGGCGATGCTGGCGATGTCAGCCGGCGTCACGATGGAGACCTCGACGCAGGGCGGCGTCCTCAAGGGCCTCAAGCGGGCCGTCCTCGGCGGGGAGTCGTTCTTCATGAACACCTTCACCGCGCAGGTCGACGGCGCCGAGCTCTACGTCGCGCCGAGCCTGCCCGGCGACGTCGTCGCGTGGCCCTTGAACGGCACGCTGTTCGTCCAGTCCGGCTCCTACCTGGCCTCCTCGGCCGGCATCACGGTCGACACCCAGTGGGGCGGCGGGAAGACGTTCTTCTCCAGTGAGGGCCTGTTCATGCTGCGCATCGCCGGCCAGGGCGAGCTCGTGCTCAGCAGCTACGGCGCGATCCACGCCATCGACCTGCAGCCGGGCCAGACCTACACCGTCGACACCGGCCACATGGTGGCCTGGACCGAGGGCGTCCAGTACGCCGTGCGCAAGGTCGGCGGCTGGAAGTCGACGCTGTTCTCCGGCGAGGGCCTGGTCTGCGACCTCACCGGCCCGGGCCGCATCTACGTGCAGACGCGCAGCACCGACGCCTTCCTCGGCTGGCTGATCCCGAAGCTCCCCACCCCGCAGTCGGGCAACAGCGGCGGCGGCATCTTCTCCTGACGCGGGCTCTCCTGACGCGGGCTCAGGCGTCGGGGGCGCGGTCGTTGAACACGCCCGCCGGCTCCTGGCCGCTGAGCGCGGCGATCGCGGTCATGACGCGGTCGGTGACCTCCCGGCGGGCCCGGCCCAGCGCCATGCCCTCGTAGGACACCTCGGCCTGGGGCCCCCGGACGTGGATCGGCGCGCCGAACCGCACGGTGACCTGCGCCAGGCGCGGCAGTCGCGACCCGACCGGCTGCAGCCGCTCGGTGCCGATCAACCCGACCGGCACGATCGGGACCCCCGCGGTGAGGGCGAGGTGCGCGACGCCGGTGCGACCGCGGTAGAGCCGGCCGTCGCGCGAGCGGGTGCCCTCGGGATAGAGCCCGAACGCCTCCCCTCGCTCGAGCACCCCGAGCGCGGTGTCGAGGCTGGCCAGCGCCGCGCGCGGATCGTCGCGGTCGACCGGCAGCATGCCGAGGCCGGAGAACCAGGCGCGGCTCAGCGATCCGGAGACGCCGGTGCCGGTGAAGTAGTCGGACTTGGCGAGGAAGACCACCTTGCGCGGCACGACCACCGGGATCACCACGGAGTCGACGAAGCTGAGGTGGTTGGACGCCAGCAGCACCCCGCCGGTGGCCGGCACGTGCTCGAGGCCCTCGACGCGCGGGCGCCAGATCGCCCGGGCCAGCGGCGGGATGACCGGGTGGAGCAGGCGGTAGAGCGGGTCCTCGGCCATGACCGCCAGTCTGGCGGTTACCGGCCGGTCAGCCGAAGCGGCGTCCGTCACGCGGTGGCGTCGTCCTCTCCCGTCCTGCCCGGCCTGCCCGGCCTGCCCGGGTCGTGCGGCAGCGGCGGCTGCCAGAAGGCTGCGGGGAGGTCGACCGAGCCCGACGCGCGCACCGGCGTCCCCTCGACACGGCGCTCCTCCGCGGCCCGCGCCCGCAGCGGCTCGGGCAGCGACCCGTCGGCCCGCACCACCCGCCACCACGGCACGCCGGCCCCGTGCTCGGCCATCACCGCGCCGACCCTCCGCGGCCCGAACCGCCCGACCGCGTCGGCCAGCGCCCCGTACGTCGTCGCCCGCCCCACCGGGATGCTCTCCACCAGCGCCAGCACCTGCTCGACGTAGTCCTCCGGGTGGCGCACGGCGTCATCGTCCCATGGGTCCCAGGGGCCTCAGGAGTGGGGAGGTTTCCCCGGTCAGCCGGGGAAACCGGACGTTGTCAGGGGAAACTTCACCCGACAAGGGCCAGTTTCCCCTGACCTGATCGACGAGCCGGCGAACGTCGTCCCGCACGTCCCAGGAGCCTCAGGAGTGGGGAAGCTTCCCCGGTCAGCCGGGGAAACCGGACGTTGTCAGGGGAAACTTCCCCCGACAACAGCCAGTTTCCCCTGACCTGATCAGCCGGCCTCAGAGCGGACCGGTGAACGGCTCGGTGCCCTTCGCCAGCCGCAGGCCGGGGATGCCGGAGTGCTTCTGGGCGAAGGCGAGCTCGCGGGCGAGGTCGCCGATGTTGTTGGAGAGCGGCAGCGGGAGCAGGCCGACGGTCGACAGGACGCCGATGGCGCGGCCCTGGCCGTCGAGGAAGCCCGAGCCGGAGTCGCCGGGGATGCCCGGGGTGAGGGTGTAGACGCCGTGGCTCCAGCCGCCGTCGGCGGCCTGGTCGCCGAGGGCGAGGCCGACCTTCGGGGAGAGCGGGGAGAGCCCGCCGCGCAGGCTGGAGTCGCCGTAGCTGTAGACGCGGTCGCCGGCGGCCAGGGACGACGTCGAGAGGCCGGTCGGGCCGCCCCACTGCGGCACGCTCGGGTTCACCGTGCGACGGTCGGCGGCGGCGACGCGCACCAGGGCGAGGTCGTTGTAGGCGCAGGTGTTGGCGTCCGTGGTGCCGAGGCGACGCATCGTGATCCACGACGAGTACGCCAGGCGTCCGGTGGCCAGCACAGTGCCGTCGCTGGCGAGGTTGCCACCGCGGTTGAAGGTGACCTTGGTGCCGAGCGGCACCGAGTCGACCTTGCAGCCGTCGGTGTCGGTGGCCTCGCCCTTGCCGGCGCAGTGGGCGGCGTAGCCGAGGTAGACGTTGCCGCGGGAGTCGGTGAAGACGAAGTTGCTCGTGCACTGCGCGCCGGCGGTGTACATCTGCGTGCCCGGCGTCAGGGTCGCGGACGCGGCGGGCGCCCAGCGGGCGTAGCGGGCGGAGGCGGCGTCGGCGGGAGCGAGCCCAGGGCCGGCGAGGAGGCTGAGGAGCAGCGCGGCGAGGAGGCCGAGCGTGGCAGGCACCGCGGCGCGACCGCGGACGGGGAGCAGACGGGCAGTCATGACCCCACAACGAGTCCGGCCCCGGACCGTCACGGTCCGGGGCCGGGCTCTCAGCAGGCGGACGCCGGGGGCACCGGCGTCGGGGCCGTCAGTACGACGGCTGGCTGGGGTCGATCTGGTTGACCCACGCCACGACGCCGCCGCCGACGTGCACGGCGTCGTCGTAGCCGGCGCCCTTGACGACGGCCAGCGCCTCGGCCGAGCGCACGCCCGACTTGCAGTGCAGGACCACCTGGATGCCGGAGTCGACGCTGGGCAGCTGCTCGAGGGCGTTGCCGTTGAGGAACTCGCCCTTGGGGATCAGCACCGAGCCGGGGATCTGGTTGATCTCGTACTCGTTGGGCTCGCGGACGTCGACGAGGACGAAGTCGCGGCTGCCCTCGGCGCGCTCCTTGAGCATGTGGTCGAGCTGGGTGACCGAGATCGTCGAGCCGGCGGCGGCGTCGGCGGCCTCGTCGGAGATCGCACCGCAGAAGGTCTCGTAGTCGATGAGGCCGGTGACGGTGGGGTTCTCGCCGCAGAGCGCGCAGTTGGGGTCCTTGCGGACCTTGAGCTTGCGCCAGCTCAGCTCGAGGGCGTCGTAGATGACCAGCTGGCCGACGGCGGGGTCGCCGGCGCCGGTGAGCACCTTGATGGCCTCGTTGACCTGGATCGAGCCGATGCTCGCGCACAGCACGCCCAGGACGCCGCCCTCGGCGCAGCTGGGCACCATGCCCGGCGGCGGGGGCTCGGGGTAGAGGCAGCGGTAGCAGGGCGCGTCGACGCGGTTGCCGTCGGTGTCGACCGCGTGCGGCCAGAAGACCGACGCCTGGCCGTCGAAGCGGTAGATCGAGCCCCAGACGTAGGGGATCTTCAGGAAGTACGCGGCGTCGTTGACCATGTAGCGCGTCGCGAAGTTGTCGGTGCCGTCGACGATGAGGTCCCAGCCCTCGAAGATCTGCAGCACGTTGTCGTTGTCGAGGCGCTCCTCGTAGACGACGACCTCGATGAGCGGGTTGATCTCCGCCACCGACTCCTTCGCCGAGACCGCCTTGGGGCGGCCGACGTCGGACTGGCCGTGGATGATCTGGCGCTGCAGGTTCGACTCGTCGACCTCGTCGAACTCGACGATGCCGAGCGTGCCGACGCCCGCGGCCGCGAGGTACATGAGGGCGGGGCTGCCCAGGCCGCCGGCGCCGATCACGAGCACCCGGGCGTTCTTCAGCCGCTTCTGCCCGGTCATGCCGACGTCGGGGATGATCAGGTGGCGGCTGTAGCGACGGACCTCGTCGACGGTCAGCTCGGCTGCCGGCTCCACGAGTGCTGGGAAGGTCACGACCGGTGCTCCTCGGTGTGGGTGGCGGACGTCGACGGGTGGTGTCGACGACGACGGACTCCGGGCGCAACGCTCGGCGTCGCGCCGGTGTTCCCACCATCGTGGCCTCGCGCCCCCGGCGAGCCTGACGAGTCCCGTCATGCGGACCCGCGGCTACCTGCGAGTAGGCTTCCCGCTCGCGGGTGCGTCGGCACCCGTGGTCCGAGAGCACCAGCGCCGAGGAGCATGACGGTGAGCACCGGTCAGTTCGACACCGAGTCCCGCCCCCGAGGCGGCCGCATGCCGCGCCGCGAGCGCCGCGCGCAGCTGCTCGACAGCGCCCTCGAGGTCTTCGTCGCGCAGGGCTACCACGCGGCCGCGATGGACGACATCGCCGAGCGCGCGGGCGTCTCCAAGCCGGTGCTCTACCAGCACTTCCCCGGCAAGCTCGACCTCTACCTCGCGCTGCTCGACGCCTCCTGCGACACCGTCATCGCCAACTGCCGCGCGGCCCTGGAGTCCACCGACGACAACAAGCTGCGCGTGGCCGCGACGATCGACGCGTTCTTCGAGTACGTCGCCAACGACTCCGGCGCCTTCCGCCTGGTCTTCGAGTCCGACCTCACCAACGAGCCGGCCGTCCGCGAGCAGGTCGACCGCGTCACCCACGAGTGCGCGGCCCTCATCGCCGAGGTCATCCGCGACGACACCGGCCTCCCGGACGCCGCCTCCCGCCTGCTCGCGGTCTCGCTGGTGGGCATGGCCCAGGTCAGCGCCCGCTTCTGGCTCGACGAGGGCGGCGGCATCGAGCGTCCGCAGGCCGCGGCGCTCGTCGCGGGCCTGGCCTGGCGCGGCATCCGCGGCTACCCCAAGGCCGAGGACCACCCCGAGCACTGACCCCGGCGCCGATCCCCCGGCGGGAACAGAACACCGGCCCCGTACGCTTCGAGCCAGCGAGTGCCCGCCGTCCGGCGGCCCGAGACGAGGAGGTTCCCGTGGAGGTCAAGATCGGCGTGCAGCAGGCCGTGCGTGAGCTGGTGGTCGAGACCGACGCGTCGCCCGACGACGTCGCCGCGCAGGTCGCCGAGGCCGTGTCCGGCGAGGGCGTGCTGACCCTGAAGGACACCAAGGGCCGCACGATCATCGTGCCCAGCGCCAAGATCGCCTACGTGGAGATCGGCAGCAGCACGGTCGGCGCGGTCGGCTTCCGCAGCTGACACGCACCTGACGCTGGACCGAGGTCCGACTGACGCAGACGCACGAGGGGCCCGGAGCAGCAGCTCCGGGCCCCTCGTCCTGCCTGGGCGGAGCTCAGGACTCCAGGCCGAGGCTGGCCATCCGCTCGGTGTGCCGCTCGGTGAGGCGGGTGAACATCCGCCCGATGGCGGCGAGGTCGAGACCCGGCCGGTCGACGCCGCCGGCCAGCAGCGAGGAGAGCGCGTCGCGCTCGGCGGCGACGCGCTGGGCCTGGGTGAGCGCCTCCCCCATGAGCCGGCGTCCCCACAGCGCGAGGCGTCCACCGAGCCGCGGGTCGGCGGCGATGGCCGCCCGCACCCGCTCGACGGCGAACGCGGCGTGGCCGGTGTCCTCCATCGAGGAGACGACGAGGTCGCGCGTGCCGGCGTCGAGGAAGGCCGCGATCTCGCGGTAGAAGTCGTCGGCGAGCCCGTCGCCGACGTAGGCCTTCACCAGGCCCTCCCACCAGTCGGCCGGCTGAGTGCGCTCGTGGAAGGAGTCGACGGCCACCCGGAAGGGACGCATCGCCTCGTAGGGGTCGGCGCCGAGCGCGCTGATGCGCCCGTGCAGCAGCGCGACCTTGCCGAACTCCTTCGAGGCCATCCCCGCGATGGCCACCTTGTCCTCCAGCGACGGCGCGAGCTGGGCGTCCTCGGCGAGCCGCTCGAAGGCGGAGATCTCGCCGTAGGCGATCACGCCGAGGAGGTCGACGACGGCCTCGCGGTAGGCCGGGTCGGCGAACGCGAGGGCGTCCTCCTCGAGCGCGGACGCGGCGGCGGGGGCCTGCGGATCGGTGGCGGCACCGGCTTCGGGGGTGGACATGCGCGCAGCGTATCCGGGCGCCGCGTCGCCCAGGGATCGCCCAGGGATCGCCGCGGGATCGCCGCGGGATCGCCGCGGGATCGCCGCGGGATCGCCGAGGAAGCCACTGCGTGGACGTCCACGGGCTAGACTGGCCCTCGCACGACCTCGTGCACCCGCCGCATCCCCGCGCCACCCGGGGCGGAGCGAGCGGCACGCATGTGCGCGGCGAGCCCGTGACCTCACTGATGAGTCCACGCCGTCGGCCTCTCGGCCCGGCGTCCGTGAACCCACGTTCGTGACTCGACCCGGCCCGCCGCATTCCGACACGAATCGGCCTGACCGTCCGAGATCACGAAAGCGACAAGCCACTGACCACCTTCCGCGAGCTCGGGGTGCGCCCCGAGATCTGTGACGCGCTCGAGCGCGCCGGCATCACCACGCCCTTCGCCATCCAGGAGATGACGCTGTCGGTCGCCCTGCAGGGCACCGACCTGATCGGCCAGGCCCGCACGGGCACCGGCAAGACCCTCGCCTTCGGCATCCCGGTGCTGCAGCGCAGCACCCCGGTGAGCGACCCCGCCTACGCGGAGAAGCCGCAGGGCAAGCCGCAGGCCCTCATCGTCACGCCCACGCGCGAGCTGACGATCCAGGTCGCCAGCGACCTCGCCCTGGCCGGCGCCGACCTCGGCCTGCGGGTCCTCACCGTCTACGGCGGCGTGGGCTACGAGCCCCAGCTGGAGGCCCTCGAGGCCGGCGTCGACGTCGTCGTCGGCACCCCGGGTCGCCTCATCGACCTCGCCAACAAGCGGGCCCTCGACCTCTCCCACGTCCACGCCCTCGTCCTCGACGAGGCCGACGAGATGCTCGACCTCGGCTTCCTGCCCGACGTCGAGAAGCTGCTGCGGATGACCCCGTCCAACCGCCAGACCATGCTGTTCTCGGCCACGATGCCCTCGGCCATCGTCGCCCTGGCCCGCATGCACATGAACACGCCGATGAACATCCGCGCGGAGTCCTCCTACGAGATCGCCACCGTGCCGGCCACCGAGCAGTTCATCTACCAGGCCCACGACCTCGACAAGCCCGAGATCATCGGCCGCATCCTGCAGGCCGACGACGTCGAGAAGGTCATCGTCTTCACCCGCACCAAGCGCCAGGCGCAGCGGGTGGCCGACGACCTCGTCGAGCGCGGCTTCAGCGCCAGCGCCCTGCACGGCGACATGGCCCAGGTCGCGCGCGAGAAGGCGCTGGCCCGGTTCCGCGAGGACAAGCTGAAGGTGCTCGTCGCCACCGACGTCGCGGCTCGCGGCATCGACGTGCGCGGCGTCTCCCACGTCATCAACGCCACCTGCCCCGAGGACGACAAGACCTACGTCCACCGCATCGGCCGCACCGGCCGCGCGGGGGCCACCGGCAAGGCGATCACCTTCGTCGACTGGGCCGACCTGCACCGCTGGAAGCTCATCAACAAGGCGCTCGACCTGCCCTTCGACGAGCCGCAGGAGACCTACTCCACCTCCGAGCACCTCTTCACCGACCTCGGCATCCCGGCCGGCACCAAGGGCCGCATCGCGCCCCCGAAGCCGGTCGAGCGGCGTGAGCCCGCCGAGCGCGGCGAGCGCTCGGAGCGGGCCCCGCGCAACCGCAACCGCAACCGGACGCGCACCCGCAACGGGCGCCCGGTCGAGGGCGGCGCCGCCGAGGCGCCGGCCGGACGCTCCGACGCTCCCGCGGGCGAGGGCCAGCGCGAGGGCCAGGGCGAGGGCTCGGGCGAGGGCGGCGCTCCGCGTCGGCGTCGTCGGCGTCGCAGCGGCGGCGGTGGCGGCGAGTCCGCGGCCGCTCCCGCAGCGGAGTGAGCATCAGCCACGCGTGAATCACACGGCCCCGGGGACTCCCCGGGGCCGTGTGCGGTTCCCGGCTCAGGCGACGACGACCACGCGGGTGCCGAGCGGGGCGAAGCGCCACATCCGCTCGGCGTCGGCGTAGCGCTGCCGGATGCAGCCGTGCGACTGCGCGGTGCCGAGGTCGGCCACCGTCTGCACCGGACGCCCGTCGTCGACGGGGATGGTGTGGAAGCCGATCGCCGCGCCGCTGGGGCCGCGGGTGAAGCGGACGAACAGGCGCATCGTGCCGGAGTCCTCGATGCCGCGGGCGCGGGCCGAGCGCGAGAACACCTCGTACCGGCCCGGCCTGAGGTTGTCGGTGACGCTGCCTGACACCAGGTAGGTCGAGGCGACCGAGCCGCCGGCGGTCACCAGCCAGACCCGCTGGCGGCTCTGGTCGAAGACCACGCGCCGCCCCGCGCCGGTGCCCGGCGGCAGGACGTCGTCCTGGGCCGCGGGCGCGGCCAGCGGGCCGTCGGAGGTGCGCGCCGCGGTCTCGGCGGCCACCGGTGCCGCCTCGGCGGGGTCGTCGGCGTCCGAGGGCAGCACGCCGACGCCGCCCAGCACCGCCACGAGGGTGGTGAGGACGGCCGTCGCCAGCAGGGCCACCCGGCCGTAGCGCGGGCGGGTCCGCCGGACGCGGGCTCCCGTCACGGCCGCCCCGCTCAGGCCTTCCGCTGCGCGCGGGCGACCAGGTTGACCGCCACCTGGCGGTAGGCCTGGGCGCCCTTGTTGGAGCGGCTGGTGGCGAGGATCGATCGCCCGGCGGCCGGGGCCTCGGCGAACTTGATCGTCTTGGGGATCGGGGGCTCGACGACCTCGAGGTCGTAGGTCTCCGAGATCGTCTCGAGCACGGTGCGGGCGTGGTTGGTGCGGCCGTCGAACAGCGTCGGCAGGACGCCCCAGACCTGCAGCCCCTTGTTGGTGAAGCGGCGCACGTCGTGGACGGTGTCGAGCAGCTGCCCGACGCCGCGGTGGCTGAGGGTCTCGCACTGCAGCGGCACCAGGACGCCGTCGGCGGCGGTGAGGGCGGCGACGGTGAGCACGCCCAGCGAGGGCGGGCAGTCGAGCAGCACCCAGTCGTAGGAGGCGTCGGCCTCGGCCAGCGACTCCAGGACGCCGGCGACGACGTGCTCGCGGCCGGTGCGCGTCAGCAGGTCGGCCTCGGCGCGGGCCAGCTCGATCGTGGCCGGCAGGAGGTCGACGCCGTCGTCGGTCTTCAGGATGACCTCGCGCGGGTCGGTGCCCTTGGTGAGCACCTGGTGCACGGAGATCTCGAGGTCCTCGGGGTCGATGCCCAGGGAGAAGGTCAGGCACGCCTGCGGGTCGAGGTCGACGAGCAGCACGGAGTGGCCCAGCTCGGCGAGCGCGGCGCCGATCGAGGCCACCGAGGTGGTCTTGGCGACGCCGCCCTTCTGGTTGGCGATCGCGAGTGTCGTGGTCATCGCTCGCCATCATGCCGGACAACCGGCCGCCCGTGTCGCACGTGCTGCTCTACTGGGCACATGAGCGCGTCCCCCACCCCTCTGGTCACCCGCCCCGTCGCCCTCGTCACCGGCCCCTCGGCCGGCATCGGCCTGGCCTTCGCCGAGCAGCTGGCGGCCGCGCGCCACGATCTCGTGCTCGTCGCCCGCGACGTCGCCCGGCTCGAGGAGCTCGCGGCCCGGCTGCGCTCCGAGCACGGGGTGGAGGTCGAGGTGCTCGGCGCCGACCTCGCCGACCGCGATCAGATGCGCCGGGTCGAGGAGCGGCTGGCCGACCGCGGCCGCCCGATCGACCTGCTGGTCAACAACGCCGGCTTCGGGCTCAAGGACCGCTTCCTCGGCAACTCCGCCGACCAGGAGACGGCGATGCTCGACGTCCTGGTCACCGCGGTGCTGCGCCTGAGCCACGCGGCGCTGGGACCGATGGCCGAGCGCGGGCACGGCGGCATCGTCAACGTCTCCTCGGTGGCCTCCTTCCTGCCCCGCGGCACCTACGGCGCCGCGAAGGCGTGGGTCAACCGGTTCGGCGAGTGGGCGGCGCACGAGTACCGCCCCCGCGGCGTCACCGTCACGACGCTGTGCCCGGGGTTCGTGCGCACCGAGTTCCACGAGCGCATGGGCGTCGCGCAGGACTCCGCACCGTCGTGGCTGTGGCTCGACGCCCACGACCTCGTGCGCCAGGCCCTGGCCGACCACGCGTCCGGCAAGATCTACTCGATCCCGAGCGTGCGCTACCAGGCGATCAGCACCGTGGCGCGCGTCGTGCCCAACGGCGTCCTGCAGCGGTTCCAGTCGCTGGGCCGGAAGTAGGGGCGCACGGAGCCCTCCGAGCAGCCCCGGGCTAGCCGCGGCTGACGATGCCGGGGGCCGGGGCCCCACGGCCCGCGGCGGCTGCGGCGTCGGCGGCCAGGGCCAGCAGGCGCTCGTACTCGGCCGGGGCGGTGGTGTTGCAGCCGAGCTCGTGGTCGACCTTGCCGGTGCCGTGGTGGTCGCTGGAGCCGGTGACGACGAGGTCGAGGTCGCGGGCGATCGCCCGCAGCCGCTCCCGCTGGCCGGCGTCGTGCTCCTGGTGGTCGACCTCCAGCCCGCCGAGCCCGGCCGCGGCCAGGCTGGCGAGGTCGGCGGCGTCGGGCACCTCCTCGCGACGTCGGCCCCAGGCGTGGGCGAGCACGCTGACGCCGCCGGCGCCACGCACCGCCGCCAGCACGTCGATCAGCGGAGCGGCGTAGCGGTCGACGTAGGCGGGCCGCCCGGGGTTGAGGTAGCGCAGGAACGCCTCGGCGCGGTCGGCGACCACGCCGGCGCGGATCAGCGCGTCGGCGACGTGCGGACGTCCCGGCGCGACGGCGTCGTCGTTGGCGGCGTGCACGTCGTCCTCGTCGACGTCGATGCCCAGGGCGCGCAGGCGTGCGATGGTCTGGGGCAGCCGGTCGACCCGGCCCTCGACGATCCGCTCGAGGTGCTCGACGAGCGGCGGATGCGTGGGGTCGGGCAGGTAGGCCAGCAGGTGCGCGCCGCGGCCGCGGTGACGAGTGCTGATCTCGATGCCCCGCACCAGCACGACGCCGTGGCGCTCGGCGGCCTGCGCCGCCTCGTCCCAGCCGGCGGCGGTGTCGTGGTCGGTGAGGCCGAGGACGTCGAGGCCCGCGGCGGCCGCCGCCTCCACCAGCTCCGCGGGCGACTGGGTGCCGTCGCTGGCCCGCGAGTGGGTGTGGAGGTCGATGCGCACGCCTCCACCCTACGAGGAGCAGAGCCCCGATCGGCCGCACGGAGGCGTGGGACGCCTCACCAGGCCGGGCCCGGGCCTCCGAACGGCAGCTCCACCAGGGGCGCCCCGACGCCGGAGACGTCGCGCAGGATCCAGTCGTCGCGCAGCAGCAGGATCGCCGACGCCGGACGCACGACGAGCCACAGCCACCGGCCCTCGGCCTCCCCCGCCACGACCGAGCGGTCGAGGTCGCCCTCGGCCCCGGCCACCGACACCGGCCACAGCGGCACGGCCTGACGCCCGACGCGCACCCGCACCAGCGGCGCCTGGTCCACGGGGGCGGGCCACGGATCGAGGTGGGTCAGGCCGGCGCAGCGGGCGCCGAGTCCGGTGGCGGCCTCCTCGACGACGACCGTGAGATCGACCGGCCCGTCGAGCTGGCTGGAGCCGCCGACGCCCGTGAGGGTCGCGCGGGTCGGCATCCCACCGCCGCCGACGGCCGCGAAGTCGGTGATGCGCCACCCGGGGCTCAGCGGCCAGGGCAGGTAGGTCGGGAACTCCCCCGCATGCAGCAGGTGGGCTGCGAAGCCGTCGTAGTCGACGTCGCCCGCGCGTCGCACCGCGGCGACCGGCCCGTGCTCGGGGCAGGAGTGCCCGGCCGCCGGATCCTCCGAGATCCGGCCCACGGGCGCCGCGCAGCGCGGGCACTCGGGGGCGGGGACGGTCGGCGGCACGCCCCTACGGTCGTGGGGCCCCTCCGTGCCCGTCAAGGCCCGTCAAGGCCCGTCACGGCCCGTCAGGCGTTCCAGCGCCGGATGACGGCGTCCTCGCGGTGGCGAGCCAGCACGCTGACGGTCGTCGTGCCGAGCACGAGGCGGCGTCCCTCGGAGACCGGCAGGCCGAGCCAGCGGGCCGCGAGCGCCGGGAGGGTGTGGCCGTGGGCGACGACGAGCACGCGCCCCTCGACCTCCGCGATCCGGGCCAGCACGCGGTCGATCCGGGCCGTCACCGCGTCCGCGTCCTCGCCGCCGGGGCTGGGATGGGTCCACACGCTCCAGCCGGGCACGGTCTCGCGGATCACGGCGGTGGTGATGCCCTCGTAGTCGCCGTAGTCCCACTCGACGAGGTCGTCGTCGACGACGGCGTCGGGGAAGCCGGCGAGCTCGGCGGTGCGCCGGGCCCGCTGGCGGGGGCTGGTGAGCACGAGGTCGAACCCGTCGGCGAGCCGCGGCGCGAGGGCGCGTGCGGCGTCCTCGCCGGCCGGCAGCAGCGGCAGGTCCGTCCTGGAGGTGTGTCGACCGGCCAGGCTCCACTCCGTGGCGCCGTGCCGGACCAGCCAGACCTCGTCGGCCATCGTTGAAGTCCCATCGTCGTCGGGCACCGGGACGTCCGCGGACCGCGGCGCCCCGACGCGTCAGTCCTGCGCGAGCACGACGATCCTGTCACCCGGCGCGACGACCAGGGACATCGACTTGGGCGGGTTGACCTGGACGCCGAACTCCGCGCCGCTCTGGGCCAGGGCGTCGGACTTCCAGCCGATGGCCGTCTCGCCGCGGCGGACGGCCCCCTCGACGACGCTGGCCCACGTGGCCTCGACGCCGGGTCGCAGGTACCACTCGGCGGGGCGCAGGTAGATCTCGGCGCCCTCGGCGCTGAGCAGCTCGGCGAAGACCGCCTCGAGGCGGGCGTCCTCGGAGAGCTGGGTGACGATGAGGCTGACGATCTCGCCGCTGACGACGACGTCGTCGATGTCGGCGACCTGGGCGAGCACCCGGTTGCGGTCGTCCATCATCTCGCTGACCACGGCGGTGTCCGTGGCGCCGAGGCGCCCGAGGATGTCGCGCACGTGGAGCAGGGTCACCAGCGTGCGGGCGTCGGCGGCCTGCGGCTCGAGGTCGTCGGAGTAGCAGAGCACGATGACCTGGTCGAGGCCCTCGACGACGTGCGCCTCGAGGGTGGTGCGGTCGGTGGTGGAGCCGCGGACCACCTCGACGGCCAGGGTCTCCAGGTCGGGCACCACCGGGACGCCGTGCGCGGTGAGCACGGTGATCGTCGAGCCGGGGGCGGCGTAGCGGTCCAGCTCGGCGAGCATCAGCGGTGCCCGCTCGTTCCAGCCGATCATCACCGCGCGTCCGGGGTGCGGCTCGACCGGCGTCGTGGTGCCGAGGTGCTCCTCGACGGGCTGGGCCAGGGCCGTGCCGGCGCCGTCGAGCACCGAGTCGTCCTCGGCGACGAGGATCAGCGTGTGGCCGGCGATCACGGTCTCCGGAGGCGGATTGAGCCGGCTGCCCTCGGGGCCGACCAGGCCGATGAGGCTCGCGCTCTCGAAGCGGTGCTGGGCCTGGGCGTAGGCGAGTCCGTCGAGCTCGTGCTCGGCGAGGAAGTAGATCTCGTCGCCGTCGTAGTCGAAGAGCTCGACGTAGACGGCCGAGGCGCCGGACTGCCGCGAGGTCTGGACGACGAGCTTGGCGACGGTCTCGCGGATGTCGAGCAGCGTGGTGCGCTCGGCGCCGACCAGGCGCGCGGCCTCGAGGTTGGTGGGGTTGCGGATCTCCGCGACGATGCGCGGGCCGCCCTCGCCCTCGTGGGTCAGCGCCAGCAGGGTCTTGATGACCTCGGCGTCGGGGTCCTCCGAGCCCGCGGGCGCCAGCAGGATCACCGAGCGTGCGCTGCGGTGGCTGGAGACGGCGAGGTCGTCGACGTCCATCGGCGAGCCGCTGCGACAGACCACGCGGGTGCCGCGCAGGTCGGGCACCTTGGCCCGCACCTCCTCCTCCATCTCCACCTTGTCGCGGTCGGCGAGGATCACGACGACCGGGCGGCGTCGGCTCTCGTTGGCGAGCGAGAGCTCGCGCAGGATCGTGAAGATCGACTCCGACCAGCCGAGGATGACGGTGTGGTCGCGCTCGAGCACGAGCGAGCGGCCGCGCTGCAGCTCGGCGATCTTGGCGTCGATGCCGGCGGCGATGACGCCGATGAGCGCGCTGACGATGAACAGGCCGCCGATCGTGAGGGCCAGCATCGTGAGGATGTAGCGCCACGGGTTGCCGACGTCGCCGGCCACGGTGCCCGGGTCGAGCGCGTGGAGCAGGGCGTTGAAGAGCTCGTCGCCGAAGCCGTCGCTCGAGGCGTCGTCGCCCCGCAGTCTGAGGGCGAGGGTGACGAGGGCGAAGAACGAGATCAGCACCAGCGTCGCGACGGTGAGCCAGGCGATGAGCGCCGGCGTCCCGCGCGACATCGAGTTGTCGAAGAGGTAGCGCGCTCGCTCGCGCCACGACGGCGCGGGGGCGGCAGGACGGCGCGGGGCGCTCGCGGAGGAGGCCGAGGCCCGCTCCCCCATCGCCTGTGCGGTGCGCTTGCGGAGCTGACGACCGGTCTGACCCATGGCCCTCATCGTCGTGCACCCGGGGGTGTGCCGGGGGCGGTTCTCCGAAAAAGCGACCGGCCCCCGGGACGTTGGTCCCGGGGGCCGGTCGAGGCGGTGCGCGAGCGGCGCGTCAGCGCGGCACGAGCGCCCACAGGTCGAGGTCGAGCAGGACGCCCTCGGCGTGCTTGCCGTCCTCGCCGCGCAGGGTCATCGAGGTGTCGCGACCGCGCGTGGCGACCAGCCGCAGGCGCAGGGCGCCGACGCCGGGCGCGGAGGTCTCGGCCTTGTCGAGCACCTCCGACCACGCGTAGACGGTGTCGCCGGCGAAGGCCGGGGCCACGTGGGCGCCGGCGTTGATCGCCACGATCGTCTGGGCGTTGGCCAGTCCGTTGAACGACAGGGCCCGGGCCAGGGAGATGACGTGGCCGCCGTACACGAGGCGCCGGCCGTCGGGGCGGGCCTCGGTGTTGAAGTGCACCTTGGCGGTGTTCTGCCACAGGCGGGTGGCCATCATGTGCTCGGCGTCGGTGAGCGTGACGCCGTCGACGTGGTCGATGCGCTCCCCCACCGCGTAGTCGTCGAAGCGGTGCGGCTCGCCGGCGGCCGCGACGTCGTAGTCGGTGAAGTCCAGGCCCTCGGGGATCACGAGGTCGGCGGGGTCGACGACGGCGGCCAGCTCGGGGACGACGGTCTCCGGCGCCGGGGCCTCGACGTCGCGCTTGTGCACCATCACCCAGCGCGCCCACTCCAGCACGGTGGCCCCGTGCTGGTCGGTGGCGGTGGAGCGCACGTAGACGACGCCGGTCTTGCCGTTGGAGTTCTGCTTCAGACCGATCACCTCCGAGCGCGTGCGCAGGGTGTCGCCGGTGACCAGCGGGCGGTGGAAGCGGCACTCGGCGTAGCCGAGGTTCGCGACGGCGTTGAGCGAGACGTCCGGCACCGTCTTGCCGAAGGCGATGTGGAAGCCGATGAGCTCCTCCACCGGCGCCTGCGGCAGCCCGACGGAGGCGGCGAACTGCGCCGAGGACGGCAGTGCGAACCGCGTCGGGTAGATGGCGCCGTAGAGGGCGCGGTCGCCGTCGGTGATCGTGCGCGGCGTCGCGTGCTCGATCACCTGGCCGAGGCTGAAGTCCTCGAAGAAGTTGCCGGGGTTGGTCTTGGTCTCGGGCATGGAAGCTCCTGATGCTCCGGGGGCGGGAGGTGGGGCGGGGTCAGCGGCCGGCGAGGCCGCGACCGGCCTGCACGCCCTTGAGGACGGCGGCGGTGGCCTGGCCCGCGCCCTTGCGCAGGGAGTCGCCGACCTGGTTCGCGACCTGGCCGGTGAGCTGCGTCGTCAGCGCGGTGGTGGTGGCCAGCGGGCCGACGACGGCGTCGACGAGCGTCTCGACGCGGGTCAGCAGGCCGTCGGCGCGGTCGAGCAGCGCCTCGAGGCGGTCGAGGGCGGCCTGGAGGTCGGCGGGGTCGGGGGCGCCGACGGGAGCGTCGGAGGGCCCGACGGGCGACACCGCCCCAGCCGCGGGGGCCGGGACGGTGTCGGTGACGTGCGGGTGCTGCTGGGTCACGACGCTCCGCTCAGAGGGCGTAGGTCGAGAGCAGCTGGCGGCCGATGATCATCTTCTGGATCTCGGCGGTGCCCTCGCCGATCAGCAGGAAGGCGGCCTCGCGGTAGAGGCGCTCGATCTCGTACTCCTTGGAGTAGCCGTAGCCGCCGTGGATGCGGAAGGAGGCCTCGACGACCTCGTTGCAGTACTCCGCGGCGAGGTACTTGGCCATGCCGGCCTCGACGTCGTTGCGCTCGCCCTTGTCCTTGATCCGGGCGGCCTTGACCATCATCGCGTGGGCGGCCTCGACCTTGGTGGCCATCTCCGCGAGCTTGAACATGATCGCCTGGTGCTGGGCGATCGGCTTGCCGAAGGTCTCGCGCTGCTGGGAGTACTGGGCGGCCAGCTCGAACGCGCGGTTGGCGACGCCGGTGGCGCGGGCGGCGACGTTGACGCGGCCGACCTCGACGCCGTCCATCATCTGGTAGAAGCCCTTGCCGGGCACGCCGCCGAGGATCTGGGCCTCGGTGGTGCGGTGGCCCTCGAGCACCATCTCGGTGGTGTCGACGCCCTTGTAGCCCATCTTCTCGATCTTGCCCGGGATGGTGACGCCCTGGGCGGTCTCGCCGAAGCCCGGCTCCTTCTCGATGAGGAAGGTGGTCATGTTGCGGTAGACCGAGTCGGCGCCCTCGTCGGTCTTGGCGAGCAGCGCGGTGAGGGTGGAGGAGCCGCCGTTGGTCAGCCACATCTTCTGGCCGGTGATCTCGTAGCCCTCGGCGGTCTTGACGCCCTTGGTGGAGATCGCCGAGACGTCGGAGCCGGTGCCGGGCTCGGACATCGAGAACGAGCCCCGGACCTCGCCGACGGCCATCTTGGGCAGGTAGCGCTGCTTCTGCTCCTCGGTGCCGTGGTGCATGAGCAGGTAGGCGACGATGAAGTGGGTGTTGATGACGCCGGAGACGCTCATCCAGCCGCGGGCGATCTCCTCGACCGCGAGCGCGTAGGTGAGCAGCGACTCGCCGAGGCCGCCGTACTCCTCGGGGATCATCAGGCCGAAGACGCCGAGCTCCTTGAGTCCGTCGACGATCGCCTGCGGGTACTCGTCGGCGTGCTCGAGCTCGGTCGCGACCGGCAGGATCTCCTTCTCCGTGAAGGCGCGGACGGCCTTCAGGATCTCGATCTGGTCGTCGGTCAGCCCGTCGGTCTGGCACAAGCGCATCTGCGGCATCCTTCGTGAGGCTCGGGGGGCGTTGCTGATCGCCCGCAACTTTATTACTCGCGAGTCACTTGCAACACCGTCGGCGGGAAGCGGTGAGCGTGATCACAGCCACTCTGACAGGCCGCAGGCTGCGAGGACGTCGCCCGGTGCCCAAGGGGTGGACACCCGGCCGGAGCGCGGCCGACCGGTAGCCTGCGCTCCGTGAGCAACGCGGCCCGGGTCTACATCGCACGCCTCGTCGGGCTCCCGGTCTTCGACCCCATCGGCGAGCAGGTCGGCAAGGTCCGCGACGTCGTCGCCTCCGTGCGCGCCGAGGGCAGCCAGCCGCGCGTGCTCGGGCTGGTCGCGGAGGTGTTCGGACGCCGCCGGATCTTCGTCCCGATGACCCGCGTCACCGCGATCGACGCCGGGCAGGTCTACACCACCGGCCTGCTCAACATGCGCCGCTTCGAGCAGCGCTCCACCGAGACCCTCGTCATCGCCCAGATGCTCGATCGCGCCGTCACCATCCCCAGCAGCGACGTCGCCGGCACCGTCTACGACGTCGGCATGGAGCAGGCGCGCAACCGCGACTGGGTCATCAGCCGCGTCGCGGTGCAGGAGCCCGGCAAGGGCCTGCGCCGTCGCGGGCAGACCCACGTCGTGGAGTGGCGCGACGTCGCCGGGCTCACCCGCACCGACCAGTCGCAGGCCGCCACCCAGCTCGTCGCGGCGCTCAACGACATGCGTCCGGCCGACGCCGCCAGCATGATCCACGAGCTGCCCGCCGAGCGGCGCACGGCGGTCGCCGCGGCGCTCGACGACGAGCGGCTCGCCGACGTCCTCGAGGAGCTGCCGGAGGAGGACCAGGTCGAGATCCTCGGGCGCCTGGACTCCGAGCGCGCCGCCGACGTCCTGGAGGAGATGTCGCCCGACGACGCCGCCGACCTCATCGCCGAGCTGCCGCCCGAGACCGCCGCCACGCTGCTCGACCTCATGGAGCCCGAGGAGGCCGAGGACGTCAAGCGCCTGATGTCCTACACCGCCGACACCGCCGGCGCGATGATGACCCCCGAGCCGGTGATCCTCGGCCCCGACGCCACCATCGCCGACGCCCTGGCCCACGTGCGCAACCCCGACCTCACGCCGTCGGTGGCCGCGCTGGTCTACGTCTGCCGCCCGCCGCTGGAGACCCCCACCGGACGCTTCCTCGGGGTCGCCCACATCCAGCGGCTCCTGCGCGAGCCCCCCTCGACCCTCGTGGCCGGCGCCCTGGACGACTCCCTCGAGCCGCTGCGCCCGGAGATGGGCAAGGACGAGGTCGCCGCCCACCTGGCCACCTACAACCTGGTCGCCGCGCCCGTGTGCGACGAGGCCGGACGCCTGCTCGGCGCCGTCGCCGTCGACGACCTCCTCGACCACATGCTCCCCGAGAACTGGCGCGACCGCGCCGCCGGACGGGAGGCCTGAGGTGGCCGAGAGCCGTCGCGAGCGCCTCGACACCCCGCGCGAGCAGCGTCGTCCGCTCGTCCCGCGGCCGCGCTTCGACTCCGACGCGTTCGGCGTCTTCGCCGAGCAGTTCGCCCGCTTCATGGGCACCGCCACGTTCCTGCTCTACATGAGCGCGTTCGTGGTGGTCTGGGTCGGCTGGAACCTCGCCGCGCCGTCGTCGTGGCGCTTCGACGAGTACCCCTTCATCTTCCTCACCCTGATGCTGAGCCTCCAGGCCTCCTACGCCGCGCCCCTCATCCTGCTCGCACAGAACCGGCAGGAGACCCGCGACAAGGTGATCGCCGAGCAGGACCGCCAGGCCAACACCCGCGCCCACGCCGACATGGAGTTCCTGGCCCGCGAGGTCGCCTCGCTGCGGATGGCGCTGGGCGACATGGCCACCCGCGACTACCTGCGCTCGGAGCTGCGCGGCCTGCTCGGCGAGCTCGACGACCGCCAGGCGGTGCGCGAGGCCGGCCGGGACAGCGGCCGGGACGCCAGCCGGGACGCCGAGCAGGACGACGCCCCCTCACCCTGACGGACTCGGGCCGCTCCCCCGGCTCTGCCACCGTGGATGGGGTCCCGTTCTCGGCGTCGGGACCTCACCGCGCGGCCCATCGCTCGGGTCTCGGCGCCCCGACCTCTGGAGCAGGCATGACCCCGACCCCCGGTCAGACCCCCGCACCCCTGCGTCGCCGTCGCGGCGCCCGCGTCACCGTGGCGACGCTGCTCGCCGCGGCCGCCACCACCTCCCTCGGCTCCCTCGCCGGACTCCCCGGCGTGGCCCAGGCCGACTCCGCGCGCGTCGCCTCCCACCACGGCGGCGCGCACGCCCCCGCGCCGTTCCCGAGGCGCATCGAGCTGCCCGACGGCTTCCAGCCCGAGGGCATCACCATCGGTCCTCGCGCCCAGGCCTACCTCGGCTCCCGCGCCGACGGCGACCTCTATCGCGTCGACCTGCGCACCGGGCGCGGCGAGACCATCAGCCAGGGCCCCGGCACCGCGTCGGTGGGCCTGAAGATCGACCGGCTCGGACGCCTCTTCGTCGCAGGCGGGCCGTCGGGCACCGTCCGGGTCGTCGACTCGCGCACAGGCGAGCTCCTGCGCACCTATCGAGTGGCTCCCGAGGGCGCCACCAGCTTCGTCAACGACGTGCTGATCACCCGCCGGGCGGTGTGGGTCACCGACTCCCGCAACGCCGTGCTCACCGAGATCCCGCTCGGCCGCGGCGGACGCCTGCCGGCGCAGGCGCGCTCGCTGCCGCTCTCGGGCGCGTGGGTGCAGGACGACGGCGTCAACAACGCCAACGGCCTCACCACCACCCCCGACGGATCGGCCCTGCTCGTCGTCGACTCCTCCTCCGGCGAGCTGCACCGCGTCGACCCGCGCACCGGCGTCACCACCGTCGTCGACCTCGGCGGCGCGCTGCTCACCAACGGCGACGGCCTGCTCCGCTCGGGCCGCACGCTCTACGGCGTGCAGAACCGGCTGAACCAGGTGGCGGTGATGCGACTCTCCGAGGACGGCCGCCGCGGCACCGTCACCCGCACGCTGACCAGCCCGGACTTCGACGTGCCCACCACGGTGGCGCGCCTGGGCGAGCGTCTGTACCTGCCCAACGCCCGGTTCTCCACCACCCCGACGCCGACGACGGAGTACTGGATCACCGCCATCGACGCGCGCTGACCACGCCCTCGCCGAGCACCGGCTCCGGGTCGTGCCGTCCGCGTCGGGAGGCGCGGGCGGCGCGACCCTGGGCGGCGCCTAGACTGGACGCATCATGAGCGACTCCCTCCTCGAGCAGGTCAACGCCGCCCTGGCGACCGTCAACGACCCCGAGATCAAGCGTCCGATCACCGACCTCGGCATGGTCGAGTCGGTGGCCATCGACGACGGCGTCGTCAGCCTCACGGTGCTGCTCACCGTCGCGGGCTGCCCGCTGAAGGACACCATCAACCGCGACGTCACCGCCGCGGTCGGGAAGGTCCCCGGCGTCAGCGACGTCCGCCTCACGCTCGGGGTGATGAACGACGAGCAGCGTGCGGCGCTGCGCGAGACCCTCGGCCAGGGCGCCGCTCAGCGCGAGATCCCCTTCGCCCAGCCGGGCTCGCTCACCAAGGTCTACGCCATCGCCTCGGGCAAGGGCGGCGTCGGCAAGTCCTCGGTCACGGTGAACCTGGCGCTGGCGATGGCCGCCCAGGGCCTCAAGGTCGGCGTCGTCGACGCCGACATCTACGGCCACTCGGTGCCGGCGATGCTCGGCGTGGCCGAGAGCCGCCCCACCCAGGTCGACGACCTCATCATGCCCGTGCCGACCCCCTCGGGCGTCTCGGTCATCTCCATCGGCATGCTCAAGCCGCGCCGCGACCAGGTCGTCGCCTGGCGCGGCCCGATGCTCGACCGCGCGCTCGTGCAGATGCTCGCCGACGTCTACTGGGGCGACCTCGACGCCCTGCTCCTCGACCTGCCCCCGGGCACCGGCGACATCGCGATCTCCCTGGGCCAGCACCTGCCCGGCGCCGAGGTCGTCGTCGTCACCACGCCGCAGGAGGCCGCCGCCGAGGTCGCCGAGCGCGCCGGCACGATGGCCTCGATGATGCACCAGCGCGTCGTCGGCGTCGTGGAGAACATGAGCTACTACCAGCACACCAACCCCGACGGCTCCCAGGAGCGCCTGCACATCTTCGGCACCGGCGGTGGCGAGCGGGTGGCCCAGACCCTCTCCGAGCGCTTCGGCTACGACGTCCCGCTGCTCGGTCGGATCCCGCTGGAGCCCTCCCTGCGCGAGGGCGGCGACGCCGGCAAGCCGGTCGTCGACGCCGACCCCACCGCCCCGTCGGCGGTCGCGCTCACCGAGATCGCCCAGCGCCTGGCCGGTCGCGGACGCGGCCTCGCCGGCATGCAGCTGGGGCTCACCCCGAGCAACCGACTCTGAGCGAGTCGGGGCCCCCGCCGACGCGGCCACCCACCTGACGTCTAGGCTTCCCTCGTGTTCGGCATCGGCTTCCTCGAGCTCGCGGTGATCGCCGTCGTGGCGATGGTCGCGTTCGGGCCGGAGCGACTCCCCGAGTTCGCCCGGCAGGCCGCGAAGATGCTGCACCAGGCCCGCAAGATGGCCTACGCCGCCCGCGACGAGCTGCGCGACGAGCTCGGCCCGGAGTACGCCGACCTCGACCTGCGCGACCTCGACCCCCGCCAGATCGTGCGCAAGCACATCATGGAGGCGATGGAGGACGTCGAGGCCGAGGAGGCCCAGCGGCGTCGCGAGGACGGCGCGCCGCTCATCGAGGGCGACGTCCCGCCCTTCGACGTCGACGCCACCTGAGGCGTCTCAGACCTCGCGGCTGGCGAGACCCGCGATCGCGGCGAGCGGCACGAGCACCTGGTCTCCCCCGGGCCCGAGGACCTCGACGAAGTCCGCGCCGATGCGCCGGATCGCCGACTCCAGACGTCCGCCGTCGCGGCGCTGCAGGGTGACGCTCAGCCCGCCGTCGGCCAGGCGGCGCAGCACCGAGCCGACGCCGAGGCCGGCCAGCGGCGACCACGCCACCTCTGGCACCGAGCGCGGGCTCGCCCCCAGCACCGCCTGCACGGCGTCGTGGAGGACGATCCAGTCGCGTCCGGAGACCCGCAGATGGCTCCAGGTCGCGGTGACCCGCACCAGCTCGCCGCGGATCCAGCCGACGTGCGGCACCTCGAGGCCGACGACGGACCCGATGGACGCCATCAGTCGGCCGGCCAGGGCGACCTGCTGGTACTCGCTGCGCACCCGGTCGGCGAGCTCGAGCCCGCGCTCGGCGTCGTAGAGCGCCTCCGCCTGCTGCTCGAGCTCGGCGAGGACGTCGAAGAGGGACTCCTCGTGCACGACGGCGCGGGGAGTGCGGCTCAGCCGCCGACGGGGCCGCCGATCGGACCGACCGGCACCGGCGGGCCGACGGGCGAGGAGCCTGCCACGGCGACGAACGTCCCGATCTGGAGCGCGACGGTGAGCAGTCCGTAGACGACCCAGGCGACGCGCACCGCGATCGAGGAGCGGCGGTAGGTGGTGCCGGCGGCGGCGAGGCCCGCGACGAGGCCGCCGAGCGGGAAGGCCGTGGCGGCGAGGACGCCGACGACCCACACGAGCGTGACCAGGAGCCCCGGACGGGGCGATGCGGCGAACGCGGTGGGGCTGGTGTCCATCAGAGACCTCCGAGATAGGCGGGACGTCGCGACGCTAGCAGCGGGCGCGACCGATCGTCATCGGCGACGTCGCCGCACGCTGTGGACGAATCGTTGACAGGAGGATCCAACGCGCCTTGACTGATGCAAACGGACGCAAACGCATAGTTCTCGGGAGGAACGATGGCGAGTCGGCGCATCGTGGTCGTGGTGGCGGCCACGCTCGCGGCGCTGATGCTCGCCGGGCTGCTGGTCTCGGACCTGCGGATGCCCCGCGCTCCGGCCGACGCCGTCGTCGCGCTCGCCGAGCTCACGCTCCTGGCCTGCCTGACCTGGCTGTGGGCGGTCTGCCTGGCCGTGGTCCGCGAGGCGGGGGGTCGACGCCCCGGCCGGCTCGCCGCACGCGCCCCGGCCCGTCTGCGGCGCGTCGTGCTGCTCGCCTGCGGCGTGGCGCTCACCTCCTCGCTCAGCACGGGCCTCGCCCTCCCGGCTCCCGCAGACGCCCCCGGCGCCGACCCGCAGCCCATCCCGCCCGTCGCCGCGTCCACGGTCGCGAGCGACCTCGACGGACTCCCCTACCCCCGGCTCCCGAGCACGCCCGAGACCACACCTGAGTCGGCCACGGCGCCCGAGTCGGCGCCCACGCTCGCGCCGTCGGCCCTCGCGTCGGACGCGAGCGCCCCCGTCCCCGCCGCGGCACGCGCTCCGCGGGAGCACCGCTCTCCCTCGTTCGTCCTGGTGCGCCCGGGCGACTCCCTGTGGTCGATCACCGCCGCCCTGCTCGAGGCCGGCTCCGGCCGTGCTGTCGACGACGCCGCCGTCGCGGCCGCCTGGCCGCGACTGCACCGGGCGAACCGGCACGCGGTGCCCGACCCCGACCTCCTGCGCGTCGGCCAGCGGCTGCGCGTCCCCCACGACCTCGTCGCGACGGCGCCCGCCGCCGCGTCCCACCGCCCCCTGCACCCGTCTCCGCTCGGAAGGACACGACCATGACCCGCACCTCCTCGCGCTCCCGCGCCCACGCCCCCGTCGTCCCCCTGCGGCACGGCCCCGCCGCTCGCCCCCGCATCGGACTCGCGGAGGTGCAGGGCTCCCTCGCACTGGACCTCGGCGCCGTCGCACTGCGCGCGCCGGAGCTGGCCCCCAGCCCGGCCTCCGACGTCGCGTCCGAGGCTCACGACGGCCCGGCAGCACAGGTCGTGCCGATCTCCCAGGCCGGCGAGCTGGTCCGCCAGCGTCACCTCCAGGGCGAGGTGTGGGCCCAGCGCTACCTCCAGGCCGCCGTCGAGATCGCCGGAGGCGCCCGTCCCCCGAGCCAGCTGGTGCGCTGGTCGACGCGAGCCGTCCACGAGGACCTCCGGCGCCGGGCCGTCCTGGTCGCCCGCGCGGCCGGCTCTCGGTCCGGCCAGCATCGGCCCCACCCGGCCCGTCCCCACCTGGTGAGCGTGCGCAGCAGCGTCATCCGGCCCGGCGTGCTCGAGACCTGGGCCCACGTGCGCTACGGCGAGCGGTCCCGGGCCGTCGCCGCCCGCTTCGAGCTGCGCCAGGGCCGCTGGTGCTGCACGGCGCTCGAGTTCGCCTGAGGCGCCGCGCACCGCGCACACGAACGCCGACGGGCGCCGCCGCCTCGGGCCGCAGACCCCGGTGCCCGGCGTGCTCGCCGCCGGCGCC
>NZ_JBUZJI010000006.1:153346-188555 GCF_055282735.1 Nocardioides sp. B129/18 | reverse complement strand
GCGCCCGTCGGCGTCCGGCTGCGCCGTGCGTCAGCCGTTGATGCGCGCGGTGAGGCCGGTGGGGCCGCCCGCGGCGCCGTGGCACTGCTTGAACTTCTTGCCCGAGCCGCAGGGGCACTTCTCGTTGCGGCCGACGCCCTCGAACGGGTCGTCGACGGCCTCGGCCCGGACCTCGGCCTCGCCGGTCTCGTCCGGCGCGGAGTAGGCCAGCTGCTGCGGGGTCGTCGGCTCGCCCAGGCCCTTGGCCCGGATCTGCGGCGCACCCTCGAGGGAGTCCTCCACCGGGACGACGCCCTCGGGGTCCTCCTCGACGCTGACCTCGAGGTTGAAGAGGAACCCGACGGTCTCCTCCTTGATGCCGTCCATCATGGCGGCGAACATGTCGAATCCCTCGCGCTGGTACTCCACGAGCGGGTCGCGCTGGGAGTAGGCCCGCAGGTAGATGCCCTCGCGCAGGTAGTCCATCTCGTAGAGGTGCTCGCGCCACTTGCGGTCGAGCACCGAGAGCAGCACCTGACGCTCGAGCTCGCGCACGACCTCGGCGCCGATCTCGGCCTCGCGACGGTCGTAGGCGGCGTGGGCGTCCTCCTTGAGGAGGTCGATGAGCTCCTGGCGCTCGATGCCGCTGCGGCCGCCGGCGGCCTCCTCGACCTCGGCGATGGTGTGGCTGACCGGCCAGAGCTGGCGCAGGTCGATCCAGAGCTGCTCGAGGTCCCACTGCTCGGCGAAGTCGGCGGTGGCGCCGGTGACGTAGCCGGTGACGACGTCGTCGAGGAAGCCCCGGACCTGGTCCTTGAGGTCGGCGCCCTCGAGCACCTGGCGGCGCTCGGCGTAGATGACCTTGCGCTGGCGGTCCATGACGTCGTCGTACTTCAGGACGTTCTTGCGGGACTCGAAGTTCTGCGACTCGACCTGGCCCTGCGCGTTCGCGATGGCGTTGGTGACGCGCTTGTTCTCGATCGGGACGTCGTCGGGGATGCGCAGCACCTGGAGGACGCGGTCGACCCAGTCGGACTTGAACAGCCGCATGAGCTCGTCCTGCAGCGACAGGTAGAACCGGGACTCGCCCGGGTCGCCCTGACGGCCCGAACGACCGCGCAGCTGGTTGTCGATGCGGCGCGACTCGTGGCGCTCGGTGCCGATGACGTAGAGGCCGCCGAGCTCCTTGACCTCGTCGTGCTCGGCCTTGACCCGCTCCTTGACCTTCTCGAGGGTGTCGGGCCAGGCGGCCTCGTACTCCTCGGCCGTCTCGCCCTGCGGCTCCAGGCCGCGCTTGCGCAGCTCCTGGTCGGCGAGGAACTCCACCGAGCCGCCGAGCATGATGTCGGTGCCTCGACCGGCCATGTTGGTGGCGACGGTGACCGCGCCCTTGTGACCGGCCATCGCGACGATCTTCGCCTCGTCGGCGTGGACCTTCGCGTTGAGCACGGTGTGGGCGATGCCGAGCTTCGTCAGCTTCTGGGAGAGGTACTCCGACTTCTCCACCGACACGGTGCCGACCAGGATCGGCTGGCCCTTCTCGTGGCGCTCGCGGATGTCCTCGGCGACGGCGTCGTACTTGGCCTCCTCGGTGCGGTAGACGAGGTCGGCCTGGTCGATGCGGGCCATCGGCTTGTTGGTGCGGATCGGCACCACGCCGAGGCCGTAGATCTTGTCGAACTCCGAGGCCTCGGTCATGGCCGTGCCGGTCATGCCGCCGAGCTTCTCGTAGAGGCGGAAGTAGTTCTGCAGGGTGACGGTGGCCAGCGTCTGGTACTCCTCGCGGACCTGCACGCCCTCCTTGGCCTCGATCGCCTGGTGCAAGCCGTCGTTGTAGCGACGACCCGCCAGCATGCGGCCGGTGTGCTCGTCGACGATGAGCACCTCGTCGTTGATGACGACGTACTCCTTGTCGTTGCGGAAGAGCTCCTTGGCCTTGATGGAGTTGTTGAGGAAGGAGATCAGCGGGGTGTTCGCCGACTCGTAGAGGTTCTCGATGCCGAGGTGGTCCTCGACCTTGGTGATGCCGGGCTCCAGGACGGAGATGGTGCGCTTCTTCTCGTCGACCTCGTAGTCGACGTCGCGCTCGAGGCGGCGGGCGAGCTTGGCGAACTCGCCGTACCACTTCACCTCGTCCTGGGTCGGGCCGCTGATGATGAGCGGGGTGCGGGCCTCGTCGATGAGGATGGAGTCGACCTCGTCGACGACGGCGAAGTTGTGGCCGCGCTGCACGCAGTCCTCGATCGAGGAGGCCATGTTGTCGCGCAGGTAGTCGAAGCCGAGCTCGTTGTTGGTGCCGTAGGTGATGTCGCAGGCGTAGGCCTCGCGGCGCTCCGCGGGGTTCATCTCCGGGAGGATCACGCCGGTGGTGAGCCCGAGGAAGTGGTGGACGCGGCCCATCCACTCCGCGTGGTACTTCGCGAGGTAGTCGTTGACCGTGACGACGTGGACGCCCTTGCCGGAGATGGCGTTGAGGTAGGCCGGCAGCGTGGCCACCAGGGTCTTGCCCTCACCGGTCTTCATCTCGGCGATGTTGCCCAGGTGCAGCGCGGCGCCGCCCATGATCTGCACGTCGTAGTGACGCTGGCCGATGACGCGGCGCGCGGCCTCGCGGACCGTGGCGAACGCCTCGGGCATGAGGTCGTCGAGGGACTCCCCCTCGGCGTGACGACGCTTGAACTCGGTGGTCATCGCCTGCAGCTCGGCGTCGGACATCGCGACGAAGTCGTCCTCGATGGCGTCGACGGCCTGGGCGATGCCCTCGAGCTGGCGGATGATCTTGCCCTCTCCGATGCGGAGGAGCTTGTCGAGAATCACGGGCACAGCGGAGTCACTCCTAGCAGGTGGGCAGGCTGCGATCACTCTACCCACGGGTGGTGGGGGTCCCTAATGGTGTCGGTGCGGTTCCCGCGGGGCGCTCACCGCGAGGCCACCGCGAGCGCGAGCACCTCGGCGAGATCGCCCCGACGGACCACGGCGACCTCGCTCAGCCCGAGCCACCCGGCCAGCCGCTCGAGCTCGGCGGCCAGCTGCTCGGCGACCTCCCCGGCCGGCACCGGCGAGCCCTCCTCGCCGTGCGCGGACTGCACGATCAGGACGCCGGCCGCGCGGTCGGCCTTGAGGTCGACCCGCGCCACGAGGTGCTCGCCGAGCAGGAACGGCAGCACGTAGTAGCCGTAGCGCCGCTTCGCCGCCGGGGTGTAGATCTCGATGCGGTACTCGAACCCGAAGAGCCGCAGCGCGCGCTCGCGCTCCCACACGACGGGATCGAAGGGGCTGAGCAGGGTGCGGGCGCTGATGCGACGCGGCAGCGCGGCGTCGCGGTGCCGATAGGCCGGCCGGGACCAGCCCTCGACCCGCACCGGCTCGAGGACGCCGTCCTCGACCAGCTCCGCGATCGCCTCGGGGACGCCGTCGGAGGCCCCGAGGCGGTAGTAGTCGCGCAGGCACACCGCGGTGCCGACGCCGTGCGAGCGCGCGGCCCGCTCCACCAGGGCCCGCACGGCGTCGGGCTTGGCGACGTCGGGCGCGGCGAGCACGTCCGCCGGCAGCACCCGCTCGAGGGCGTCGTAGCGCACCTCGAACTGGGAGGTGCGGCCCGCGACGGCGACCTCGCCGGCGCTGTAGAGGTGGTCGAGCGCCTTGCGGGCCACCGACCAGTTCCAGCCCCAGTGCTCCTTCGACCGCTCGCCGGCGTGGCCCAGGCGCGCGGACACCTCCCGCGCGGTCGAGGGCCCGTGCGCGGCGACGTCGCGGCGCACGGCCTCGAGCACGTCGTCGGGGACGTCGTGCCACCACTTGCCGCGCAGCTCGCGGAAGTGCGCCCGCCGGTGGGCCATCAGCGGCCACAGCTCGACAGGCATGTAGGCCTGCACGTGCGCCCAGTACTCGACCAGACGTCGCGGCCGCTGCTCGGCCGCACGGTGCAGCAGGCCGGTGTCGTAGGGGCCCATCCGTGCGTAGAGCGGCATGTAGTGGGCGCGGGTCAGCACGTTGACGGAGTCGACCTGGAGGACGCCCGTCCGCTCGACGGTGCGCTGCAGGGTGCGCATCGTGACGGTGCCGTGGGGACGGTCGGCGAAGCCCTGGGCGGCCAGCGCGAGCCGTCGCGCCTGGGCGCGGCTCAGCTGCTGGGCGTGCTGCGGGGTGCTGATCTGCGGGGGCGTGGGCGGCGGCGTCACGGCAGGTCGAGCAGCTTCTCCTTGACGGCGTACATGACCGCCTCCATGCGCGAGTGGAGCTGGAGCTTCTCCAAGATGTTGCGCACGTGGTTCTTCACGGTGTTCTCGGAGATGAAGAGCTCCTTGGCGATCTCGCGGTTGTTCATGCCGCGAGCCACCAGGCGCAGCACCTCGAGCTCGCGCTCGGTCAGGCGCAGGCCGGGGACGTGGGACCGCTCGGGGCGACTCATCTGCTTGAACTCGTCGATCAGCTTGACCGCCATCGAGGGCGAGATGAGCGACTGGCCGTCGGCGACGACGCGGATGGCCTGGGCGACCTCCTCGATGGAGGAGTCCTTGAGCAGGTAGCCCGAGGCTCCGCTCTTGACCGCCTCGTAGAGGTCGGCCTCCTCGTCGGAGACGGTGAGCATGATGATCTTGGCGGTCGGCACGACCTCCTTGATCGCCAGGCAGGCCTCGATGCCGGTGCGCTTGGGCATCCGGACGTCGAGCAGGACGACGTCGGGCGCGGTGGCCGAGGCCAGGTTCGTGCCCTCGACGCCGTCGCCGGCCTCGCCGATCACCTCGATGCCCGGCTCGACGCCGAGGAGCATCGTCATGCCGCGACGGAAGAGCTCCTGGTCGTCGACGACCAGGACGCGGATCGGGTCCTCGGATGCTCCCTGGCTGCTCACCCGGTGATCATGGCACGACCGAGCCGCCCGCTGCGCGCATCCGGGCCATCGGCGCGCGCCGCGGATGGCCCGTCCGGGCCACCAGGACGCGCCTCGGCCCCGGGAGCGCGGGGCTCCCGGGGCCGAGGTGCGTGCGGGTCGTGGCGGACCGAGGTCCGGGGCGGAGGGCTCAGCCGTCGACGTCGAGGGCGATCACGCCGTAGTCGTAGCCGCGGCGGCGGTAGACGACCGAGGGGCGCTCGCTCTCCTTGTCGAGGAAGAGGTAGAAGTCGTGACCGACCAGCTCCATCTCGTAGAGGGCCTGGTCGAGGGTCATCGGCGCGGCGAGGTGGGTCTTCTCGCGCACGACGAGCGGGCCGTCGCCCATCACGGTGATGGGCCCGACCTGACGCTCGAGCACCGGCTCCTCGTCGACGTCCGCGGTGAGCGGCTCGAGACCCGCGAGCGCCTGGCCGACCGAGACCGGGGCGCGGCGTCCGCGGTGCACGCGACGACGATCGGCCGCGCGGCGCATCTGGGACACCATCTTGTCGAGGGCCAGGTCGAGGGCGGCCATCTTGTCGTCGGCCGCGGCCTCGGCCCGGATGACCGGACCCTTGGAGAACGCGGTGAGCTCGACGTGGACGGACTGGTCGTGCTGGCGGGGGTTGGGCTCGCAGTCGACCTCGACATGCACCCGCATGATCCGATGGTCGTGCTTCTCCAGGCGCGCGAGCTTCTCGGCGGCGTGCTGGCGGTAGGCGTCCTTGATCTCGCAGTGGCGACCGGTGACGACGACTTCCATGTGAACCTCCCTATCGGTGGCGCCGGATGCGGGTCGCCCTCGGTGACGACAGCGGCGGCGGGCCCGGGGGCTGACCCCCGCGCACGCCGCCGCGCATCCGGATGGGAGGAGTCCGTCCGGCCGACCTGGTCTTCGACCCCACAATCGCCTGCTGAGGCTTCCGCAGCTTCTCTGCCACTACCGGCCTTCTCCCGGCGCCGCCCATGTCTGATGGACGGGCCGAGGCAGGACTTACGTCTAAGCCGCACCGTGATCGGCGATCCGGGGAGACCCCGTCCGCCTTACGTGGACCGCTTCGCCTGCGACTGGCATCGGCTAGCCGAGGGGACATCCGGGCTCGCCCGTGCGTCCCGACGACGCAACCACGGACCCGAACGGACTCCATGACGAGACGATAGGCGCATCGCGGCGCCGACGGAAGGGACCCCCGACCCTTCGCAGGCTCCTCTCAGGTCGTCGCGGGGTCGTCGCGCCGCCACCACGCCGCCGTCGTGCCGCACCACGCCGCCACCACGCGGCCATCAGTCCGTCATCGGTCCGTCGCCCCGGGGCGTCCCTCCCTCGCCCGGGCGTCGACGGCGGCGACCACGGCGGCGCCGAGGACCGGCAGGCCGACCCCCTCCAGCGCGCGCAGCCCCTCCCGCAGGGTGGCGCCGGTCGTGACGACGTCGTCGCACAGCACGAGCCGGGCGCGGGGGCAGGCACGCGCCAGGGCCCGGTGGGCGGCGGCGTCGACCGCGAACGCGCCGTCGAGGTTGAGCGCCCGCTCGTGGGCGTCGAGATCGGCCTGGTCGCGGACCCGGGCCCGCAGGCGGAGGAGGGCGTCGGTGCGGACGGCGAGTCCGCGGCGGCGCAGGACCTGCGCGGCGCGCGCGACCATCCGCGCGGTGGGGTCGTGGCCGCGCTCGCGGACGGCCGAGGCCCGCGAGGGCACCGGCACCAGCACGACCACCCCGCTCGAGGACGGAGACGCCAGGCCGAGCACCTCGATGACGGCGTCGGCCAGGTGCTCGCCCAGCGGCGTCGCCAGCCGGAGCACGCCGCGCTCCTTGTGCTGGAGGATCGCCGAGGACAGCGGCGGCTCGTAGCGACCGGCCGCGACCGCCGCTCCGGCCACCACCCGCGGAGCGCTCCGCGCCCGGCTCCGACACTCCGCGCACCACGGGCGCCCCGGACGCCCGCACCCGGCGCACCGGCCCCCGAGGAGGAGGTCGAGGGCGGCGTCGACGAACCAGCCGGAGGGAGCGGCCACCGCCCCATCCGATCACGCCGATCGCGTGCGGTCGGGCGTCGACGACGCCGCCTGTGGAGGAGGTCAGCCGCCGTAGGACAGCGAGCCCACTCCGGACGTCGGCAGCCGCGGGCCGCCGGCCGCTCCCCCGAGCTCGACGAGGCTGCTGCCGCCGACCGCGAAGATCGACCGCGCGGGGTCGGGGCTGCCGACCAGCGCACGTCCGCCGGTGACCGTCGACTCCGGCGCCTCGCCGCCCGGAGGGGAGCCGTCGACGCCGATGCTCACGACCCGCGCGACGCCCGGGCTCTCGGTGGTGAGCACCGCCAGGGTGATGGGGCCCGCCCAGGCGACGTCGAGCAGGGACGTGCCGCTCGCGGTCGCCGGCAGGCTCAGGAGCCGGGCGGGGAGCACGCGCAGCAGCCGGCCGCCGGGGCTGAGGACCACCCGGGCGACCCGCAGGGAGTCGCGCGTGACGCCGCCGACTCGCTCGCGGGTGAGCAGCACCAGGCGCGTGCCGTCCCGGGAGACCAGCAGGCGCTGGACGCGCGCCTGCCCCAGGCCGGGGACGACGACGGGCGTCAGGCGCTCGTCGTCGCGGGTGCGGTCGACGAGGATCCGCCCGGGCCGGGAGCGGTCGGCGATCCAGAGCCGGCCCTGGCCGTCCCAGGCCGGCGTGGTGAGGTCGCCGGCGCCCGTGAGGAGCGTGCGGATCTTCGACCGGGTGCCCAGCGAGACCGGCCCCAGCAGGAGTCGCGTGCCGTCGAGAGAGACGCCCGCAGCCTGCGCCCCGCTGGCCTCCACGGCCGCCGAGCGCAGCAGGCGCGCGGTGCCGAACCGGCCGTCCACGGGGTCGAGGCCGGTGCGTCCGCCCGAGACGAGGAGGCCCCCGCGGACGCCGTAGAGCGTCGAGCTCGCGGCGGTGGCGGCGTCGAACCCGGCCGCGTCGTCGACCGGCCGGGCGTCGCTGCCGTCGTCGCCGCGCAGGGGGACGCCGTCGATGCTCACCGACACCGAGGTGATGGAGCGGTCCTGGCGCAGCGTCCAGGCGATCTGGGCGAGGAGGAGCGCCGCCTGCTGCTGGCTGAGCGTCGCGGGCTTGCCCTTGAGGCTCACCGTGGCACGGCCGTCCTCGGAGACCGGCACCGACAGCGCCACCTGGAGTCCGGTGGGGAGGTAGCTGCGCTCGACGTCCGCGGTGCCCGCGGACGGACCGGCCAGGAGCCCGCGCACGAGCGCGCCAGCCCGCGCCTGCCCGACCGGGGCGTAGACCGGCTCGGGCACCAGCACCCGACCCCCGGGGTCGAAGAAGTAGAGGGAGGCGGGGGTGTAGCGCGCCGCGAACCAGCCGCGCGAGACGACGAGGGCGTCGGGCGGGTTCGCGATGCGGTACTCGCCGTCGGACTCCACGACGCGCAGTCGCAGGCCCGCGGCGGCCGCGCTCAGCGGGCCGCGCCAGCGGCCGAGGGTGTCGAAGCGGTCGGCGCCGACCAGCCGCACCGTCACCACGCCCGAGGCGTCGTCGGCCGGCTCGACGCGACCGTCGTAGACGATCGTGCTGCGCTCGGGGCGCCAGCGCGAGCGGGCCGCGGACGTCAGGTAGCGGCTGGCGACGCTCGTCGAGACCGGGCTGGCCTGGAGGGCGTCGAGGAAGCCGCGGACGACCTCCGCCGGCGACGCACCGGCCACCGGGGGCTGGGGGTCGATGGCCGGGACGCCGGCGGCGGTGTCGGTGGTGCGGGTCTCGGTGGCCGTCTCGACCGGCCCTGACGTCGGCACGCTCGCGCAGCCGGCCAGCAGCACGGCCAGCACGGCCAGCACGGACAGCCCGGCGACGCCGGACCGCCGGCTCACGGCCGGACCCCCGCGACGTCGTCGGCCGCCGGTGCGCGGACCGCGGCGGGCTCGGCGACGTCCTCGGGCACCAGCGGGAGCGGGCTGCGACGCAGGGGCGCGCGCACGTGCCGCGGGAGCGTGAGCCGGAACTGGGCGCCCTCCCCCGTGCGCCCCCAGGCCTGCAGCCAGCCGCCGTGCAGGTGGGCGTCCTCGAGCGAGATCGCCAGGCCCAGGCCGGTGCCGCCGCTGCTGCGGGCGCGCGCGGGGTCGGCACGCCAGAACCGGTTGAACACCATGGCCGCCTCCCCCGGCGCGAGGCCGACCCCGTGGTCGCGGACGGCGATCGCGGCGCTCTGATCGTCGGCCGCGACGCTCACCAGCACCCGGGCCGGCGCGTCGTCGGAGCCCGTGCCGGCGTGGTCGATGGCGTTGGCGACCAGGTTGCGCACGATCCGCTCGATGCGCCGGCCGTCGGCCTCGGCGAGGCACGGGTGGTCGGGCGCCGCGACGACCACCTCGACGCCGCGCTGGCGCGCCAGCGGCCGGGTCGCGTCGACGATGCGGTGGGCGACGTCGATGAGGTTGACGTCGTCGAGGTCGAGCACGACGGCCCCGGCGTCGAAGCGGCTGATCTCGAGGAGGTCGGTGAGGAGGGTCTCGAAGCGGTCGAGCTCGGTCTGCAGGAGCTCGGCCGCCCGTGCGGCGGCGGGGTCGAACCGGTCGCGGGCGTCGTGCAGGACGTCGCCGGCCATCCGCACGGTCGTGAGCGGGGTGCGCAGCTCGTGGGAGACGTCGGCGGTGAAGCGCCGCTGGACGCGGCTGAGCTCCTCCAGCTGGCGGATCTGGCGCTGCAGGTTGGTGGCCATCTGGTTGAACGACATCGCCAGACGCGCGAGGTCGTCCTCGCCGCGCACGAGCAGTCGCTCCTGCAGGCGCCCGGCCGCGAGGCGCTCGGCCACGCGACGAGCCATGCGGATCGGCGTGACGACCTGGCGGGTGACCAGCAGGGTGACCGCGGCGACGAGCACGACGAGCAGGCCGCCCGCGGTCAGCAGCGCCCGGGTGACCAGCGCGAGGGTCTCGCGCTCCTCCGAGAGCGGGTAGAGCTGGTAGAGGGTGTAGGTGCGGGCGTCGGCCGGCAGCGTGAGGGCCGAGCCGACGACGATGCCCGGCTCGCGCACCTCGCGACCATCGATCACGCGCCGGATCTCGGTGTAGGTCCAGGCGGTGTCGGTGCTGGTGGCGAAGTGCCGACGCAGGGAGGCCGGGACGCTGGCGCGGTCCAGGCCCGGGGTGTAGGTGGCGCCGCCCTCGACGCCGTCCTGCTCGGGCGCGGCGAGGATGACGTCGTAGCCGCGGATCTCCCCGCGCGCGATGATCGGCTCGGCGAGGTCCTTCTGCTGGCTGGAGGCGTCGGTGTCGGTGCCGAGCGCGGCCGTGAGCCGGCTGCGGGCGTCGTCGGCCTCGGAGGCGGACTCCGCGACGACGGCGTCGACGCGGTGCTCGAGCAGGCCGTCGCGGGTCTGCCGCAGGAGGTACCAGCCCACCACGGTGACGACGATCGTGGTGAGGATGAGCGTGCTGACGACGACGCGGGCCTGGATCGAGCGGCGCCACACCGTGAGGGAGGCCCGCAGCCGAGCCGCGCTCGGACGGGGCAGCGCGCGGACACGACGCAGCCATCCGCCGGCGACGCCGGGACCGGGACCCCCGGTCTGGCTGGTCTGGCTCATCGCCCGCCGCTTCCCGGCGTCCCTCAGGCCGTCCCGGCCTTGTAGCCGACGCCGCGGACGGTGATGACGACCTCGGGGTTCTCCGGGTCGTGCTCGACCTTCGAGCGCAGCCGCTGCACGTGGACGTTGACCAGCCGGGTGTCGGCGGCGTGGCGGTAGCCCCAGACCTCCTCCAGCAGCACCTCGCGGCTGAAGACCTGCCAGGGCTTGCGGGCCAGGCAGACCAGGAGGTCGAACTCCAGCGGGGTGAGGCTGATGGGCGCACCGGCGCGGGTGACCTGGTGGCCGGCGACGTCGATCTGGAGGTCGCCGATGGCGAGGGTCTCCGCCACCGGGCCGGCCGGGACGTCGAGGCGCCGCACCCGGGCGCGGATGCGCGCGATGAGCTCCTTGGGCTTGAACGGCTTGACGACGTAGTCGTCGGCACCGGACTCCAGGCCGACGACGACGTCGACGGTGTCGCCCTTGGCGGTGAGCATCACGATCGGCACGCCGGACTCGGCGCGGATCTCCTTGCAGACGTCGATGCCGTCCTTGCCGGGCAGCATGAGGTCGAGCAGGACGAGATCGGGGCGGTAGTCGCGGAAGTCCTCCAGGGCGCGGTCGCCCCGGGTGCACATGCGGCTGTCGAAGCCCTCCTGGCGCAGCACGATGGTGAGCATCTCGGCCAGGGAGGCGTCGTCGTCGACGACGAGCACGCGTCCCTTGGCGGGAAGGTCGCCGGCGGGTCCGGCGGTCTGGGTCATGGGGTCCATCTTGCACCTCGGGCGGAGAGCGCGAACCGCGCCCCGCTCGAGGCGGGGCGCGGTCCGGGTGGAGCGACGCTGGCGAGCCGGTGGCTCAGTAGCGGTACTGGTCGGACTTGTACGGACCGGCGACATCGACGCCGAGGTAGCCGGCCTGCTTCTCGCTCAGGGTGGTGAGCTTGACGCCCAGCGAGTCCAGGTGGAGGCGGGCGACCTCCTCGTCGAGGGCCTTCGGCAGCACGTAGACGCCGGTGGGGTACTCCTCGGGCTTGGTGAACAGCTCGATCTGGGCCAGCACCTGGTTGGTGAAGGAGTTCGACATGACGAACGAGGGGTGGCCGGTGGCGTTGCCCAGGTTCATCAGGCGACCCTCGGAGAGCACGATGATGGCGTGCTCGTCGCGCTGGTCGGTGGCCGGGAAGGTCCACACGTCGACCTGCGGCTTGACGGTCTTGCGGACGATGCCCGGGAAGGACTCCAGGCCGGCCATGTCGATCTCGTTGTCGAAGTGGCCGATGTTGCCCAGGATCGCGTTGTGCTTCATGCGCGCCATCTGCTCGACCGTGACGACGTCGCGGTTGCCGGTGGCGGTGATGATGATGTCGGCGACGTCGAGGACGTCGTCGAGGGTCGTGACCTGGTAGCCGTCCATCGCGGCCTGCAGCGCGCAGATGGGGTCGATCTCGGTGACGATGACGCGAGCGCCCTGGCCGCGCAGCGACTCCGCGCTGCCCTTGCCGACGTCGCCGTAGCCGCAGACGACCGCGACCTTGCCGCCGATGAGGACGTCGGTGGCGCGGTTGATGCCGTCGACGAGGCTGTGGCGGCAGCCGTACTTGTTGTCGAACTTCGACTTGGTGACCGAGTCGTTGACGTTGATGGCGGGGAAGCGCAGCGAGCCCTCGCGCATCATGTCGTAGAGGCGCAGGACGCCGGTGGTGGTCTCCTCGGTGACGCCGCGGATGTTCTCCACGACGTTGGTCCAGCGGTCGGTGCTGGTCTTCAGCGAGGCGCCGAGGGCCTCGAAGATGACGCGCTGCTCGGCGCTGGTGGCCGAGTCGGGGTCGGGCGCGGTGTTGTTCTTCTCCATGTCCATGCCGAGGTGGACGAAGAGGGTGGCGTCGCCGCCGTCGTCGAGGATCATGTTGGCGAACTGCGGCTCGCCGTCGTCGTCGAGGCCCCAGTCGAGGATCTGCTGGGTGCACCACCAGTACTCCTCCAGCGTCTCGCCCTTCCACGCGAACACCGGGACGCCCTGGGGGTCCTCCGGGGTGCCGTTCGGGCCGACGACGACCGCCGCGGCGGCGTGGTCCTGGGTGGAGAAGATGTTGCAGGAGGCCCAGCGCACGTCGGCGCCGAGCTCCACGAGGGTCTCGATCAGCACGGCGGTCTGGATCGTCATGTGCAGCGAGCCGGCGATCTTGGCGCCGGCGAGGGGCTTGGTGGAGCCGTAGCGGGCGCGCATCGCCATCAGACCGGGCATCTCGTGCTCGGCGAGGGTGATCTCGGCGCGGCCGTACTCGGCCAGGGAGAGGTCGGCGACCTTGAAGTCCATCAGTGCGTCTCCTGTGCGGACGGGTGGTGCAGCGTCTGCGTCGCGCATCTGCGCGTCGACGGGATCTCCCACGCGGACCCCTCCAATGTAGGCCGCGTCACCCGTCGATGCGGAATCCTCGGCCCCCCGTCCCACCACCCGTGCGGACGGGTGCCGGGCTCTCCTCAGTGCGCGGCGCGGCGGCGCGGCACCAGGTGCATCACGAGCACCACCACGGCGCCGACGACGACGCCCACCAGGGCCGACAGCGCGGTGTTGGTGAGCCAGCCCAGGACCGCGCCGAGCGCGCCGGTGGCCTCGTGGACGGCGTGCTCGAGGTGGTGCACCTGCTCGTAGGGCCAGTGCCAGCCGAGGTCGTCGAGGCCGACCACGAGGATGTGGCCGCCGACCCAGAGCATGGCGACGACGCCGATCGTGGAGATCGCGGCGAGCAGGCGCGGCATCGCGCGCACCAGGCCGTGACCGACGCGGGAGGCGAGCGCTCCCCCGCGCTGGGCGAGCGCGAGGCCGACGTCGTCCATCTTCACGATGAGCGCGACGACGCCGTAGACCAGCACGGTGATGAGGATCGCGACGACGATGAGGATCGCCAGTCGGCTGAGGAACGGCTCGTCGGCGACCTCGTCGAGGGAGATCACCATGATCTCGGCGGAGAGGATGAGGTCGGTGCGCACCGCGCCGGAGATCAGTCGACGCTCGGTCTCGGCGGGGTCGCCGGCCTCGGCCTGCGCGCCGGAGTCGCCCCCGTGCCCGCCGTGGCCGCTGAGCCGCTCCCAGATCTTCTCCGCGCCCTCGAAGCACAGGAACGTGCCGCCGGCCATGAGGATCGGCGTCAACGCTCCCGGCAGGAACTGCGAGAGGACCATCGCCACCGGCAGGATGATGAGCAGCTTGTTGCGCAGCGAGCCGATCGCGATGCGCTTGATGATCGGCAGCTCGCGCTCCGCGGCGACGCCTTGGACGTACTGCGGGGTGACCGCGGTGTCGTCGACGACGACGCCGGCGGCCTTGACGCTGGCCCGACCGGCGGCCGCGCCGACGTCGTCCACGGACGCGGCGGCCAGCCGCGCGAGGGCGGCGACGTCGTCGAGCAGGGCGAACAGACCGCCGCTCATCGGTGCGCTCCGGTCCGGATCACGACGCGGGGGGTCTCGCGAGAGGTCACGGCCTCAGGGTAGTGGTCCCCGTGCCGGCCGAGGCCCGCTCCCCCGCGTCGGCGTCGGCGTCCTCGATCCGCTCGTGGAGCTCGCCCGCGATCACGTCGGCCCGACGACGGGCGGCGGCCAGCGCCATCGCCTCGGAGACGCGTCGCTGCGCGAGGCCGAACGGGTCGACGGCGTGCTGCAGGACCCGCGCCACCGGCGGCGCCGCGAGGAGCAGCGCGAGGCCGATCGCCAGGAGCGAGGTGGCGAGCAGGGCGAGGAAGGCGTTGCCGCCGCTGACCGACTCGATCCAGCGCGGGTAGCCGGCGTACTCGGCGCCCTTCACGAAGAACCCGTGCCCCAGGTAGACGACGAGGGTGGCCGCGCCCATCCGGGAGAACCAGCCGCCGGCACGCGGCACGAGCGAGAGGAAGGCCAGCGCACCGACCGCGCCGATCGCCATGACGGCGGCCCGGATGACGAAGGCCCGCTCGTCGCTGACGTCGAGGTCGCCGTACCGCGAGCGGTAGTAGAGCCACTCGGTGCTGGCCCAGCGGTCGGTGTGTCCGGCCAGCCACCAGATGCTCACCAGGGTCGGCACGGCGAGCACCTTGACCAGCGGCCGACGCAGCGCGTCGAACCAGGACGCGCGGGCATGGAGGCCGACGACGAAGAACGGGAGCAGCCCGAAGACGCGGGCGAGGTCGAGGGTGTCGCCGGCGTAGACGCCCGCGACCAGGCTGGTGGCGATCGCGCCCAGGACGGCGACCGCCGCGGGCAGGGGCGCGAAGGCCGGGGTCAGCAGACGCCAGAAGAACAGCGCCGCGAGGTACCACATCGGCCAGTGCGGATCGCGGAAGAGGTCGGCCAGCTGCTCGCCGCCCACGTAGATGCGGAACAGCGCCAGCAGGCACTCGAAGAGCACGTACGGCACGGCCACGGTGCGCACGAGCATCCACAGGCGCTCGGGGGTGTAGGAGAAGCTGCGCGAGAGGTAGCCGGTGATCAGCACGAACGCCGGCACGTGCCAGGCGTAGAGGAAGTCGTAGGCATGGTCGCGCAGCGGCGAGGACGGCAGCAGCACCCACGAGTGGCCGAGGACGACGAGCGTCACCAACGCCATCTTGGCGTTGTCGAACCACGGGTCGCGTCCACGGGCAGCCGGGGCTGCGGTGCTGGTCGTGCCGGTCGAGGCCATGCCCTCAGGCCTACCCGGTCAGGCTGGGAGCATGCCCGCAGGAGCCTGTGAGACGGCTCGCCCTGCGGGGCCGACCACCCCCGTGGGTGAGCGATCCCACACCCGTCCGAACGATGGGCGAGGGCCGGGGCGGGCCTACTCCTCGACGAGGCCGACGCGGAGGTACTCGGCGGTGTAGAGGCCCTGCTGGAGCAGGGACGCGTAGCGCGCGAGCTCGCTGCGGGCGTCGGCCTCGAGCACCTCCAGGCGCACGCCGCGCGCCTCGGCCGCCTCGGTGAGACGTCGACGCTGACCGTGCACGACGGCGTCGTCGGCGCCGTCGTCGAGCATCACCAGCGCCGGGCGTCGCGCTCCCCCGCCCTCGGCGAAGGGGTCGTCGAAGACGTCGCGCTGACGCGCGGCCTCGAGCACGGGGAGGACCTGGTCGACGTCGCCGGCCACGGCGGTGCGCCCGCTCGCACGGCGCACGGCCTCGGCGACACGGCGGGCGGCGCGGGCGGAGAGCACCGAGCCGCCCCAGAGCACGGGCGTGGTGTCGGCGAGCGCGATGGCGAGCATCTTGGCCGGGTTGACCGCGAGGTCGCGCTGCGGGGAGCAGGCGATCGCGACGGCGTCCATGGCCTCCGCGACCGCGTCGGGGTCGGTGTCGGGGCCGAGCTCGATGCTGCTGAGCAGCTGGAGCACGAGCACCGCCGTGGCGAGCTGGTCGGAGGTGGAGGTCGGCAGCAGCGTGGTCCAGCGACCGGTGGCGTGCTCGGCGACCAGCGACTCCGCCGGGCAGGCCACGACGAGCTGGCAGCCGCGGCGCGCGGCCTCGGCCACCGCCGAGGCGGTGCCCGGGTCGCCGCCGTCGGGCGCGAGCACCACGACGAGGTCGAGGCTGCCGGCCCAGCCCGGCAGCGCCGGCCCGGGCCAGGCGACGAACGGCACCGGGCACCACGGCTCGAGCACGGCGCGCAGCAGGCGGGAGTCCGGCCCGGCTGCGATGACGGCGCGGGGCCTGCTCAGCTCCTTGCCGCGTCCGACGGCGATCTCGACGGCCTCGGCGGCCAGGGCCGCCTCGCGACGCACGCGGGCGCCGCCCTCGGCGAGGGTGCGCAGGCGCAGGTCGACGCCGCTCAGGGCGACGGGGTCGTCGAGCCGGGACTCGTCGAACCAGCTCACGGCTGGCGGGCCTCGTCGACGAGGAGCACGGGGATCTCGTCGCGGATCGGGTAGACGCGCCCGCAGGCGCCGCAGGTGAGCTCGGACTCCGCGCCGTCCTGGTCGTGGGCTGTGACGCTGAGCGGGCCGACGTCGGCCGGGCAGCGCAGGAGGTCGAGGTGGGCGGCGTCGATCATCGGGCTCCTCCACGGATCAGGGCGAGCACCTCGTCGCGGATGGCGACCATGGTGGCGGTGTCGCGCCCCTCGGCGTTGAGCCGCAGGAGCGGCTCGGTGTTGGACGGACGGACGTTGAAGGCCCAGTCGGCGTGGGCGACGGTGAGGCCGTCGAGGTGGTCGGTGGTGACGCCCTCGCGCCCGCCGTAGACCGCCTCGAGCTCGGCGATGACCGCGGCGGTGTCGGCCACGGTGGAGTTGATCTCGCCGCTGAGCGGGTAGCGCTCGTACTGCGCCAGGAGCGAGGACAGCGGCTGGTCGGTCTCGGCCAGCGCGGCCAGCGCGTGGAGGGCCGCCAGCATGCCGGAGTCGGCGCGCCAGAAGTCGCGGAAGTAGAAGTGGCCCGAGTGCTCGCCGCCGAAGATCGCGTCGGTCTCGGCCATCGTCGCCTTGATGAAGGAGTGGCCGACGCGGGTGCGCACCGGGGTGCCGCCGAGCTCCTCGACGATCTCGGGCACCGCGCGGGAGGTGATGAGGTTGTGGATCACCGTGGAGCCGGGCTCCTTGGCCAGCTCGCGCGCGGCGATCAGGGCGGTGAGGGTCGAGGGCGAGACCGCCTCGCCGCGCTCGTCGACGAGGAAGCAGCGGTCGGCGTCGCCGTCGAAGGCCAGGCCGATGTCGGCGCCCTCGGCCAGCACACGCGCCTGGAGGTCGCGCAGGTTCTCGGGCTCGATCGGGTTGGCCTCGTGGTTCGGGAAGCTGCCGTCGAGCTCGAAGTACAGGGGGACGATCTCGACGGCCGCCGATCCGAGCCGCTCGAAGACGGCCGGCGCGGTGAGGCCGGCCATGCCGTTGCCGGCGTCGACGACGACCTTGAGGCGGCGGCCGACGACGGGCGCGAGCGTCAGCAGGTGGGCGGCGTAGGCCTCGAGGACGTCGTGCTCGGTGAGGGAGCCCGGGCTCGTCGAGGTCGGCGCCGTGCCCGCGACGACGAGGTCGCGGATCTCGCCGAGGCCGGTGTCCATGCCGATCGGCACGGCGTGGGCGCGGCACATCTTGATGCCGTTGTACTGGGCCGGGTTGTGGCTCGCGGTGAACATCGCGCCCGGCAGCCCGAGGTGGCCCGAGGCGAAGTAGAGCTGGTCGGTGGAGGCCAGCCCGATGAGCACGACGTCCGCGCCGGCGCCGGTGGCGCCCTCGGCGAAGGCGCCGGCCATGCCGGGCGAGCTCGGGCGCATGTCGTGGCCGACGACGACCTTCGACGCGCCGGTGACGGCGACGTACGCGGCGCCGACGGCCCGCGCGAGATCCTCGTCCAGCTGCTCGGGGACCAGGCCCCTCACGTCGTAGGCCTTGAAGATGGCGTGGACGTTCTCGGCACTCACGGTGTCGACCATGGGGCAGACCCTATCGGGCCATGCCGGCGGATCACGGCTCGGTGGTCAGGACCCGGAGGTGACCTCGGCGACTCGTCTCGCGTCCGGTCTCGTCCTCGGGGCGCGGGCGCGGCGCGCGCACGGGCCGGGCGGCCTCCCGGACGGCGTCGGCCAGGGCCAGGAGGTCGTCCTCGGACGGCTGCTGGGACGCCGGGTCGACGGCGAGCCGCAGCACCTCCCAGCCCCGCGGGGCCGAGAGCCGCTCGCTGTGCTCCTCGCAGAGGTCGTAGGCGTGCGGCTCGGCGAAGGTGGCGAGCGGGCCGAGCACGGCGGTCTGGTCGGCGTACACGTAGGTGAGCGTCATGACCGCGGCCCGGCCGCACGCGGTGCGGGAGCAGCGGCGCGCGGAGGTCACGAGAGGGACGCTACCCCGCCGATCACGCCGCGCCGCTTAGGCTCGCGGCATGAGCGACGTCGAGCCCGCATCCGCGCCGGTCCGTCGCCGCACCCGCGATCGACGCGGCCGCGGCATGCGGGGCCCCGGCGTGCTGCCGGCCCGGCTCGGCACCCCCGCGCTGCGCACCGCCCGCGAGCGCTTCGACGACCTCGTGCTCGCGATCGTCGGCGACGTCGACGCCCGCTGGCAGGACCGCCTCGGGCTGGTCGAGTACGCCGTCGAGGACACCCCGCAGCTGCCCGCCGACTGGGGCACCGAGACGGTGCCCCTGGCCTCGCTCGTGCGGGGCACCGGCGCCACGCCGACGCGGCTCGTGCTGTTCCGGCGGCCCATCGAGCACCGCTGCGAGACCCGCTCGGACCTCGAGGCGCTCGTGCTCACCGTCGTGGTCGAGCAGATCGCCGAGCTGCTCGGCCTCGATCCCTCCGACGTCGACGGGCGCTACGGCCGCGACTGACCGGCAGTCGACCCAGGCCCGGGCGAACCAGGGCGTCAGGGCAGGGCGGGCCGCACGTCGGGCACCAGCGCCTTGCGCACCAGCTCCTCGAAGGGCAGCGCGACGGCGCCGCCGGTGCGGCCCGAGCGCGTGAGCACCACCGCCGCGCGGACGGAGGCCCGCTGGGGGTCGAGCGCGACCAGGCGTGCGGAGGACGGCAGCGAGACGACCAGGCCGCGGCCCGGCCTGAGGTCCACGGCCCGAGCGAGCACCTGACGTCCCTGAGCGTTCCAGGCGCGGACGGTGGCCTCGCCGACCGTCGTGGCCCCGGCGATGACGACCTGGCCCCTGGCCTGCGGGATCGCGAGCAGGGTGCGATCGGCGACGGCGTCGGTGGGGACGGTCTCGACGAGGTCGCCGCCGGCGCGGGCGCGCAGCGTCGCGGTGATCGGGCCGGTGCCGGTGAGCTCGAGGCCGAGGGCGTCCTTGGCGGTGGCGTCGCCGAGCACGCGGTCGAGGCTGACCACCTCGATGCTGCGCGGGTCGAGCTCGATCTCCGGGGCCTTCGACGGCGCGAAGGCCGACTGCGGCGTGATGACCCGCAGCCGCACCCGCACGGCGTCCTGCGTGGGGTTGGCGACCGTGAGCGTGCGCTCGCTGGAGCCCGGGGCCAAGCCGAGGAGCCGCAGCGTGCGCTGCGGGCTGGCCTGGGCCGGCAGGAGCTCGCGGGTCTGTGCCTGCGACCCCAGCGGGACGACGCGATCGATCAGGCTGGCCGCGACCCGGCCGCGATCGGTGGTGACGTGCAGCGCCAGCCCGCCGCGGGTCGGGAGCTGCTCGGCGAGGTCGACGCGGACGGTGCCGCGGCCGGGCACGGCCAGGCCGCGCAGGCGCGGGGCGTCCACGTCGCCCGCGGAGCCGAGGGCCTCGACGCTGACGACCGCGCGGCCGGCGTCGGGGTTGGTGAGCTCGAGGATGGAGCGGTGGGTGGCGTCGGCGCCGACGGCGGTGAACCACAGGTCGGCCGACGGCGTCGAGCACGAGCCGGCGGCCAGGCGGCCCCCGGCGACCCCGGTGACCTGGAGGCCCGGCGCGACGGCGTCCTCGCCGGTGACGATGATCGGACGGCTGCCCGCGGATCGCTCGGCGACCCGCTGGGGCCGCACGGTGAGCGGGGTCGAGCGCACGCCGACGCCCGCACTGCGCACCGCCACGCGGCCGCCGGCGCTGGTGTCGGTGGCCACGAGCACGCGCCCGCCCGACGTGCTGCTCGCAGGGCAGATCTGGGAGGTCCGCACCAGCGGGGCCGCGCTCGGCGCACGGGAGCCCAGGCCGTCGTCGACCGAGGCATCGGCGAGGGCGCCGACGAGCAGGGTGAGCACGGGCAGGCCGACGGCCAGCAGCGTCGTGGTCGAGGGCCGCCCGAGGCGGCTCGGCACCAGGGCGCGCACCCGAGCGAGCGGGCCGCCTGCCCGGGACGCCTCGGCCGCGGGCTCCCCCGCCGCGTCGACGGAGGGATCGAGGCGGCGACGCGCGCCGGGGGGCCGCAGGGCACGGCGGCCGGGGGCGTCGGGACGAGGGGCCCCAGGCTCGGATGCGGGCTCGGATGCGGGCTCGGATGCGGGCTCGGAGGCAGGCTCGGGTGCAGGCTCGGGTGCGGGCTGCTCGGCGTCGGTCATCGGATCCTCCGTCCGCGGCGGGAGACCGCGGGGGCCTCGGCGGCCTCGGCGGCCTCGGGCTGGTCCTCGGCGTCGGCCTCGCGACGACGGGTCGGGCCGCACTGCACGGCGACGACGACGAGCGCCGCCAGCTGGGCGAGCAGGAGCAGCGGCCGCAGGTAGGAGCGACCGCCGTCGAGCGCGTCGGCGCTCAGCGGACGGTCGACCTGCCAGGCGCGGGTGCGCGGGTTCTCGGCGCTGGCCTGCACGAGGCCGTCGGTGGCGTCGAGCACCGAGGCCACCTCGCCATCGGCCGGCGCCGCGAGGACGACGTACTCGATGCCGTCGCGGGCCAGGAGCGTCACGGCGCCCGAGCTGGGGCGGCTGACCAGGCTGCGCACGGCGGCGGCGAGGTCGCGGTCCTCGGTCGCGTGGTCGAGGATCTCGTCCTCGCCCAGGGTGTCGCCGTCGCCGCGACGCACGACGTAGCGCACGCCGTCGGCGACGGAGCCGCGCAGCACCAGCACGCCGTGGGCGTCGCCGAGCTCGGAGCTCTGCTCCATGTAGGCGGGGATCTCGTCGGCCACGCCGTCGGAGAGCCGGTCGTCGGGACCGACGACGAACCACGCCAGGCCGACGACCGGGACGAGGGCGGCGACGCCGGCGACCGCGAGCGCGACGCCGCGGGTCCAGGGCGGCACCTCGACGCCGCAGCGGCGACCCTCGACGAGCGGCACGAGCGCCTGCGCGCCCAGCACCGCCGAGACCACGAGCGCGCCCTGGACGACCAGGAGCGGACCGGTCAGCGAGGGACCGACCGAGACGGCCGGCAGATCGAGGGTGATCCAGCTCAGCAGCAGACCGACGACGGCGGCCACCGCCGCGGCGATCCAGCACACCAGCACGGGGATCCGGCTGCGCAGCGGGACGAGGGCCAGCACCGCCAGGACGACGAGCAGGACGCCGAGCCAGCCGGGCGCACCGGTGTCGCCGAGGCGTCCCGACACCAGGCCGAGGACGCCGTCGGGGCTGGGCGCGGGGAGGCGGCCGGGGTCGAGCAGCAGGGCCTCGCCCGCGCGGTGCAGCAGCGCGGGGACCCACCACGGCAGCAGGAGCACGACGGGGACGCCGAGCGCGGTGGCCGGCGGCGCCCAGGTGGAGCGGTCCTGCGCGGCGCTCGGGACGATCCGCAGCGCGAGCACGGTGACCAGCAGGGCCAGCACCAGGCCGACGAGCCACAGCGTGGGCGTCGTGGTGGTGCAGACGGTGAGCAGGAGGCCGACGCGGAACGCGGCGCGCCAGCGACGATCGGGGTCGGGCTCGGCGAACCCGAGGGCGGCGTGGGCCAGCCAGGGCAGGAGCGCGGCGGTGACCACGGGCCCGAGCCGGCCGTCGGCCCAGGCGCCGCTGACCACCGGCACGAGGGCCCAGGTGACCGCGCCCCACAGCAGGAGCACCCGCGGCATGCCCTCGGGGCTGACCAGGCGGCCGACCACGCGCAGCAGACGCCAGGCGCCCCAGAGCGCGACGGGGACGGCCAGGACGAGCACGACGCTCACCGCGGCGCCCGCGCTGCCGCCGAGCAGCGTCGCGAGGAGGGCCAGCGGGAGCAGGTAGGGCGGGGCCGGGACGGCGGTGCCGGAGCCGAGCGGCTGCCAGGAGCGCAGGTAGGTGGCCCACCAGTCGCCCGCACCCGCGGGCACCGGGGCCAGACCGCCGCCGGAGACCGAGCCGAACGCGGCGCGCGCGCCGACCAGCGACAGCACCACGACGAGCGTCAGCCCGACGGCGATCGGGTTGGTGAGGAACCGGGCGACGAGGCCGGAGTCGTCGGGCAGCTCGTCCTCGGACTCGGCCTGCACCCGACGAGCGGCGAAGGAGGCGGGGTCTCGCTCGGCGGCGGCCGCGCGACGACGCTCGGCGACGTCGGCGGCCTGGTTGGTGGCCGCAGCGGCGACGTCGCCGACCAGGTCGAGGCCGTGCCGGTAGGGCAGCCACCACGGCGGCAGCAGGCGCTTGACCCGGGCCGGGTCGACCTGGGCCTGCGCACGCCGCGCGCGACGGGCCGCGCGCAGCTCGCCGGGCGAGGAGAGGATCGACAGCAGGGCGGCGAGCTCGTCGAGCGCCTCGCCGACGGCGCGCACCAGCAGGAAGCCCAGCACGCGCAGCAGGGTGCCGAGGGTCAGCCGGACGAGGTGGAGCGGCCACCAGGGCCCCTGCCGGTTGGCGAGGAGGACGTAGAGCGCCGCGCGGCGCTCCTGGAAGTGGGTGTGCCGCCCGGTGAGCGGAGTGCGCCGCACCCCGCGGTGCGCGGCCTCGGCATGGAAGACCACGGCGCGCGGGACCACCAGCGTCCGGTGCCCGGCGGACGCGGCGCGCCAGCCGAGGTCGACGTCGCCGCCGAAGACCGGCAGCGCGTCGTCGAGGCCGCCGAGGCGCTCGAGCACCGAGCGCCGCACCAGGAGGCCGGCGGTGTTGACGGCCAGGACCTCCTTGACGGCGTCGTGCTGGCCCTGGTCGTACTCGCCGCGCTCGAGGCCGGTCTCGCGGCGGCCGGTGCCCGAGATGGTGACGCCGAGCTCGAGGAGGCGCCGCAGCGAGGGCCACTCGCGCAGCTTCGGGCCGAGCAGGTCGACCTCGGGGTGGGCCTGCGCGGCGTCGAGCAGAGCGGCCAGCGCGCCGGGATCGGGGGTGGAGTCGTCGTGGAGCAGCCAGATCCACTCGACGTCGTCGCGCACCTGCGCCAGGCCGTGGCGCACCGCCTGCGGGTAGCCCTCCGAGCCCGGCAGCGCGTGGACCTCGCCGAAGGCCTCGTGCAGCAGGTCGGGGCTGCCGTCGCGGCTGGTGGTGTCGACGCAGACGACCTGGTCGACGGGGCGGGTCTGGGACCGCAGGCCCTCGATGACGGTGGGCAGCCATCGCGCGCCGTCGTGGCTGACGAGGACCACCGCGACCGCGGCGGCGTCGCCCCGGGACGGGATCGAGGACGTGGCCGACATGGAGGGAGACCCTAGCCGCGACACCCGTGCGGACCGGAACCGACGACGACCCTCGTCCGCGTCGCGTGGCCCGGCTCACCCCCGCCCGGATCCGCCCGCCTCCGACACGGCCGAGGGCCCCGGTCCGGTGAGGTGGTGCCTCGCCGGGCCGGGGCCCTCGGTGTGTGCGTCCGTCGAGACGACGTCGACGCGTACGGCTGGTGCTAGACCGCGCGCTTCTTGAGCTTGCGGCGCTCCCGCTCGGAGAGCCCGCCCCAGATGCCGAACCGCTCGTCGTTCATGAGCGCCGACTCCAGGCACTCGGACCTGACCTCGCACGTGAGGCAGACCTTCTTCGCCTCACGCGTGGAGCCGCCCTTCTCGGGGAAGAACGCCTCCGGGTCGGTCTGAGCGCACAGTGCGCGATCCCGCCAGCCGGCCTCGTCGGCGCTCGGCTCGAGGAGAAACAGTTCCCTCACGTCACGCCCCTTTCGACCCTGTGCTCGCTGCGAAGAACACTGCGGGAATTACATGCCTGTCGTACCCGGGAAGTCAAGCCCGGTTCTGCTATGGACCACGCCTGGAGGCGCATCTCCCCCGTCGTTCACACCATCCGTCCCACGCGCCTCATCCGTTCGTCCAGGAGGGGTGGTCCGAGCGGGTGGTCCGGCCCGGTGAGCGCCGCGTCGGGGCGTGGTGCAGAGTAGGCGGCATGCGCGCGATCACCGTCCTCTCCGGCGGCATGGGCGGCGCCCGGTTCCTCCAGGGCCTGCTGCACGGCATCGCCACCGGCTCGCTGCCGGGCATCGCCCCGGACGCCGAGGTGACGGTCGTGGCCAACACCGCCGACGACATCTGGGTGCACGGGCTCAAGGTCTGCCCCGACCTCGACACCGTCATGTACACCCTCGGCGACGGCATCGACCTCGAGCGCGGGTGGGGCCGCCGCGAGGAGACCTGGAGCGTGCGCACCGAGCTCGCCGAGTACGGCGTCGAGCCGACCTGGTTCGGCCTCGGCGACCGCGACGTCGCCACCCACCTCGTGCGCACCCAGATGCTCGAGGCCGGCTACCCGCTCTCGCAGGTCACCGAGGCGCTGTGCCGCCGCTGGCAGCCGGGCGTGCGCCTCCTGCCGATGAGCGACGACCGCGTCGAGACCCACGTCGTCATCGCCGACGACCAGGCGCCCAGCGGCCGCCGCGCCGTGCACTTCCAGGAGTACTGGGTGCGGCTGCGGGCCTCGGTGCCCGCCGAGCAGGTCGTGGTCGTCGGCCAGCAGGACGCCACCCCCGGGCCGGGCGTGCTCGAGGCGATCACCGGCGCCGACCTCGTCGTCCTGCCGCCCTCGAACCCGGTGGTCTCGGTCGGCACGATCCTGGGCGTTCCCGGCGTGCGGGAGGCCGTCGCCGGCACCGCCGCGCCGGTCGTCGGCCTCTCCCCCATCATCGGCGGCGACCACGTGCGCGGCATGGCCGCCCAGATGCTCGCCGCCATCGGCGTCGAGGTCAGCGCCGAGGCCGTCGGCCTCCACTACGGCGCCCGCTCGCGCGGCGGCGTGCTCGACGCCTGGCTCGTCGACGCCACCGACGCCGCGGCCCTGCCCGGGCTGCGCGCCGCCGGGCTGCGCGCCGACGCCGTGCCGCTCCTGATGACCGACCCCGACGCCACCGCCGCCATGGTCGCCGCCGCCCTGCGGACGCTGGGCTGAGCCGACGGTGAGCGGCCACGTCGAGGTCCACGCCCCCGACGGCGTCCCCGAGGTCGCGCCCGGCGACGACCTCGCCGCGCTCGCGCTCGACGCGCTGGCCGCAGGAGGGCTCGCCCTGCGCGACGGCGACGTCCTCGTCGTCACCAGCAAGATCGTCAGCAAGGCCGAGGGCCGGGTGCGCGACGGCGATCGCGACAGCGCCCTGGCCGAGGAGACCGACCGCGTCGTCGCCCGGCGCGGGCCCACGACGATCGTGCGCACCCGCCTGGGCCTGACGATGGCCGCCGCCGGCATCGACGCCTCCAACGTCGAGGTCGGCCGCATCGTCCTGCTGCCCCTCGACCCCGACGCCTCGGCCCGCCGCCTGCGCGCGGAGGTCGCCCGTCGCACCGGCTGCACGGTCGGCGTCGTCGTCACCGACACCGCCGGCCGCGCGTGGCGCGAGGGCCAGACCGACATCGCCATCGGGGCCGCCGGGCTCGTGGTGGCCGAGGACTTCGCCGGACGTCTCGACGCGCACGGCAACGAGCTGGCCGTGACCCTGCCGGCCGTCGCCGACGAGCTCGCCGGCGCCGCCGAGCTGGCCCAGGGCAAGCTCGGCGCCCGCCCGCTGGCGCTGGTGCGCGGCCGCGCCGACCTCGTCCTGCCGCTGGGCGACGACGGGCCCGGCGCCTCGACCCTCGTCCGCGCCGAGGAGGGCGACCTGTTCGGCTACGGCGCCCGCGAGGCCGTGCTCCGCGCGCTCGCCGGCGACCCCGACGCCGGACGCGGGTTCGGCGCCGTCGCCGGCGTCGAGGAGCTGCTCGCGGGCCTGCGGCGCGTGGGCGTGACGGTGCTCGAGCACGACGACGCCGCCGTGCTCTGCAGCGGTCCGACGACCGTGGTCGCGGCCCTCGCGGCGGCGCACCGCTGGCACCTCGCCGACGACGACGGCTCAGGGCGCCTTCGTCTCACGCCGCCCACTCCGTAGACTTCACGCGGCTCACCCGTAGGAGGGGCGGGCCAGCCCGTCCGACTCGTCCGGAGGAAGCCCGCACCGTGGCCAAGAAGTCCCAGTCCGACCGCCAGCAGGTCATCGACCAGATCCGCAAGAAGCAGCGCGGCGCCGAGCGCCGTCGCGGCTACGCGATCGTGGGCGTCTGCGTCGTCATCGCGCTCGCGCTCGTCGGCGCCACCGCCTACCGGCCGGTCAAGGACTGGTGGGACGGCCGCAAGTTCGACGGCGTCGCCCTGCAGGAGGTCGGCGCGAAGGCGTCGACCTGCCAGAAGGTCATCGAGAAGAAGGCCGACGGCAACCAGCAGCACGTGCCCGAGGGCCAGACCGTCGACTACACCACCGCTCCCCCGGCCTTCGGCGCCCACTGGAACGTCGCGAACGTCGCGCCCGACCCGATGGCCCGCAAGCTCTACACCTCCACGGACCGCCCGGCCCTCGAGGCGCTCGTGCACAACCTCGAGCACGGCTACACGATCCTCTGGTACGACAAGACCATCGCCGACGACTCCACGCAGATGGGCTACCTGCGCGCCATCGCCGACAAGCTCTCCGGCACCTCGAACTTCCGCACCAAGTTCAAGGCCGTCCCGTGGGAGGCCAAGGACGAGAACGGCAAGAAGTTCCCGGCCGGCACCCACGTCGCCCTCACCCACTGGACCGGCGCCACCGACGCCCAGGGCAACGCCGACACCACCAAGCAGCAGGGCATCTTCCAGTACTGCTCGCAGGTCAGCGGCGCCGCCCTGAAGACCTTCATGGACGACTACCCCTACTTCGACTCCCCCGAGCCGAACGGCATGTGACCCGGCAGGCCCGACGGTCGTCGGGTCGTCAGGAGATCCGCTCGAGTCGGGGATCCGCGGGGTCGGTGTTGTCGATGACGATCGACGCACGGCTGCGGGGGTCCTGCTCCGCGAGGTAGAGGCGGCAGGCCGCCATGTAGCGCGACTCGTAGGCGAGCGCCGCCGCCTCCAGCCCGCCGAGCCCGTCGGCGTCGCGCTGGACCCCCCGCGCGACGGCGACCGACTCGTCGGCGTGGAGGTAGATCACCTCGTCCCACAGGTCCCTCAGTCCGTCACGCTGGATGAAGGTCGCGTCGAAGACCACGATCGAGTCCTCGGGAGCCGCCGCGACGTCGTCGGGGATGACCTCGTCCGACGCCAGGTCGTGGACCCGTCGGGCGTACGTGCGCGTGCCACCGGGTCCGAGCGGGCGCAGGACGCGGTCCGCGAGGGCGTCGAGGTCGTAGGCGTCGTCGTAGTAGCCCCGTGCGGAGTCCCGACCGGCGCGGTACCGGCGCTCCCGCACGTGGTGGAACCCGTCGGAGTCGATCCGGATCACCGGCCTCCCCGACTCGGCGGCGGCCTGCGCCAGCTCCGCGGCGAAGGTGGTCTTGCCCGCTCCGCAGACGCCGTCGACGCCGACCCTCAGCGGGTGTCCCGCCGTGCGGGCGAGGAGATGCCGGGCCACCCGCCGGACCAGGGCCGGGCGATCCGGGCGTCCGGGGGCGGAGTCGCGGGGCGCGCTCGAGTGGTCTCCCATGGCCCGGACGGTACCGATGCACCGGCCCGGGGCCAGGACGGGCCGGGACCGCTCACACCAGGTCGGCGCGGCCCGCCTCGGCGAGCGCGGCGACGACGCCCTTGACGTCCTGCGCGCGGGCGCGGGTGGTCACGAGCAGCGCGTCGGGGGTGTCGACCACGACGAGGTCGTCGAGCCCGACGACCGCGATCGCCCGGCCGGAGGTGACCACGAGGCCCGTGGCGTCGACGGCCTGCACGAGCGCCTCCTCGCCCAGCACCGCGAGACCCGCGGGGTCGGCGTCGGGGAGGAGCAGCCCGGCGAGGGAGTCGAAGTCGCCGATGTCGTCCCAGCCGAAGCCGGCGGCGACGGTGGCCACCCGGCCGGCGGCGGCGGCGGGCTCGGCGACGGCGTGGTCGAGGGCGATCCTCGGCAGCGTCGGCCAGACCTCGTCGAGCCGGTCGAGGTCGGCGGCCAGCTCGCGCAGGGCGGCGGCGAAGTCCGGGTGCCACTCGGCGAGCAGGTCCAGGAGCACGCCGGGCCGCACGACGAACATGCCGGCGTTCCAGCGGTAGCCGCCCTCCGCGAGGTAGCCGGCGGCCACCTCGACGCTCGGCTTCTCGACGAACGACGCCACGGCCTGGGCGGCGTCGTGGCCGGCCAGCGGGCCGCCGGCGCGGATGTAGCCGAACGCCGAGGACGGGTGGGTCGGCTCGATGCCGAGGGTCACCAGCCAGCCGTCGCGGGCGACCTCCACGGCCTGCGCGACCGTGGCGGCGAAGACCTCGGCCGGACTGATGACGTGGTCGGCGGCGAAGGAGCCCATGACGGCCTCGGGGTCGTGGCGCTCGAGCACCGCCGCGGCCAGGCCGATCGCGGCCATGGAGTCGCGCGCCGACGGCTCGGCGAGCACGGACTCCCCGGGGAGCTCGGGCAGCTGGGCGAGCACGGCGGCCTCGTGGGCGGCGCCGGTGACGACCAGGAACCGCTCCTGCGCCAGCGGCGCGAGGCGGTCGTAGGTCTCCTGGAGGAGCGTGCGGCCCGAGCCGCGCAGGTCGCGGAGGAACTTCGGGGACGTGCGACGCGAGAGCGGCCACAGCCGGGTGCCGGCGCCACCGGCGGGGATGACCGCCCAGAAGTGGTCGAGGGGCGCGGTGGGAGCAGCGGGGGTGGCGGTCATGGGCGCCACCCTAGGGTGACCGCGCCGCCCGGGTGGTGCCTACGCTCGCGGCGTGACCACGTTCTCAGCCGTCCTCGCCGATCTGCTGCGCCGCGAGCCCGGACGTCCGCTGCTGACCTTCTACGACCACGCCTCCGGCGAGCGCACCGAGCTGTCGGTGACCACGTACGCGAACTGGGTCGCCAAGGCCTCCTCGCTGCTGGTCGAGGAGCACGGGCTCGAGCGTGGCCAGCGGCTGCGCCTGGACCTCCCGGCCCACTGGCTCGGGCCGGTGCTCCTGGGCGCGGCGTGGAACGCCGGCATCGTGGTCGACCTCGGCGACGACTCCTCCGACGCCACCGGCGAGGAGCCGGACGCCGTCGTCTGCGGCCCTGCGGGCCTCGAGCGGTGGGCACCGCTGGCGTCCTCGCGTCCGGTGCTGGCCTCGGCCCTGCTGCCGCTGGGCGTCCGCTTCGCCGAGCCGCTGCCGGCCGGCGTCCACGACATCGGCGTCGAGGTCTGGGGCCAGCCGGACTCCTTCGTCGCCTGGGACCCCGCCCAGCCCGACGACCTCGCGCTGGCCTCGCCCGCGACCACCCACGAGCAGACGTGGCGGACGGCCGCCGCCGGGAGTCTCCTCGCCGACGGCGGCCGTCTGCTCTCGGTCGCGAACCCGGCTTCCCCACCGGGGATCGCGACCTTCACCGAGCCGCTCGCACGCGGCGGCTCGCTGGTCCTGGTGGCGCATCCCGACGACGCCCGCCTCGACTCGGTCATGACCGAGGAGCGGTGCACCGCCCGCGCGTGATCACCCGGCCAGGTCGTAGGCCCCCATCCCGTCCCCGATCACCCGCGGCGTGCTGGAGCCGCTGGCCACGCTCGGGATGAGCGAGAGCGTGCCGGTGCCGCGCGTGCGCACCAGCAGGTCCGAGCGCGAGCCCAGCGTCGCCGAGCCCACCCCGACGACCCAGTCGTAGCGGCTGAGGTCCAGGGAGACCTTCTGCGGGGTCATCAGGCCACCGGGGCCGTTGCCGCGGTAGAGCACCGAGCTCGAGCCGTTGCGGAACAGCGAGTCGGGCGAGCCGTCGCCGTCCCAGCGTCCGATCGCGATCTGCTGCGCGGCCTTGATGCTGCTGTGCGCCACGTAGCTGGTGCCCAGGCCCTTGGTGCCGCGGCCGGGGTAGATGCGCATGGCGCCGCCGGAGGGCTGGCCCATCAGGTCGGGCCAGCCGTCGCCGGTCATGTCGCCGACGGCGGCGAGCAGGGCGACGCTGCGGAAGCCGGCGCCGATCTGGATCGCGGGGCCGAGGCGGCCGGTGCCGTCACCGCGGCGCAGGAAGAGGTTCCCGTTCTCGGTGCTGCGGTAGATGACGTCGCCGAAGCCGTCGCGGTCCCAGTCGCCGGCGTGCAGGAGCCGGTCGGCGGTGGCGCCGGACACGCCGGTGTCGATGGGCTTCCCGGTGTCGAAGGCCGCGGACTGCACGTAGCGCACCAGCGAGTCGCCGTCGCGGTAGAGCAGGTCGCGTCCGGCGGCGCCGGCGATGTCGACCCCGCCCACCAGTCCGCTGCCGCCGTTGACGGTGGCGAAGGGGCCCCGGAAGGCGCCGAAGGTGCCGTCGCCGCGGCCGGGCATGATCTGCACCTTGCCGCTGCGGCGCACGACGAGGTCGGCGACGCCGTCGCCGGTCCAGTCGCCGCCGCCGACGGCGGTGGTGACGGTGCCGGCCGAGGCGATGCGGTGGGCGGCGCCCAGGGCCAGGCTCTGGGCGGAGCTGCGACGCCACTGCAGGGCGCCCGCGGAGTCGACGACGCCGAGGTCGGCGCGGCCGTTGCCGTCGAGGTCGCCCGCACCGAGGAGCTGACGCGCCCCGGCGACCGAGACGTCCAGGCGCACCGGCGAGGCGAAGGGGGCGCGACGCTTCCCGTCGCTGGTGGTGGGCTTGCGCCCGCGCCACAGGTCGAGGGTGCCGTCGGTGCGGCGGGCCACGACGTCGGGGTAGCCGTCGGCGTCGAGATCGCCCACCGCGGTGACGAGGTCGTGGTTCGCGAAGCTGCTGCTCTGCCGCTGCCCGATGGTGGCGAAGTCGCCCTGCCCGGTGCCGGCGTGCACCCGCACGACGCCGGCGGCGTCGACGGAGATCAGGTCGGCCGCACCGTCGCCGGTGAGGTCGGGCGAGAGCTGGACCCGGGTGGCCGTCGACCAGCCGCGGCTGGTCGAGCGGGCGCCGGAGAAGGACTGCAGGCCCCCGGTCGGGACGATCAGCAGCCGCTTGTCCGACGCGCGCCGCACGATGAGGTCGGGGTAGGGCCCGCCGACGAGGTTCGACTCCAGCTGTCGTCCGGTCCAGCCCCGCTGGGTCTGGGCGGCGATCTTGCGGATGTCGGGGATGCGGGCGTAGAGGTACTTGCCCGGGCACGCGGTGGACGCGGCGTCGCGGTGGCCGTTGATGGCCTGGAAGTCCTTCGCGCCGACCCTCTGCTTGGTGGAGGAGGCGTTGACGCCGTGCAGGGAGAGCTTCCAGGCGTACAGGGCCCCGTAGGCCTCGACGACGGCGCTGCTCGGCTTGACCTTCTCGTAGTTGCCGATGGCCGACATCGCGAAGGAGTAGTCGTTGTAGTTGAGCGTGTGCGCGCCCACGACCGGACGGTCGATGCCGCCGTAGCGGCCCTCCCAGATCCGGCCGAAGCGGTCGACGAGGTAGTTGTAGCCGAGGTCCGACCAGCCGCGGGACTTGGTGTGGTAGGCGTAGATGCCGCGGATGATGCCCGGCACCTCGTCGCGGGTGTAGTCGTTGGCGTTCACCGTGTGGTGCACGAACCCGGCGTGCACCTCGCCGTAGTGCAGGGCCGAGGAGTCGCGCATCGACTCATCGGCTCCCCACTGGGCCCGGGAGTAGATGACCGGCTTGGGCGTGTAGACGCCGGCGCTGAGCGAGGCGGCGTCGGTGGCGTTCGCGTCGGTGACGTTCGCGTCGGTGGCGTTCGCGCCGCCCCCGAGCGAGGAGGCGTCGAGCGCCTCGACGGAGTCCGCGCCGTCGTCGCCGTCCATCGTGGCGGTGTCGAGCGCGGGACGCTCGGCCTTCTGCGCCGCAGGGGTGCCGGGGTCGATGACGGCGAGCGTGAGGTCGTCGGGCACGGCCGTGCCGGCGTCGGTGGTGGCGCGCACCTGGACGTCGTCGACGTCGCCGACCAGCAGCGGGTCGGTGCCCGGGCGGGCCTTCGCGGCCTCCTCGCTGCCGGGGTCGGGGCCGTGGTCGTCGTGGTAGGGCAGGTCCTGCCAGGCGCTCCAGTCGTCCCCGGTGCGGGTGCGCACCGCGAAGGACAGCGCGGTCTCGGCGACGTCCTCGCCGTGCTGCCAGGTGACGCCGACGGCGCCGTAGCCGGTCACCGGCTGCGGGGAGCTGACGAGGGTCTCGGCGGTGCCGGCGGCCTCCCGGCGCTCGGTGGTCGTCGCGGCGAGGCGGCGGGCGCTGCGCGCGGCGCCGGCGGGCGCGGTGAGCGGGATCTCCCGCACCGTCGGATCCACCGGCGCGGTGGGCACCGTGGAGGGGCGCTGCGCCTCGGCCACGTAGGCGGCCAGCGAGCTGCGGTAGGGCGAGACGAGGCTCGAGCCGCCGGGGCCCTCGCGCACGATGTCGAGGCTGACGACCGAGGCCGCGGGGGTGAGCGCGGCGACCACCAGCGCCAGCGCCAGCAGCTGCTGGCACAGGGTGATGTAGCCGGACTTGGTGCGAGACATGACAGGGCTCCAGTGCGGGGGAAGTTCACACGGTGTGCGCAACTTTCACATGCGTCACAGGAGTCACGGAAGAGATCGTGAGTAACTACAACGCTGTAATTTCCAGTCGACACGCCGGCGAGGGTCGCGGAATTTCGGGCTGTGGGCGGCCCATCGGCCGCGCGGACCGCGACCTGACCCCGCACCGGGGGGTTTGTAGGGTTGCGGTCGTGAGCGACCAGCCCCTCTCCCCCAGCCTCACCCCGGTCGGCGACGGCACCGTCCGGATCAGCTGGCAGGCCGGGGAGTCCGTCGACGTCGTGCGCCGCGAGGTCGCCGCGGCCCTGGCCGACCATCCCCGCGTCGAGGTGTGGGTCGACCCCGACGACGAGCACGGACAGCGCGTCGCGACGTGGTCGGGCATGCGCCGCGAGGGCGTGGCCCGCGGCGTGACGGTCGAGGGCGACGCCGTCGACCGCATCGTCTACGCGCGGCTGGCCGGCGACGCCGCCGTCGAGAGCGCCGAGGGCTTCCGCGCGCTCCTCAACTCCTTCCTGCCGCGCAAGCGCGCGATCTCCCAGATGCTGCTGCGCGACGAGGACGGGCGCGTGCTGCTGTGCCGCCTCACCTACAAGCAGGACTGGGACCTGCCCGGCGGCGTCGTCGAGGTCGGGGAGTCACCCCAGACGGCGGTCGTCCGCGAGGTCGAGGAGGAGCTCGGCCTCACCCTCGACGCCGGACCGCTGCTGCTCACCGACTGGCTGCCGCCGTGGGGCGGCTGGGACGACGCCCTCTGCCTGGTCTTCGACGGCGGCGTGCGGCCGGCGTCGGTGCTCGACGCCACCGTGCTGCAGGCCCGCGAGATCCGCTCGGTCGCCTTCTGCACTCCCGAGGAGGTGCGCGAGCGGTGCGCCGACTTCACCACCCGGCGCGTCGAGGCCGCCCTGGCCGCCCTCGAGGGCACCGGCCCCTCCTTCACCGAGTCCGGCCGCTGAGCGGCGCCGCGGCACCGCGGCCAGCCCCACGCCGAGCACGACCAGCACGGCTCCCAGCGCCTCCCCCGTCGTCGGCACCTGGTCGAAGGCCAGCCAGGCGGCGACCATCGCCACGGGCGGCGCGAGCAGCACGTGCGGCACCACCTGGCCGGCGGGGTTGCGCGCGAGCAGGCGGCTGAAGACCCCGTAGCCGACCAGCGAGGCGAGCACGGCGGTGTAGAGCGTGGAGAGCAGGGCCGGACCGTCGAGGGCGGCGAGCCCGTCGGCTACGCCCGCCGGCCCCTCGGTCATCAGGCTCAGCACGAGCAGCGGGCCCGGCACGGCCAGCGAGGACCACACGACGAGCGGGAGCCCGCCGGGCGCACCGGACCAGCGGGTCAGCACGTTGCCCGCGCCCCATGACAGCGCGCCGAGCAGGCACAGCCCGAGCCCGAGCAGCGGCGCCGAGCCCCCGCGGCCGAGCCCCACGACCACCAGGCCGAGCGTCCCGACCCCGACGCCGGCCCACTGCGCGGCGGTCGGCCGCTCCCGCAGGACGACGCCCGCGCCCAGCACCGTCACGATCACCTGCGCCTGCAGGACGAGGGCGGCCAGCCCGGGCGCGAGCCCCGCGGCCATCGCGAGGTAGAGGAAGGCGAACTGGCCGAGCGAGAGCAGCGTGCCGATGCCCAGGAGCACGCGCCAGGGCAGGTCGGGGCGCGGCAGGATCGCGATCAGGGGCACCAGCACCACGACGAAGCGCAGCGCGAGGAACAGCAGCGGCGGGACGTCGCCGCGTCCCCACTCGATGACGACGAAGTTGACGCCCCACACGACGGCGACGCCGCAGGCGAGGGCACGATCGCGCAGGCTCATGCGCCCAGTCTCAGGCGCCCGGATCATGAAGCACCAGCGATGAATGATGGACGTCATCGAGTAGCGTTCGTGCATGATCGACGTCGTCGCCCTCGCCAGCCTCCGGGCCGTCGCCGAGCACGGGTCGGTGGTCGCGGCCGCCGACGCGCTCTCCCTGACCCCCAGCGCGGTCTCCCAGCAGGTCAAGCGACTGGAGCGTCAGGCCGGCGCGCCGCTGCTCGAGCGGGTGGGTCGCGGCGTCGTCCTCACCGGCCCCGGTCGCCACCTCGCCGAGGAGGGCGGCCGCGTGCTCGCCGACCTCGAGGCCCTCGAGGCGGCCGTGCGCCGGGGCACCGGCCGCGTCGCCGGCACCGTGCGCGTCGCGGCCTTCTCCACCGCCGTGCGCGGCCTGGTGGCCCCGGTGGTGCCGCGCCTGCTCGCCGAGCACCCCGAGCTGCGCATCCGGCTCAGCGAGCGCGAGCCCTGGGACGCCGTGGAGGACCTCGCGGCCGGACGCGCCGACCTCGGCCTGGTGCACCGGTGGGGCGAGGTGCCCCTGGCCGTGCCCGACCATCTCGAGGTGACCCCCGTGGCGCTCGACGAGGCCGACGTCATCGTGCCGCGCGGCCACCGGCTCGCGGGCCTTCCCGAGGTGACGCCGCACGACCTCGTCGACGAGTGGTGGATCGCCACGCCCCCGGGCACCATCTGCCGTCAGTGGCTGGGCCGCATGCACGACGGCACCGGCCGCCCGCCGCGCGTGGCGCACGAGTCGATGGAGTTCTCCTCCCACCTCGCGCTCGTCGAGGCCGGCCTCGGCATCGCGCTGGTGCCGCGCCTGGGGCGCGGCCCGCTGGGCCCCGGCCTCGTGGCGGTGCGCGCCGTCGATCCCTCGCCGACGCGCGCGATCGACGCGCTGCACCGGCGCAGCATGGCCGGCTCCCCCGCCCTGGCCGTCGTGCGCGAGGCCGTGGTGGGGGGGGGGGGGGGGGGG
>NZ_JBUZJI010000006.1:135037-153336 GCF_055282735.1 Nocardioides sp. B129/18 | reverse complement strand
GTCCGGCCGCCGAGGCCGCTCACAGGCTCAGAGCACCGACTCCAGCGGGGTCGGCTCGACGCCGCCCACCCGGGCCACGACGTCGGTGACGGTGGCCAGATGGCCCTGGCGGATCGAGGTGCCGAAGGAGGTCAGCAGCGGCGCCAGGAAGTCCGGGACGCCGGCCTGCACCAGTCCGGCGGCGTAGGCGTCGTCGTCGACGGCGACGATCTCGACCTCGCGGCCGGCGCGGCGGGCGGCGAGCTCGGCCAGCTCGGCGGCGGTCCAGGCGTGCGGACCGGTGACGTCGTAGACCTGGCCCTCGTGCCCCTCGCCGGTCAGGACGCCGACGGCCACGGCCGCGCAGTCGGCGCGGGTGACGTAGGCGGCGGCACCGTCGCCGACGTTGGTGACGAGCTGGCCGGTCGCCTCGGCCGGGGCGAGCGAGGCGCCCTGCATGTCGGCGTAGAGGTTGTTGCGCAGCATCGTCCAGGCCAGGCCGCTGGCGCGCAGCGCCTCCTCGGTGGCCGCGTGGTCCGGGACGACGGCGGCGGGGTTCGCCTCCACCGGCTCGGGCACCGAGGTGTAGGCGACGTGGCGCACGCCGGCGGCACGGGCGGCGTCGATGGCCGCGAGGTGGCCCTCGAGGCGGGCGCCCACGACGTCGGTGGAGATGAGCAGCAGGCGGTCGACGCCGGCGAAGGCGGTGGCCAGCGTCGCCGGGTCGCCGAAGTCGGCGGCGCGCACGTCGGCGCCGCGCTCGGCGAGGTCGGCCAGGCGGGCGGGGTCGCGGGTCAGCAGGACGACGTCGCTGGACGCGACGCGCTCGAGCAGGCCCTCGGCGACGAGACGGCCGAGCTGCCCGGAGGCTCCGGTGACGGCGATGGTCATGGGTGGGTCCTCGTTCCGTGGTGGCATGGATGCGATCCGTCGTCATCGTGACGACAGATTGAAATGTAGTCACAACGACGACGATCAGGCAAGATGGGTCCATGCCCACGCCGACCAACACCCGCTTCGCGGTCGCCGTGCACGTGCTCACCTACCTGGCCGCGATGGCCGAGGCCGGACGCACCTCCCCCGTCGGCTCCGAGGAGCTGGCGGCGAGCACGGGCGTCAACGCCGTGCACGTGCGCACCGTCCTCGGCCCCCTGCGCGAGGCCGGGCTCGTCCGCTCGCGCGCCGGCGCGCGCGGCGGCTGGGAGCTCGGCGTCGACGCCGGCTCCCTGACCCTGGCGACCGTCTGGCGGCTCCTCCAGGGCTCCGACCACGTGCTCGGCCTGCACGGACCCGCACCGGAGTGCCCGGTGGGTCAGGGCGTCCAGCGCTCGCTCGAGGCGCTCGACGCCGAGGTCGTCGACGCCATCGCCTCCCGCCTGGAGGGCGTCACCGTCGCCGGCCTGGCCGCCGGCATCGACCTCGGGGCCGATCTCGCCGCCGGGGCACCGCTCCCCCGCTGAGGCTCGTCCGGGACGGAGCCCAGGACAGGGCTCGGAACGGGGCTCGGAACGGGGCTCAGAACAGCGCGGAGGCGAGGTCCTGGCGTCCGCGCAGCACGCGCGGGTCGTCGTTGCCGACGGCCGCGAAGAGGCTCACGAGGTGCTCGCGGGCCCGGGTGCGGTCGGCGTCGGCGGTGCGGCGCACCAGCTCGACGAGCCGGCGGAAGGCGTCGTCGACATGGCCGCCGAGCAGGTCGAGGTCGGCGACGAGGATCTGGGCGTCGACGTCGTCGGGCGCCGCGGCGGCCGCGGCCCGCGCGGCCTGCAGGTCGACGCCGCGGGTGCGCAGCAGCACCTGGGCCATCGCGAGGCCGGCGGCGGCCTCGTGGTCGGCGGGGTTGGCGTCGACCAGGCGCTGGTACTCGGCGATCGCGCCCTCGACGTCGCCGGCCTCGATCGCGGCGTCGGCGGCGGCGTAGCGCGGGTCGACGGCCTCGCCGTCCTCGCCCGCGACCTCGGCGTGCCGCGGCTGGTGCCGGCCGGTGATGCCCTGGACGGTGAGCTGCTGCATCACCTGGGTCAGCGCCGCGCGCAGCTCCTCGAGCGGCACGACGTCCTGGAGCAGCGGCGCGGGACGGCCGTCGATGACCGCGACGACCAGCGGGATCGAGGGGATCTGCATGGCCTGGGCGATGCCGGGCGCGGCGTCGATGTCGACGAGGCCCGCGAGGAAGCGGCCCTCGAACTCCTCCGAGAGCGTGGCGAGGTCGTCGGCGAGCTGGCCGCTCTCGGGCATGCGCGTGCGGGAGTAGAAGACGAGCAGCACCGGCGCGGTCATCGAGGCCTCGACGACCTGCTGGAAGATCGCCTCGGTGACCTCGACGCTGTACGCGCCGCCGCCCGCGGGGGCCGCCGCGCCGCTCCCGGCCGGGGTGCCGCCGGGCGCCGCGGGCGCTGCGGGGGCCGGGCGCTTGAGCGCGGACAGGTCGATCGCTCCGGGACGGCTGAAGGGGCGCTGCGTCATGGCACCCATCCTAGGGAGGTGTCGCGGGCCGCCCGGACGCCGCCCGTCGTCACAGACGAGGGCCGCGCAGCCCCGACTGCTGCACGACGCGCTGGATCACCAGGTCGCGCTCGTCGGGCCGGGGCACGAAGCGGATGTCGCGCAGACCCTGCTCCTGGGCGGCGGACTCGAAGACGAAGTGGCCGAAGCCGAGCACGCGACCGTGCAGCGGCTTGACGACCGTGATGTCGAGGATGCGGTGCAGCGGCATCGTCGCCAGGCTCTGGGTGAGCACGCCGTGGATGCGGAAGACCCGCATGTTGGTGATCACGAACCGGTCGCGCGCCTCGCGCAGCACGCCCCAGGCGCACCGGAGCAGCAGCACGACGCCGAGCAGCAGCACGATCCACGCGACGGAGAGCCACACGAAGGCCGAGGCGACGACGAGCGCGAGGCCGAGCACGCCCTCGGCGCCGGGACGCAGGTAGGCGACCCAGTGGTGATGCACGGCGTCGACGATCACCTCGCCCTCCTCCCGCAGGAGGTGGCGTCCGATGTCGGGGTGCAGCAGTCCGCCGGCCATGGCGGCGCGGGTCAGCTCAGCTCGCGGATGAACGCGATGAGGGAGTCGAAGAGCTGGCCGGTGAGGTCGACCAGCTGGGAGCCGCCCTGCCCTGCGACGTCGGCCAGACCCTGCGGGTCGGTGACCAGCCAGAAGCCCACGAAGAGCACGGCCAGGGCGAGGATCGCCTTCTTCATCGTCGGTTCCGTCCTTGAGGGCGTGCCAGTACGGACCATGGGTACCAGCCCGAGCGCCCCGGATGGGTCAGGCTCGCCGGTCCAGACCGGGATCGGGCGTGCCGGCGGCGTGGGCGGCCAGCAGCGCGTCCGCGGCGCGGTAGGGGTCGAGCTCTCCTGCCGCGACCGAGCCGGCGAGGTCGTCGAGCTCGGTGCGCCCGCTGACGTCGGCCCAGCGACGCCGCAGCTCGGTGACGGCGATCGCCTCGACCTCCTGCCGCGCGCGCCGCGTGCGCCGCTGCACGAGCTCGCCGCTCTCGCGCAGGAACGCGTGGTGGCGGTCGATCTCCTCGACCACCTCCCCCAGGCCCTCGTCGCGGGCCGCGCTGATCTTGAGGATCGGCTGGCGCCACGCGTCGTCACGGCGCTCGGCGAGGTTGAGCATGCCGCGCAGGTCGCGGCGCACCTGGTCGGCGCCGTCGCGGTCGGCCTTGTTGACCACGTAGAGGTCGCCGATCTCGAGGATGCCGGCCTTCGCGGCCTGGATGCCGTCGCCCATGCCCGGGGCGAGCAGCACGATGGTGGTGTCGGCCTGCGCGGCGACCTCGACCTCGCTCTGGCCCACGCCGACGGTCTCGACCAGCACGACGTCGAAGCCGGCGGCGTCGAGCACGCGGATCGCCTGCGGGGTGCTCCAGGAGAGGCCGCCGAGGTGGCCGCGCGAGGCCATGGAGCGGATGTAGACCCCCGCGTCGTCCGCGTGGTCCTGCATGCGGATGCGGTCGCCGAGCAGCGCGCCGCCGGAGAACGGCGAGCTCGGGTCGACCGCGAGGACGCCGACCCGGCGCCCGGAGCGGCGCAGGGCCGCGATGAGCGCGTTGGTCGTGGTCGACTTGCCGACGCCGGGAGCGCCGGTGAGCCCGACGACCTGCGCACGGCCGGTGTGCGGCGCCAGGGCCGCCATCACCTCGCGCAGCAGCGGGGACTCGTCCTCGACGTAGGAGATGAGACGGGCCACGGCGCGGGGCTGGCCCGCGCGCGCGGCCTCGACGAGGTCGGGGACCGACGCCGTGCGGCGTCGGCCCCCGACCGGAGCGTGCTGGGTGATCGCGGGACTCCCGATCAGGCCTGCGGGACGCGGACGATCAGGGCGTCGCCCTGGCCGCCACCACCGCACAGGGCGGCCGCGCCGATGCCGCCGCCACGACGCTTGAGCTCCAGCGCCAGGTGCAGGACCACGCGGGCGCCGGACATGCCGACGGGGTGGCCCAGCGCGATGGCGCCGCCGTTGACGTTGACCTTCTCGTCGGGCAGGCCGAGCTTGCGCGCGGACTCGATGCCGACGGCCGCGAAGGCCTCGTTGAACTCGACGAGGTCGAGGTCGGCGGGCGTGATGCCCTCCTTCTCGCAGGCCTTCGCGGTGGCGTTGGCCGGCTGCAGCTGGAGGCTGGTGTCGGGGCCGGCGACCATGCCGTGCGCGCCGATCTCGGCGAGCCACTCCAGGCCGAGCTCCTCGGCCTTGGCCTTGCTCATGACCACCACGGCGCAGGCGCCGTCGGAGATCTGCGAGGCCGAGCCGGCGGTGATGGTGCCGCTCTTGGAGAAGGCCGGGGGCAGCTTGCCGAGGGACTCCACGGTGGTGTCGCCGCGCACGCCCTCGTCGGCGGAGACGACGACCGGCTCGCCGCGGCGCTGCGGGATCGAGACCGGGACGACCTCCTCGTCGAAGACGCCGTTCTTCCAGGCCGCGGCGGCCTTCTGGTGGGAGGCGGCGGCGAAGGCGTCCTGCTCCTCGCGGCTCAGGGCGGTGCCCTCGGCGTTGATCTGCTCGGTGAGGCCGCCCATGGCCTGCTGGGTGGCCTGGTCGTAGAGGGCGTCGTAGGCCATGGAGTCGACGAGCTTGGTGTCGCCGAACTTGAAGCCGTCACGCGACTTGGGGAGCAGGTGCGGGGCCAGGGTCATCGACTCCATGCCGCCCGCGACGATGATCTCGGCCTCGCCGGCGCGGATCATCTGGTCGGCGGTGGCGATGGCGTTGAGGCCGGAGAGGCAGACCTTGTTGATCGTGATCGACGGGACGCTCATCGGCAGGCCGGCGGCGATGCCCGCGGTGCGGGCCGGGTTCTGGCCGGCGCCGGCCTGGATGACCTGGCCCATGATCAGGTAGTCGACCTGGTCGCCGGAGACGCCGGCCTTCTCGAGGGCGCCCTTGATGGCGACGCCGCCGAGGTCGGCGGCCGTGAGGGTCTTCAGGCCGCCGAGGAGGCGACCGATGGGGGTGCGAGCACCGGCGACGATGACGGAGGTCATGGGCGTTCCTAACCAGCGAGGGTGACGGCGGGCGCGGCGGGCGGGGCGGGCGCGACGCCCTGCCTCGAGCGGCGGGCGTCCGGCGCCGACCCGTGAGCCGGTCGCGAGCCTGGACGGCTCGCACAGTACTCACCGGTCACGTCGGCCGACAGCGTCAGTCGTCGACTGAGACGGGCGCCACCTCACCCGACCGGACCGGTGACGCAGGTCGCAGCCTCCGGGGCCGGGCCATTCGCTGAGATGCGTTGTGGTCGCAACCTCCCAGCGGCCACGATGCCCCCATGACCGACCTGAGCATCCCCGAGCACCTGTTCACCGCGATCGACCACGTGGGCATCGCCGTGGCCGACCTCGACGCCGCGATCGAGTTCTACGAGTCGACCTTCGGCATGAAGGTCGCCCACCAGGAGGTCAACGAGGAGCAGGGCGTGCGCGAGGCGATGGTCGCCGTGGGCGACTCCGGCTCCTTCATCCAGCTGCTCGCGCCGCTGAACGACTCCTCCACGATCGCGAAGTTCCTCGACCGCTCCGGCCCGGGCGTGCAGCAGATGGCCTATCGCGTCACCGACGTCGACGCCGTCAGCGCGATCCTCCGCGAGCGCGGCGTCCGCCTGCTCTACCCCGAGCCCAAGCGCGGCACCTCGAACTCGCGGATCAACTTCGTGCACCCCAAGGACGCCGGCGGCGTGCTGGTCGAGCTCGTCGAGCCGGCCGCCGACGCCCACCACTGATCCGCTCCCCCGCCGACCACCCCGGTCCGACCCCCGGCCATGAGACGGGGGCCACACCTGAGACCGGTCCCGCAGCCGGTTACCGGCCGGTATCTTCCTGCGGAACCCGCCGCCCGCCTTCCTAGGAGACCGACGTGCAGCACATCCTCGATGCCATCACCGCCGACGGCACCACGAGTGAGGACTTCGCGAGCCTCGCCCTGCCCGAGTCCTACCGCGCCGCCACGGTGCACAAGGACGAGGTCGACATGTTCGAGGGCGTCGCCTCGCGCGACAAGGACCCCCGCAAGTCGATCCACGTCGAGGAGGTGCCGCTGCCCGAGCTCGGGCCCGGCGAGGCCTTCGTCGCCGTCATGGCCAGCGCGATCAACTACAACACCGTGTGGACCTCGATCTTCGAGCCCGTCTCCACCTTCGGCTTCCTCGAGCGCTACGGCCGGCTCTCCGAGCTCACCAAGCGCCACGACCTGCCCTACCACATCGTGGGCTCCGACCTCTCCGGCGTCGTCCTCAAGGTCGGCCCCGGCGTCACCAAGTGGAAGCCGGGCGACCGCGTCGTGGCCCACTGCCTCTCGGTCGACCTCGAGGGCCCCGACGGTCACGACGACACGATGATGGACACCGAGCAGCGCATCTGGGGCTTCGAGACCAACTTCGGCGGCCTCGCGGACATCGCGATGGTCAAGGCCAACCAGCTCATGCCCAAGCCGGAGCACCTGACCTGGGAGGAGGCCGCGACCCCCGGCCTCGTCAACTGCACCGCCTACCGCCAGCTGGTCTCCAAGAACGGCGGCGCCATGAAGCAGGGCGACAACGTCCTGATCTGGGGCGCCTCCGGCGGTCTGGGCGGCTTCGCGACGCAGTACGCCCTCAACGGCGGCGCCACCCCGGTGTGCGTGGTCTCCAACGAGGAGAAGGCGCAGATCGCCCGCAAGATGGGCGCGGAGCTGATCATCAACCGCTCCGAGGAGCAGTACAAGTTCTGGAACGACGAGAACACCGCCCAGAACCCCAAGGAGTGGAAGCGCTTCGGCGCCAAGATCCGCGAGCTCACCGGCGGCGAAGACATCGACATCGTCTTCGAGCACCCCGGTCGCGAGACCTTCGGCGCCTCGGTGTTCGTCACCCGCAAGGGCGGCACCATCACCACCTGCGCCTCGACCTCCGGCTACATGCACGAGTACGACAACCGCTACCTGTGGATGAACCTCAAGCGCATCATCTCCAGCCACTTCGCGAACTACCGCGAGTCGTGGGAGGCCAACCGCCTCATCGCGCAGGGCAAGATCCACCCGACGCTGTCGAAGACCTACGCCCTCGAGGAGGTCGGCCAGGCCTCGCTCGACGTCCACAAGAACGCCCACCAGGGCAAGGTCGGCGTCTTGTGCCTGGCCCCCGAGGAGGGCCTGGGCGTGCGCAACGAGGAGCTGCGCGCCCAGCACATCGACAAGATCAACATCTTCCGCGGCGTCTGATCCCCCTCTCGCAGGCCCCTCCGGCATCGGCCGGAGGGGCCTGCGGCGTTCCAGGCTGAGCGCAGCCTGAGATCTCGCTGCGAGGGCGTCCGGGCCCGCGAGCCGGGTATCGGCGAACCCGTGCCGTGGGAGAGGATGGGCGCACACCCGTACGCCAGCCCACGCCACCGGAAGAGGTGCTCCCACACATGAGCGACCAGGGTCTGTCCATCTTCGACGACGAGCCGCAGAACGGCGCCGACTCCGAGAAGACCCAGGTGATCCCGGCCCAGCCGGCCGGTCGCCCCGCCCCCGGAGCCGACGACCGCACCGTGGCCGTCCCGGCCGCGTCGCGTCCGGCCGCCCCCGCCGCCCCGGCGAGCCCCGCCGCGGGCGCGGCCCGCCCGGTCGTCCCGCCGGCCGCCGTGCCCGGTTTCCCCGTCGTGCGCCGCAACGGCTACGACATCGCCGCCGTCGACGCCCGCCTCCAGCAGCTCACCAGCGAGAAGTCCGGGCTGAGCAGCAGCCTGGCGGAGTCCGAGCGTCGCGTCATCGAGCTCGAGGCCGCGCTCGAGGCGGCCCAGACCGAGCTCGCCGAGATCGAGAAGCCCTCCTACGCCGGCCTCGGCGGTCGCGCGTCGGCCATGCTGCGCCTGGCCGAGGAGGAGGCCGAGGAGATCATCGGCAACGCCCACCGCGAGGCCGAGGAGATCCGCTCCTCCGCCGTCCGCGACGCCAAGGCCACCCGCGCCGAGGCCACGCGCGAGGCCGAGGACATGCGCGTCGTCCAGCTGCGCGAGCTCGACGAGCAGCGCGACCGCGTGCTCGCCGACGCCGAGCAGGAGCGCACCCTGGCCAAGGCCGAGGCCGCCGACCTGATCGCCGGAGCCAAGCGCGAGGCCGACCAGATCCGCCTGGCCGCCCAGCAGGAGTCCACCGAGATGCGCACCGGCGCCCAGCGCGAGGTCGAGCAGGCCCGCGCCGCCGCCGACCGCGAGGTCACCGAGGCGCGTCGTGCGCTGGCCGTGGAGAAGGAGCGCCTGGCCCGTGAGGCCAGCGACCACCACGCCACCGCCATGGCCGAGACCCAGCGCCTGGTCCGCGAGGCCGAGGAGCGGGCCGCCGCGGCCGAGGAGCGCAGCCGCCAGGCCAGCGAGCAGTCGGCCGCGAGCCGTCAGGCCGCCCAGGCCGAGACCGAGGCGATCCTGGCCCGCGCCCGTCGCGAGGCCGAGCAGATCGTCACCGCCGCCCGCACCCAGGCCGAGTCCGTCGCCGCCTCCGGCGACGCCGAGGCCGAGCGTGAGCGCACCGCCCTTCGGAACGAGGTCGAGCGCCTGGCCAAGCGTCGCGACGCGATCGCCGCCCAGCTGGCCTCGCTGCGCGACGTCGTCTCCGGCTTCGGCGAGGACGAGGAGTGAGCCAGGGCCCGGACCCGCACGAGGAGGCCGGGCGGGACGACGTCCCGTCCGGCCTGCCGCTGGAGCCCGGCGAGACCGGTCAGGCCGACGTCGGCCTCATCGGCGGCCCCTCCTACCTCGGCGAGCCCGGGCCCCCGCTCGACCGCACGAACCCCTACCTGATCGGCCTGCTCGGCGGACTGGGCCTGCTCACGGCCTACGCGCTCGGCGTGGCGATCGTGACGATCAGCTCGGTGCTGGTGCTGATCGTCGTCGCGGCGTTCATCGCCGCGGGCCTCCACCCGGCGGTGCTGTTCTTCGAGCGGCGCGGACTCAAGCGCGGGTACGCCCTGCTGGCGGTCATCGGCACCGCGCTGATCATCGTCGCGCTGTTCCTGGTGGCGATCGTCCCGGTGATCGCCGACCAGGTCTCCTCGATCACCGCCAACGCGCCCGAGTGGCTCCAGCGGCTGCAGGACAACGAGCGCATCCGCCAGCTCGACGACGACTATCAGATCATCGACAAGATCAACGAGTACGTCGCCAGCGGCGACTACGCCAGCACCCTCTTCGGCGGCGTCCTCGGCGTGGGTCTCGCGGTGCTCGGCGCGCTGTTCAACGTCTTCATCGTCCTCGTGCTGACGCTGTACTTCCTGGCCAGCATGGAGACCACCAAGACCGCGCTCTACCGCCTGGCGCCCGCCTCGCGCCGTGACCGCGTCAGCCGGCTGGGCGATCGCGTGCTGCTGAGCATCGGCGGCTACGTCTCCGGCGCCTTCATCGTGGCGCTGTGCGCGGGCCTCAGCTCGCTGGTGTTCCTCTTCGCCGTCGGCCTGGGCGAGTACGCCGTGGCGCTGGCCTTCGTCGTCATGGTGCTCGACGTGATCCCGATGATCGGCGCCACCATCGGCGCGGTCGTCGTCTGCGCGATCGCCCTGGCCACCGACCTCAACGCCGGCATCGCCTGCGTGATCTTCTTCGTGATCTACCAGCAGGTCGAGAACTACGTCGTCTACCCGCGCGTGATGTCGAAGTCCGTCGACGTGCCCGGCGCGGTCACCGTCATCGCGGCGCTCATCGGCGCCGCGCTGCTCGGCGTCGTCGGCGCCCTGCTGGCGATCCCCACGGCCGCGGCCATCCTCATGCTGACGCGCGAGGTGTTCGTGCGCCGCCAGGACGCCCGCTAGTCGCGAGCGTCCTGCACGGGACTCAGACCGCCTCGGGCTCCTCGACCGGCGGCAGCGCCTCGACGTCGGCGGTGCGCCGCTCGCCGAGCTTGACGCCGACGACGCCCAGGAGGATCAGCGCGCCACCGGCCAGCTGCACGTGGCTCGGGAGCTCGCCGAGCAGCAGCCAGGCGGCGACGACGGCGCAGACGACCTCGAGCAGCGCGACGAAGGAGGCCAGGCGCGAGCCGAGCAGCCGGCTGGCGCGGATGCCGGAGGTGTAGGCGAGGGCCGCGGTGACCAGGCCGAGCAGCACCAGCGGGATCCACCAGGCGACGGCGTGGTCGCCGTAGACGGCGTCGGCGGTGCTGGCGTGGAGCGGGAGCAGGCCGACCAGGCCGAGCAGGCCCAGGCTCAGCGCGCCGACCGTGAGGCCGCCGGCGGCCAGCGAGATCGGCGGCAGGCCGTTGCCCTCGTCGGCGGAGATGAGGAAGTAGGCCGCGCAGCCGACCATGGCCGCGAGCGCCCAGGCGACGCCGACCAGGCTGATGGAGGCGCCGGAGGCGAGGTCGAGCACGAGCACGAGGCCGAGGGCGGCCACGCCCGCACCGACGAGGGTCAGGGCGCCCGGACGCTGTCCGTGCCGCAGCCAGAGCCAGCCGACCACCGCGGCGGGCGCGGTGTACTCGATGAGCAGGGCCGGCCCGACCTGCATGTGCTGGACGGCGGAGAAGTAGCAGAACTGCGCGGCGGCCACGGCGAGCACGCCGTAGAGCGTGATGGTGAGGACGTTGCCGGTGACGAGGTCCCAGCGGCCGCGCAGCGCGCGGATGCCGAAGGGCAGCACCACGACGGCGGCCAGGGCCACGCGCACGAGGACGGTGGCGCCGGGCGTCCAGCCGGTGTCGAGCAGGCCGCGCGCCAGGGCGCCGGACATGCCGAAGGAGGCCGCCGAGACGACGGCCCAGAGCAGACCAGACCCGGTGCGCGCCGACGAGGGGCGAGCGGATCCGGGCATGGTGTCATGAGTCATCGTCGTCATGACACATGACACTACGTCCCGTTTGGTAACCTGTCAAAGTGGCGTTCACCCATGACACCGAGGTAGCACTCCAGGCGGCTGCGACCCTCGTCAACTCCGCCTGCGACCCCGACGCGCTCAGCACCGTCGCGGCCCTGCAGGAGTTCCTCGACGAGCACGAGTACACCGGCCGCCGCGACCGCACCCGGGCCGAGCTCGACGCCGTCCGCGACCTGCGCGGCGACCTCCGCGCGCTGCTGACCGCCGAGCGCGACGAGGCGGCGGCCATCGTCAACCGCTTCCTCGCCGAGGCGAAGGCGGTGCCGCAGCTGGTGCGCCACGGCGACTACGACTGGCACATCCACGCCACCGACCAGGAGGCCGCGCTCGTCACGCGCATCCAGGTCGAGACCGCCATGGCGATGATCGACCTCATCCGCGCCGACGACCTCTCCCGCCTCGGCATCTGCGCCGACGAGGACTGCGAGGGGATCGTGCTCGACCTCTCCCGCAACCGCTCCAAGCGGTTCTGCTCCACCACCTGCGGCAACCGCAACGCCGTCGCCGCCTACCGCGCGCGGCAGTCCGCCGACGACTGAGGCGGCGGGACTCAGGCCTCCGGCTGCGACTCCGGCTGCGGCACCGGGACGCCGTCGTACGCCGCCAGGTTGTGCGCGTTGTAGGCGCTGGTGTCGGCGGTCTCCATCGGGCCGTCCCACTCCCGCGGCAGCGGGGTCGCGACCTCGGGCGCCACGCGGGCGACGATCGCGTCGAGCACGCGCTCGGCGTCCCCGACCCACAGGTGCTTGCTGCCCTCGAAGCCGACGACCTCGGCCTGCGGCACGACGGAGAACCGCTCGCGGGCGGCCGGCGGCTGCAGGTAGTCGTCGTGCTCGGGCACGAACGCCGTGAGCGGACGACCGTCCTCGGCCCACGCCTGCAGGTGCTCGGGGCGGGAGAAGCGCAGCGGCGGGGAGAGCAGGATCGCCCCGGTGACGCCGGGCTCGAGGCCGTACATCAGCGCGAGATCGGTGCCGAAGCTCCAGCCGACCACCCAGATGTTCGGCAGGTCCTCGAACTCGGCGTGCTCGATGGCGGCCGCGACGTCGAAGCGCTCGCCGCGGGCGGAGTCGAACTCCCCCTCGCTGGTGCCCTGCTGCGACCAGGTGCCGCGGGTGTTGAACCGCAGCACGGCGATGCCGGCCTGGGCCGGGAGCCGGAAGGCGGCCTTGCGGTAGAGGTGGCTGTCCATCATGCCGCCGTGGGTGGGCAGCGGGTGCAGGCACACGAGGGTGGCCACGGGCTCGCGATCGAGCGGGACGGCCAGCTCGCCGACCAGGTGCAGCCCGTCGGCGGTCTCCAGCCGCAGCGGAGTGCGACGGGCGGGCAGGACGGAGTTCGCGCGGATCAGGGCCACGCCCACGAATCTAGTGTCAGCACCAGGCCCGGAGGCCGCCGGGGCGCAGGTCGCGGTCGCGCAGCTCGACCGCGTGCGTGGCGCCGTAGGCGGCGCAGGTGCGCCGGAAGTCGGCGCGCCGGTACTCGATCATCAGCACCTGCGATCCGTAGTGCCGCACGTACTCCCCGCACTCGTCGTAGCGGCCGCACTCCTCGGAGACGGCGAGGTCGAAGCCGACGCGCGTGCCGTCGAGGTCGGCGAGGTTCTTCTGCGCGACCGCCAGCCCGGCGTCGTGCGCGCGGCGGGTGAGCAGCCGTGCGTAGGCCAGCGCCTGACCGCGCGTCATCAGGCCGCGCGAGCGGGTGTAGGAGTCGAGGTTGTCGAGCTCGACGGCGCGGTACCCCGAGCGCGCGCACCCGTCGATCCAGCCGCCGACGATGCGCGCCAGGGCGCGGCGTCGGGCGTCGGTGCGCAGGTCGAGGAGCCACTCGCCCCAGTCCTCGTCGACGACCGGACGCCCGTCGCGTCGCAGCACCAGGGTGGGGTGCCGGCGCCACAGCGCCTGCTCCCCCGGCTGGGTCTGGAAGCCGTTGACGTAGCAGACGCCGTAGGCGCCCGCGCGGGGCCGGGCGGTGCGGTCGCGGACGACGATGCCGACGTGGGCGGGCACGGACGCGGGGCCGCCGAGCTGGTAGTCGACGTCGGTGTCGGCGGGCAGCGGCGCGATCGCGCCGGCGGCCAGCCGGGCGTCGTGCTCCGGCCCCTCGCGCAGGTGCGCGACGAGGAGCGTCGCGACGAGCGCGCCGACCACGACCACGCTCAGCACCGCCAGCGCCCGCAGGCTCCTCGTCCTCACCGGTGCCACGCTACGTGGTCCGGACCGCGCCCGCTGGGCGTCTGCGACGACTCAGGTCGAGGGGGCGCGCGCCGATCGGAGGCGCGACGGGCGGCCACGGATCGGCTGCCGGCGAGAGGAAGGATCCTCGGATGCGTGTGCTGGTGGTCGACGACGACCCCGACCTCGGACTGCTCGTGGAGCTGTTCCTGGCGCGGGCCGGACACCGTGTCGTGCTCGCCTCCGACGGGATCGAGGCCCTCGCCCTGCTCGACCAGTGCGCCATCGCGGGCGACCCGGTCGAGATCGTCGTGCTCGACTGGATGATGCCCCGCCTCGACGGCGTCGGGCTGTGCCAGGCGATCCGCGCCCACCCACGCCACCACGGCATGGGCGTGGTCATGGTGACCGCGCAGCGCGACCTCGCGACCCCGGCCGCCGCCGGCGTCGACGCCTTCGTCGGCAAGCCGTTCACCGGCGCCGGCCTGCTCGGCGGCGTCGACGCCGCCACCCGGGCCCGGCACGAGCAGCACACCGTCGACGTCGGCTGATCGCCGAGCGAACCGGCCAGGCCACGGACCCGCCTCCCCGGGACGACGTGAGGCCCCGGGCATCGCCCGGGGCCTCACGGTTCGCGCCGACATCGGCGCAGCGGGGTGGGATTGGTCCTCGTCCCCCATCAGCCGCGCGCGGCCGACAGGAGCACAGGCTCAACGATAGTCGTGGAACCCGTGCTTGGTCTTGCGGCCGAGACGACCCTCGGCGACGACCTGACGCAGCGTGTCGGCCGGGGTGAGGCCGGGCTCGCGGAACTCGCGCAGCAGCTCCTCCTGGATCGCCAGCGACACGTCGTTGCCGACGACGTCGAGCAGCTGGAAGGGGCCCATCGGGAACCCGGCCTGCTCCTTGATCGCCTCGTCGACGACGGTGAGCTCCTCGCCCTGCTCGGAGAGCTTGACGGCGTCGTTGAGGTAGGGGAAGAGGAGCGCGTTGACGATGAAGCCCGCGCGGTCGCCGCAGGAGACCGCGACCTTGCCGGTCTTGGCGCACAGGGCGCGGACGGTCTCGTCGACGTCGACGCCGGTCTGGGTGGTCGTGACGACCTCGACCAGCTTCATGACCGGGGCCGGGTTGAAGAAGTGCATGCCGATGACGGCCTCGGGGCGCTTGGTGACCTCGGCGCAGGAGGTGATCGGCAGGGAGGAGGTCGTGGTGGCCAGGATCGCGCCGGGCTTGCAGATGGCGTCGAGGTCAGCGAAGAGCTCCTGCTTGATGGCGAGGTCCTCGGCGATGGCCTCGACGACGATGTCGACGTCGGCCAGCGCGGAGCGCTCGGTGGCGCCGGTGATGCGGGCCAGCACGGCCGCCTTGGCGTCCTCGTCGCTGCGACCGCGCTCGATGAGCCGGTCGTAGGACTTGGCGATGAAGGCCGAGACCCCGGCGACCTTGTCCTCGCCGCGACCCACGACGACGACGTCGTAGCCCGACGCCGCGAACACCTGCACGATGCCCGACGCCATGGTGCCGGTGCCGACGACGCCGACGGTGCGGATGTCGTGGCGCAGCTGCGGGGCGTCGTCGGCCGAGGGCGTCTCGGCGTCGGAGGAGATCGCGCCGTCGGCGTAGGCGTAGAAGCCCTTGCCGGCAGCGACGCCGGTGGCGCCCTGGCCGACCAGGCTCTCGAGCAGGTCGGCCGGCTTGTGGAGCGGGTCGCCAGAGGTGGCGAAGCGCGCCGCGAGCGCGTCACGGACGACGTCGAGTCCGATCTCGTCGAGGACGGTGAGCGGGCCCTTGGGGTAGCCGCAGCCGAAGCGCATGGCGGCGTCGATGTCGGCGCGGGAGGCGTACTTCTCCTCGTACATGCGCACGGCGTGGTTCAGGTAGGGGTAGATCAGCGTCTCGGCGATCTGCGCGGCGGAGGTCATGGCGACGATGCTGACACATGTCCTACCCGCTGGTAACCGAATCGTCCGGTGTGCGGGATCACGTTCCCTACAACCGGACGCGCATCGCGATCCGCGCGCCGTACGCCGTGAGCCCGAGGTCGACCTCGTGGGCCAGGATCCGCGCCAGCCACGGCTCGGGGTCGACGACCTCCTCGAAGCCCAGCGAGGCGTAGAACGGGCCGTTCCACGGCACGTCCCGATAGGTGCAGAGCGCGAGCTCCTCGAAGCCCGCCCACCGCATCTCCTCGCGCGCGGCGGCCACCAGGGCCCGGCCCAGTCCCTCGCGCTGGCGGTCGGGATGCACCGAGACCTGCTCGAGGTGGGCGTGGCCCTCGATCACCAGCAGGTGCGCGAAGCCGGCGGGCGGCTCCCCCACCACCAGCAGCGTGCCGGCCTGGTCGCGCGTCGTCCCCGACGGCGCCGGCTGGCGCAGCTCGGGCGCCGGACGGCCGAGGCGCTCCTCGAACATCGGGCCGCCGGCGTCCTCGATCGGGGCCAGGTGGCGCAGGTCGCTGGGACGGGCGAGGCGCACGCGCGGGGTGGTCACCCGCGCCACCCTAGGTCGGGGGTAGATTCGCCGCCCGTGAGACTCGTCGTCGCGCGCTGCCAGGTGGACTACGCCGGCCGCCTCTCCGCCCACCTGCCGATGGCGACCCGCGTCCTGATGATCAAGGCCGACGGCTCGGTGCTCGTGCACTCCGACGGCGGCTCCTACAAGCCGCTGAACTGGATGTCGCCGCCGTGCACCCTGCGCGAGGGCACCGCCGAGGACGGCCGGGTCGAGTGGACCGTGACCTCGAAGACCGACGACACCCTGCGGATCCTCATCGACGAGGTGATCCACGAGTCGACCCACGACCTCGGCGTCGACCCGGGCCTGCAGAAGGACGGCGTCGAGAAGCACCTCCAGGAGCTCCTCGCCGAGCACCCCGGCACCCTCTCCCCCGGCCTGACGCTGGTGCGCCGGGAGTTCCCCACCGCCATCGGTCCCGTCGACCTCATGTGCCGCGACGCCGACGGCGCGTCGGTGGCCGTCGAGATCAAGCGACGCGGCGAGATCGACGGCGTCGAGCAGCTCACCCGCTACCTCGAGCTGCTCAACCGCGACCCGCTGCTGACCACCAGGGGCCCCGTTCGCGGCGTCTTCGCCGCCCAGCTCATCAAGCCCCAGGCGCGCGTGCTCGCCGAGGACCGCGGCATCGCCTGCGTCACCGTCGACTACGACGCCCTGCGCGGGATCGACGACGGCGAGCACCGGCTCTTCTGACGTCGATGGGCCGCCGTGGGCCCACCCGACAGCCGCACGTCCGGGCCCCCTCGCTAGCGTGAGGCCATGGCCCGTCTCTTCCACGTCGCCCTGGTCTCGGAGTGGGAGGCGGCGCAGGCGTCGGGGCGCTACGAGCGCTCGACGCGGGGGCGCAGCCTCGCCGAGGAGGGATTCATCCACGCCAGCCGGGCCGACCAGTGGCCCGAGACGGTGCGACGGTTCTACGCCGGCGTCGCCGAGCCGCTGGTGCTGCTGGAGATCGACCCGGCGCTGCTGGACTGCCCCGTGGTCGACGAGCCCGGCGAGCCGGGCTCCGAGGAGACCTTCCCGCACCTGTACGGGCCGCTGGCGGTGAGCGCCGTCGTCGCCACGCACCCGCTCGTGGCGCCGGAGGCCCCGCAGGCCTGACCGGCTCACCCGAGAGGCCCGCGGGCGGGGTCATGGAACTCACATACCGTCGGTCTGTCGGATACCGCGCTATTGACATAGGTTCAACGGCATGCGATCGACCCCCGTCCGCGCCGCCCGTGCGCGTCTCCTGACCTCCGTCGTCGCGGCCGCCGTGGCCCTGCTCGTGGCCGCCGGCGCGCTCGTCGCCGCGCCCGCTCAGGCCTCCGGCTCCAGCACCATCGAGCGGCGGGCCGTGGTGTTCCGGGTGGTCAACAACGCCCAGGGCACCGGGATGTCGTGCGGCGCCGACGGTCGCGAGCACGAGCTGCGCGGCACCCTCGTGGGCACCTACGACCAGATCAACGGCTACGACGGCGGCACCCGCGTCAACGTGCTGGTGCACGACGCCGGCACCGGCGGCTGGTTCTGGAACATGCCCTCCCAGGCGCGCTACGACTACGCCGGCGGCCTGGCCCGCGCGGGCGAGCTGGTGCTGGTCGTCGACCGGCTGGGCTACGACCGCAGCGGCCTCAGCGACGGCCGCGCCACCTGCCTCGGCGCCCAGGTCAACATGCTCCACCAGATCGTCCAGCAGCTCTACGCGGGCAAGTTCCGCTACGCCCAGGGCCGCGGCGTGCCCCCGCACGCGCTGAGCGTCGTCCTCCACGGACACGGCACCGGCGCCGCGATCGCGCAGAACGAGGCCGGCCGCTACGACGACGTCGACGGCGTCGTCCTGATGTCGTGGGCCGACAACGCCGCCTCCTCGCGCGCCACCCAGGAGCTGAGCCGTCAGCGTCAGCAGTGCGGCGGCCGCACCTTCGCGACCTTCGGCGCCACCTCGGCCGACTTCCGCGGCCTGCTCTTCGCCTCGGCGCCCAGCGCCGTCCGCAGCGCCGCGGTGGAGCGCCGCAACGGCGTGCCGTGCGGCGACGTGAACACCCAGGGCGCGCTCGTCGGCGCCTCGGCGTCGAACACCCGCTACCTCGCGGCTCCCGTGCTGCTGCTCTTCGGCTCCCGCGACACCCGCCTGGCGCCCGGCGCGGCGCAGAAGCAGGCCCGCTCCTACCCGCGCAGCAGCGGCGTGCGCACGCACACCTTCACCGGCGCCGGCTCCGCCCTGCCGCTGGAGTCGCAGGCTCCGCAGGTGCGACGCACGGTCGTCGACTGGCTGCGCGCGCTCTGAGCCGTCTCCCCCGCCGCGGACTCGGTGCTGCGCTTCAA
>NZ_JBUZJI010000006.1:96495-135027 GCF_055282735.1 Nocardioides sp. B129/18 | reverse complement strand
GAGGTCGGCGGCCCGTCGTGGCGTGAGGCGTCAGGCGCCGGCGATCGGGGGCGCGGTGGGGTCCTCGCCCTCGGCCGCGTGCTCGCGCGCGACCCACTCCTCGATGTTCTCGACGTCGTCCTTGTTGCGGCGCACCACGGTGAGCAGGTCGGACATGGTGGCGACCTCCTCGACCTGCTCCTTGATGAACCACTGCATGAACTGCTCGGAGGCGAAGTCGGACTCCTCGCGCGCGGTCTTGAGCAGCCCGTTGATCTGGTCGGTGACGCGCCGCTCCTGGGCCAGCGCCAGCTCGACGGGCGCGACGACGTCGGCGAAGACCGACACCGGCGACTCGACGCCGGGGATCTCGACCGAGGCGTCCGTGTCGAGCAGGTAGCGCACCATCATCAGCGCGTGCTCGCGCTCCTCGAGCGCCTGCTGGTAGAAGAACGCCGCCATCTGCGGCATCGTCTCGGCGTCGTAGTGCACGGCGCAGGCGAGGTACTGGTTGTGCGCGGCCAGCTCGTGGCCGATCTGGGTGTTGAGCTGCGCGGCGAACCGGGCTGCGACCACGGGTGACTCCTGGTGAGGACGGGGACGTGCGGGCCCAGGCGACGATGCCTCAGGCGGCCTTCGCGACGTCCTTCTTGGTGAACGTGCGGCCGTCGACGCGGACGAGACGGCGGTGCTTGACGGTATACCCCGAGGGGAGGGTGCCCTCCTTGAGCATCCGCAGCGGGCAACGCCCGCAGCGGCTCTTGGAGCCGCAGCACTTCATCTTGGGCGGCTTGGTGACCAGGCGCAGGCTCTTCTTGGACCCCTTGGCCGATCCCTTGGAGCCCTTCTTGCCCTTCGCGCCCTTGCCCGCCTTCGCGGTGGCCTTCGCCTTTCCCATGCCCCCACCCTAGCAGGAGGTCAGGTAAGCCTTACCTCAGATGTGATCGACCCGGCACCCGTGAGGGGCCGGGTCGATCCCGGGACGAGCGTGAGGTGCCAGTCAGTCCAGGCCGTTGGCGGCGCGGATGACCTCGACGATGCCGCCCATGATCTCGGTGAGGCCGAAGTCCTTGGGCGTGTAGACCGCAGCGACGCCGAGCTCGACGAGCCGCTTGCCGTCGGACTCGGGGATGATGCCGCCGACGATCACCGGGACGTCGGAGATGCCGGCCTCGCGCAGGCCCTCGAGCACCGCGGGCACCAGCTCCATGTGCGAGCCGGAGAGGATCGAGAGGCCGACGCAGTGGACGTCCTCGGCCACCGCGGCCGAGACGATCTGCTGCGGCGTGAGGCGGATGCCCTGGTAGATGACCTCGAAGCCGGCGTCACGGGCGCGCACGGCGACCTGCTCGGCGCCGTTGGAGTGGCCGTCGAGGCCGGGCTTGCCGACGAGCAGGCGCAGGCGTCCGCCGAGCTCCTCGCCGGTGGCCTTGACGCGCTCGCGCACCGCGGTGAGCTCCTCGCCGGCCTCGGCGACGCCGACGGCGCCGGAGACGCCGGTGGGGGCGCGGAACTCGCCGAACACCTCGCGCAGCACGCCGGCCCACTCCCCCGTGGTCGCGCCCGCGCGGGCGGCGGCCAGCGTGGCGTGCATGAGGTTGGCGTCGGTCTTGGCGGCCTCGGCGAGGGCCTGCAGCGCGGCCTGGACGGCGTCCTCGTCGCGCTGGGCCTTCCACTCGGCCACCGAGGCCAGGGCGGTCTTCTCGGCCTCGGGGTCGGCGACCATGATCGCGCCGTCGAGGTCGGAGGTCAGGGGAGAGGGCTCGGTGGTCGTGAACCTGTTGACGCCCACGATCACCTCGTCGCCGGCCTCGATGCGCGCACGGCGGGCGGCGTGGGCGGAGACCAGCTCCTGCTTCATGTAGCCGGAGTCGACGGCGGAGATCGCCCCGCCCATGGCCTGGACGCGGTCGATCTCGGCCTTCGCGGCGGCGACCAGCTCGGCGACCTTGGCCTCGATGACGTGGCTGCCGTCGAAGATGTCCTCGTGCTCGAGCAGGTCGGACTCGAACGCGAGCACCTGCTGCAGGCGCAGCGACCACTGCTGGTCCCACGGACGCGGCAGGCCGAGGGCCTCGTTCCAGGCGGGCAGCTGGACGGCGCGGGCGCGGGCGTTCTTGCTCAGCGTCACGCCGAGCATCTCCAGGACGATGCGCTGGACGTTGTTCTCCGGCTGCGACTCCGTGAGGCCCAGGCTGTTGACCTGGACGCCGTAGCGGAAGCGGCGCATCTTGGGGTCCTGCACGCCGTAGCGCTCGCGGGTGATCTCGTCCCAGAGCTGGACGAAGGCCCGCATCTTGCAGGTCTCCTCGACGAACCGCACGCCGGCGTTGACGAAGAAGGAGATGCGGCCGACGACCTTCTCGAAGTCGGCCTCGTCGACCTGGCCCGACGCCTTGACGCGGTCGAGCACGGCGATCGCGGTGCACAGGGCGTAGGCGAGCTCCTGGGCGGGCGTCGCGCCGGCCTCCTGCAGGTGGTAGCTGCAGATGTTGATCGGGTTCCACTTCGGGATCTGGTGGACCGTGTAGGCAATCATGTCGGCGATCAGCCGCAGGGAGTGCTCGGGCGGGAACACGTAGGTGCCCCGGGAGAGGTACTCCTTGATGATGTCGTTCTGCGTGGTGCCGGCCAGCTGCGCGGCGACCTCGTCGGGGCTCAGGTCGGGGTTCTGCTCCTCGGCCACGACCTGGTACATCGCCAGCATCCACATGGCGGTGGCGTTGATCGTCATCGAGGTGTTCATCGACGTCAGCGGGATCTGGTCGAAGAGCTTGCGCATCTCGCCCAGGTGCGGCACGGGCACGCCGACCTTGCCGACCTCGCCGCGCGACATCACCGAGTCGGGGTCGTAGCCGGTCTGGGTGGGCAGGTCGAAGGCGACCGAGAGACCGGTCTGACCCTTCGCGAGGTTCGTGCGGTAGAGCGCGTTGGAGGCGGTCGCGGTCGAGTGACCCGCGTAGGTCCGCATCACCCACGGCTTGTCCTTGGGCCGCTGGGGGCTGGTCGACTCCGTCATGAGGGTCAATGTACGGCTCGGACTACCGGTTGGTAACCGGAGTCCGCGAGTGGGGACGAGGACATGGATCACATGCGGGGCGTCCGCGCACCGGACGCGGCGCCCCGGGCACCGGACGCGCTCAGGCGGTCTGCGGCTCCCGCTCGACCTCGAGCACCCGGATCATCCGGGTCAGGTGGAGCATGCGCCGCACCGCCGGCGAGCAGCCGCGGACGGTGAGGTGCTGGCCCGCGCGGGCGGCCGTCAGGGACGCCACGCCGAGCACCCGCAGCGCGGTGACGTCGACGGCGTCGACGCCGGCGAGGTCGACGACGACGTCGTCAGGCCAGGACTCGAGCTGGGCGTGCAGCGCCGCCCGCACCTCCATGGTGCTGCGGACGTCGAAGTCGCCGCGCAGGATGACCGTGGGGCCGTCGTAGGTGATGTCCATGGCTGCCTCCCGAGGGGTGTCGGCCGCCGGCCCCGGGGGGAGCCGATGTGCGACCTCTACCCACCATGACGCGGATCACGCCCGATCGGTTGCATCCGATCCTCGATCGCGTGTCGACATCGCCGCGAGCGCCGCCGTCGAGAGGCCGATCAGGGCCATGCCCAGCGCGCCCCGGGGAGAGAAGATGTGGTCGACGTGCACCAGCCACGCACCGAGGACGAACGGCACGGCGAGCACGGCGGTCGGCGGCCGCCGAAGCAGGCGGTCGGCCACCAGCGCCAGGGCGAGCACGATCAGCGCCACCGAGCCGACCTCGCCGATCGGGGTGCCGATGCGGAAGAGCAGGCTGACCTCCTCAGGTCGGGGCACGCCGGGACCGATCCGACGCGTGACCCAGCCTGCGGCGATGCCGCTGATGACGTCGAGCGCGGTGTAGAGCGTCGCGTAGACGTAGGCCGTGAGGCGCACCAGCCAGGCCACGGGATCGCGACGTCCGCGCACGAGCCGGAAGGCCGCGACCCCGACCAGCGGGAAGACCAGCAGGCCGGCCACATGGAGGCCGAACCAGGTGTCCGCCGTGTCGTAGGAGAGGTGGTGGGGGTGGAGGAGGCCGGCCGCACCCAGGGTGAGGCCCGGAAGGGCGAGGACGACGGGCTCGAGCCGGTGGGACCGCTGCATCATCCGAACCTAGCCCGTCCTCCGGACCGGACCGAGCGACTCCACCCGTCCGTCTAGGCTCCCTCCCATGGTGAACCTGACGCGCATCTACACCCGCACCGGCGACGCCGGCGAGACCCGCCTGGGCGACATGAGCGTCACCACCAAGAACGACCTGCGGCTGCACGCCTACGCCGACGTCGACGAGGCCAACGCCACCCTCGGCGTGGCCGTGGCCGTCGGCGGGCTCGACGACGACGTCGTCGCCGTGCTCACCCACGTCCAGAACGACCTCTTCGACGTGGGCGCCGACTTCTGCACCCCGATCGTCCCGGACCCCGAGTACCCGCCGCTGCGGATCACCCAGGACTACGTCGACCGGCTCGAGGCCTGGTGCGACGAGTACAACGCGCACCTGGAGCCGCTGCGCTCCTTCATCCTCTCCGGCGGCACCACCGGAGCGGCGCACCTGCACGTGGCCCGCACCGTCGTGCGCCGGGCCGAGCGCGCCGCCTGGGCGGCCTTCGAGGTGCACGGCGAGACGATGAACAAGCTCGCCATCACCTACCTCAACCGGCTCTCCGACCTCGTCTTCATCCTCGCCCGGCACGCGAACCGCGCCCGAGGCGACGTGCTGTGGGTCCCCGGCGGGGAGCGCTGACCGACTCCCCCGCCCAGCCCGGCCTCAGGCCGCGCGGGTCGCGAGGCCCGGACGCAGCCGCAGCGTCCAGATCGTCAGGCCGAGCAGCGGCAGCGCGCCACCGAGCACGCACACGCCCGTCCAGCCGGCCGCCTCGTGCACGACGCCGGCCGCCGCGGATGCGATCGCGGCGCTGACGAAGGTCGTGCCCATGAACACGGTGTTGACCCGCGCGCGGGCGTCGGGCGCCAGGGCGTAGATCTCCTGCTGGGCCATCACCTGGTGGCACTGGACGGCGAGGTCGAGCAGCACGCCCGCGAGACCGAGCAGGATCAGGCTGCCCTGGCCGATGCCGGCCAGCAGCAGCGCCGCCGAGCCCAGGGCGAGCATGAGGCCGCTGGCCGAGCGACCGCGACCGGCGTCGGCGAGGCGTCCGCCCAGCGGTGCCGCGGCCGCGCCCGCCGCCCCGACGAGGGCGAAGACGCCGATGCCGGCCTGGGTGAGGCCGTGGTCGTCGGCGAGCTCGTAGCCGATGGCGGTCCAGAAGACGCTGAAGGCGGCGAACATCGAGCCGTGGCTCAGCGCCCGGGCGCGCAGCACCGGCTGCTCGCGCGCCAGCGTCACCACCGAGGCCAGCAGCGAGCGGTAGCCGCCGTCGTGCTCGGGCGGACGCTGCGGGAGGGTGCGTCGGAGCAGGGCCGCCAGCGCGAGCATCAGGACGGCGGAGAGCACGTAGACCGAGCGCCAGCCGAGGAGGTCGGCCAGGAGGCTCGAGACGGTGCGCGCCAGCAGGATGCCCAGCAGCAGGCCGCTCATGACGCGCCCGACGATCCGGCCCCGCGCCTCCTCGGGCGCCAGGTGCGCGGCGAAGGGCACCAGCACCTGCGCCACCACCGAGGTGACGCCGATGAGCACCGCCACGGCCGCGAACACCGCGAAGGTCGGCGCCGCGGCGGCCACGGCCAGCGAGGCGGCGGTGCCCAGCAGCACCCGGGTGACCAGGGCGCGGTTCTCGACGAGATCGCCGAGCGGCAGCACCAGGATGAGCGCGAGGGCGTAGCCGAGCTGGGTGAGGGTGACGACCAGCGTCGCGGTGCCGCGGCCGACGCCGAAGCTCCCGGCGATCGCGTCGAGGAGCGGCTGGGAGTAGTAGAGGTTGGCCACCGTGGCTCCGCAGGCCAGCGCCAGGATCAGCGTCAGCGGCCCGAGGGAGGCGGCCGGGCGGGAGGTCGCGGCGGCGTCAGGTCCGAGAGAGGCGGTCACTCCCAGCGCCAACCGAGCCCCGCGCCGCCAGATTCCCCCGCGGGGGTGGGCGGGCGTCCACAGGGCGGGGTCGCCGACGTGGAGATGCGGCCGGATCCTGGCAGGATGAGCCGGTCATGGACATCGCCGAGGAGCTCGCCGCAGCCGACCCTGCCGACCTCTTCGACGCCCGTGCGGCCGAGCTCGGCGCCCAGTACCTCGCCGAGGGGCGCATCCTCTACGCCCAGGTCGGCACCCGCGAGCACGACCACTGGACCGCGCGCTGCTTCGCGCACGGCACCGGACGCCAGACCTACTCGGTCACCCTCGACGCCCGCCTGCGCTCGGGACGCCTCGCCGTCACCACCGCCTGCAGCTGCCCCGTGCGCAGCCAGTGCAAGCACGGCGCCGGCCTCCTGCTGGCCGTGCGCCCCGAGCCGATCCCGAGCGCCCGCTCCTGGCGCGACGAGCTCGACGACCTCGCGGCCGCCGTCGGCGTCACCGAGCGCGCCGAGCCCAAGCCCGTCGGCCTGGAGATCGCCTGGGAGGCCGCGCCCTACGGCAGCCACGAGCGGCGGCTGACGCTGCGGCCGATGCGGCCGGGCGCGCGCCAGGCCTGGGTGCGCACCGGGCTCGGCTGGGGCGACCTCACCCAGGCGATCGAGCGAGGAACCTACGACCACACCCAGATGGCCGCGGTCGAGCGGCTGCGCCTGGCCCTGGTGGCCAGCGGCCGCCAGTGGCACGCCACCCGCTTCAACCCGACGCTGCGCGACTTCGGGCCCGACGTCGTCCGGCTGCTGCGCGAGGCGCGCGAGGCCGGCGTCACCCTGCTCGCGGCCGAGCCGCTGCCGCCGATCGCCCTGCTCGACGAGCCCGCTGCGCTCGGCGTCGACGTCACCCGCGACGGCGGCCGCGCGCAGGTGCGCGTCGGCATCACCCATGACGGCGGCTTCTGGGGCGGCGACGACGCCGTCCTCATCGGCGAGCCGGCTCACTCCGTCGCCCTGCGCAGCGCCGGCCGCCTGGGCCTGGCCCGCATCGCCCGGCCCCTGCAGGGCGCGGCGCTCACCGCGGCCCGGCGCACCGACCCCATCGAGGTGCCCGCCGCCGAGGTCGACCAGCTCACCGAGCGCCTCGGCGCCCTCACGCGGGCGCTGCCGGTCGTGTCGAGCGACGGCACCGTCGAGGTGCCGGAGAGCCCACGCCCGCGCCTGACGCTCACCGTCACCTGGCACGACGCCGTGCGCGCCGAGGTGGCCTGGGACTGGCACTACGGCACCCTCGCGAGCGTCCCGCTCGACGCGCCCCACTCCCCCGCCCTGCCGCGCGACCGCGCCGCCGAGGACGAGATCCTCGCGCTCCTCGACCCCCGGCCCGGCCCCGCCGCGCGCGCGGAGGCCGTCGGCTCCGAGGCCCTCACCCTCGCGCTGGTGCACCTGCCGGCCTGGCGCGAGAGCGGACAGGTCGACGTCGTCGAGCACGACGCCCCGACCTTCCGCGAGACCACCGCGACGCCCGAGATCTCCCTCCAGGTGCGCGACCTCGAGGAGGAGCCGGGCGACCAGCACCGCCCCGACCACACCGACTGGCTCGACCTCGAGGTGATGATCACCGTCGAGGACCGCCGCATCCCGCTGGCCCACGTGCTCGAGGCGCTGACGCTCGGCCACACCCGACTCGTGCTGCCCGGCGGCCTCTGGCTGAGCCTGGAGCGGCCCGAGCTGACCCGCCTGGCCGAGATCGTCGCCGAGGCCCGCGAGCTGCAGCCGGGCAGCGACGCCGAGCTGCGCGTCGGCACCCGCGACCTCGGCCTGTGGGCCGAGCTGGCCGACCTCGGCGTCATCGACGCCGCCGCTGCGCAGTTCGTCCGCCGCGCGCTCGCGCTGCGCGACCTCGAGGAGATCCCGCGTCCCGAGCCCACCGGGCTGGCCACCGAGCTGCGCTCCTATCAGCGCGAGGGCTTCTGGTGGCTCGCGCTGCTGTGGGAGCACGGCCTCGGCGGGATCCTGGCCGACGACATGGGCCTCGGCAAGACCCTGCAGGTGCTCGCCCTGATCGCCCACACTCGCGCCACCGAGGAGCGTCCGTTCCTCGTCGTCGCGCCCACGAGCGTCGTGCCCGCCTGGGTCGACCAGGCCCGCCGGCACGCCCCCGGCCTGCGCGTCGTCGCGATCGACGCCACCCGCCGGGGCCGCGACAGCGACCTCGCCGCCCTCGCGCGCGGGGCCGACGTCGTCGTCACCAGCTACACCCTGCTGCGCCTGGAGCAGCACGCCTACCACGGCGTCGAGTGGGCCGGCCTGATCCTCGACGAGGCCCAGCAGGTCAAGAACCACCGCAGCCAGGCGCACACCGCCGTGCGCGGGGTGCGGGCGCCGTTCGCGCTCGCCGTCACCGGCACGCCCTTCGAGAACCGCCTGATGGAGCTGTGGTCGCTGCTCTCGATCGTGGCGCCGGGCCTCTACCCGCGTCCGCGGGCCTTCCAGGAGTCCGTGGTGCGCCCGGTGGAGCGCAACGGCGACGAGGCCGCGCTGGCCCGGCTCACCCGCCGCATCAAGCCGTTCATGCTGCGCCGCACCAAGGAGCGGGTGGCCGCCGACCTGCCGCCGAAGCACGTGCAGGTGCTGCCGGTCGAGCTCTCCGAGCGTCACCGCCGCGTCTACGACACCCACCTCAACCGGGAGCGTCAGCGCATCCTCGGCCTGGTCAGCGACGACTTCGATCGCAACCGCGTCGCGATCCTCGCCGCGCTCACCCGCCTGCGACAGCTCGCCCTCGATCCCGCCCTGGTCTCCGAGGAGCACGAGGACGTCGGATCGGAGAAGGTCGAGGTGCTCGTCGACCACCTGCGCGAGCTCGCGGCCGAGGGCCACCGGGCGCTGGTCTTCAGCCAGTTCACCTCCTTCCTCCGGCGCATCCGCGAGCGGCTGGCCGCCGAGGGCATCGGCTACTCCTACCTCGATGGCACCACGCAGCGTCGCGGCGAGGTCGTCGAGGGCTTCCGCGAGGGCGACGCCCCGGTCTTCCTCATCAGCCTCAAGGCCGGCGGCACCGGACTCACCCTCACCGAGGCCGACTACGTCTTCGTGCTCGACCCGTGGTGGAACCCCGCCGTCGAGGCCCAGGCCGTCGACCGCAGCCACCGCATCGGCCAGCAGCGCACCGTGCACGTCTACCGCTTCGTCGCCCAGGGCACGATCGAGGAGAAGGTGCTGGCCCTCCAGGAGCGCAAGGCACGGCTCTTCGCACAGGTCGTCGACGGCGACGGCGCGCTGGCCGCGGCCATCACCGCCGACGACGTCCGCGGCCTGCTGACCTGAGCGCTCGAGCCCTCCCCCGAGCCCGCCGCGGCGGGATCAGGATGCGACGGCGTCGCGGGCCGGCCGGGCGGCCAGCACGCTGACGGCCGCGGGGACCATGAGCGCGGCGACGACGAGCAGCGACTCCAGCGTGCCCACGGCGTCGCCGAGGCGGCCGAGCAGGGGCGGACCGGCGAGGAAGGCTCCGTAGCCGATCGTCGAGACGACGCTGACGCGCAGCGCGGCCCGCTCGGGATCGTCGGCCGCGGCGCTCATGCCCACGGGGAAGCCGAGCGAGGCGCCCAGCCCCCACAGGACGATGCCGAGCACGGCGCAGGCCAGGGACGCGACGCCGTCGAGCCGCCCACCGGCCACGACCAGCAGGACGCCGACGAGCGCGGCGGCCGAGCAGGCCCACAGCACCGGGGCGCGGCCGTGCCGATCGAGCAGCACCGGCCCGCCGACGCGTCCCACGGTCATCGCCACCACGAAGCAGGCGAAGCCGGCCACGCCGAGCCAGTGCGGCACGCCGTAGCCGTCGATGAGGCCGAGCGTGAGCCAGTCGTTGGAGGCGCCCTCGAGCATCGCGAAGGCCAGCACCATGACGCCGATCGCCAGCACGCGCGGCTCGGTCCAGGCCGAGCGGCCCCGCGGGCGCGCGGCGTGCCCGGCGTGCTCGGCGTGCTCGGCGGACGAGCGAGCCTGCTGGGCGGGCGCGAAGCCCTGCGAGGCGACGACCGCCACGACCGCCACGAGCGCCGCGCCCGCCACCCAGTGCACCACCAGGGGCAGCGAGACGGCCGTGACCACGACGCCCACGCCCGCGCCGGTGAACGAGCCGAGGCTCCAGCCGGCGTGGAAGCGCGGCATGATCGTGCGTCCCAGCCGTCGCTCGACCTCGGCGGCCTCCACGTTCATCGCGACGTCCCAGCTGCCGATGCCCGCGCCGTAGACGAACCAGCCGACGGCGGTGAGCGCGACCTCGCCGGAGACCACGCCCACGGAGGCCGCGACGAGTCCGACGACGTCCAGGCCGACGCCGAGGCGCACCACCGCGCCCGCGCCGTACCGCGCCACCAGCCGGCCGGTCAGCGGCAGCGCGATGAGCGAGCCGGCCGAGATGGCCAGCAGGAGCAGGCCGAGGTCGCCGTTGCTGAGGGAGAGCCCGGAGCGGACGTCGGCGAGCCGGGAGACCAGGCAGGCGAACAGGAAGCCGTTGGCGGCGAACACCAGGGAGACGCCGACCCGGTCCTCGAGGACGGGTGCGCGCATCAGGGCATCTGGGCGCCGGGCGGCTTGGCCTCGAGCCAGGCCTGGAAGCCGGTCAGCGAGGTGCCGGCCATGGCCAGCTCGACCTCGCCGTCGAGATCACGGCACATGATGACGAGGTGGTCGGGGTAGAGCGCCATCTGCTCGGCGCCGACGACGTCGCGCCTCCCCTCGTAGAGGAGCTCGCTGCGCTCCCAGGAGATCTTGGGCCGCACCGAGAGGGAGAAGAAGCGGAACCACTCCAGGCGCTCGCCGGAGTAGCGCCCGACCCCGAGCAGCCAACCGGACCGGGCGCGGTAGCTGAGCTCGAAGGTGCCGCCGTGCCGGGCGATGACCCGGCGACGGACGACGAGGGCGATGCCGTAGCACAGGAGCAGGGCCAGGAGCGCGCCGAGGACGTCGAGCACGAGCTCCCACCACGGCATCCGGCCCCCTCTGCGACGACTGTGAGGGGAGCCTAGCGGGTGACCGCGCGCGCCTTCTCGACGGCCCGGATCCGCGCCTCGGCACGGCGGATGCGCTGCTCCCGCTCGTCACCGCTGGGCAGGGTCTGGGCCTCCTCGAGCGCCGCGTTGACCTCGTCGATGACGATCTCCTCGGCGAGCAGCACGTGCTCGGAGAGGATCGAGACGCGGTCCTGCGCGACGGAGAGGAACCCGCCGTCGACCGTGGCCACCACGACGCCGTCGGCGGTGTTCAGCTCGACGACGGCGTCGGTGAGCAGCGAGAGGAGCGGGGCGTGCCCGGGGAGCACGCCCACGTCCCCCTCCACCGTCCGGGCGATCACCATCGTCGCCTGACCGGACCACACGATCCGGTCGGCGGCGACGAGGGCGACCTCGAGGACTGCGTCGCTCATCAGAGGCTCTTCTGGATCTCGGCCCACTTCTGCTCGACGTCGTCCAGACCGCCGCACATGAAGAAGGCCTGCTCGGCCACGTGGTCGTACTCGCCGTCGGCGATCTTGTTGAACGCCTCGATCGTGTCGGCGACGGGGACCGTGGAGCCCTCGATGCCGGTGAACTGCTTGGCGACGTAGGTGTTCTGCGAGAGGAACCGCTGGATGCGGCGCGCCCGCGACACGATGATCTTGTCCTCCTCGGACAGCTCGTCGACGCCGAGGATCGCGATGATGTCCTGGAGCTCCTTGTTGCGCTGCAGGATCTGCTTGACGCGGATCGCGCAGTCGTAGTGCGCCTGACCGATGTACTGCGGGTCGAGGATGCGGGAGGTCGAGGTCAGCGGGTCCACCGCGGGGTAGATGCCGAGCGAGGCGATCTCACGCGAGAGCTCCGTCGTGGCGTCCAGGTGGGCGAACGTGGTGGCCGGGGCCGGGTCGGTGTAGTCGTCGGCCGGCACGTAGATCGCCTGCAGCGAGGTGATCGAGTGACCACGCGTCGAGGTGATGCGCTCCTGCAGGGTGCCCATCTCGTCGGCGAGGTTCGGCTGGTAGCCCACGGCGCTCGGCATGCGGCCGAGCAGGGTGGAGACCTCCGAGCCGGCCTGGGTGAACCGGAAGATGTTGTCGATGAACAGCAGCACGTCCTGGTTCTGCACGTCGCGGAAGTACTCCGCCATCGTGAGGGCCGACAGCGCGACGCGCAGGCGGGTGCCCGGCGGCTCGTCCATCTGGCCGAAGACGAGCGCGGTCTGACCGAGGACGCCCGCCTCCTCCATCTCGACCATGAGGTCGTTGCCCTCGCGGGTGCGCTCGCCGACGCCGGCGAACACCGACACGCCACCGTGGTTGCGCGCCACGCGGGCGATCATCTCCTGGATGAGCACGGTCTTGCCGACGCCCGCGCCGCCGAACAGGCCGATCTTGCCGCCCTGGACGTACGGGGTGAGCAGGTCGATGACCTTGATGCCGGTCTCGAACATCTGGGTCTTCGACTCCAGCTGGTCGAAGGCCGGGGCCTTGCGGTGGATGCCCCAGCGCTCGGTGGGCTCGAAGGTCTCGCCCTCGGCGAGGTTGAGGACGTCACCGGTGGCGTTGAAGACCTTGCCGAGGGTGGCGTCGCCGACGGGCACGGTGATCGGCTTGCCGGTGTCCTGCACCTGCGCGCCGCGGACCAGGCCGTCGGTGGGCTTCAGCGAGATGGCGCGGACCATGCCGTCGCCGATGTGCTGGGCGACCTCGAGGGGCAGCACCGCGGTCTCGCCGCTGATGGTGATCTCGGTCTCGAGCTTGTTGTAGATCTCCGGCATCGCGTCGACGGGGAACTCCACGTCGACGACGGGGCCGATCACGCGGGCGATGCGGCCGACCGAGCCGGAGGCGTTGGTCGTGGTCTCTTCAGCAGTAGCAGTCATCGTTCTTCTCCACAATCAATCGCTGGCGGCGTTGGCATCGGCCAGCGCGTTGACGCCACCGACGATCTCGCTGATTTCCTGGGTGATGCCGGCCTGGCGGGCCTGGTTGGCGATCCGGGTGTACTTCTTGATGAGCTCGTCGGCGTTGTCCGTGGCCGACTTCATCGCCTTCTGACGGGCCGCGAGCTCGGAGGCGGCGGCCTGCAGGAGGCAGAAGAAGATGCGGCTCTGGACGTACTGCGGCAGCAGGCCGTCGAGGACCGCCTCGGGGGACGGCTCGAACTCGTAGAGGGGCAGGAGCTCGCCCTCGGCGGGCGGCTCGGTGCCCTCGACGACCTCGAGCGGCAGCAGCCGCACGGCCGTGGGGGCCTGGGTGAGCATCGAGACGAACCGCGTGTAGACCACGTGGACCTCATCGACGTCGCCCCCGACGCCCTGCTCGGCGAGGAACGCCTCGATCAGGGTCTCCCCGATCTCGGCGGCCACGTCGTAGCTGGGCTGGTCGGAGAAGCCCGTCCAGGCCTGCACCACGGGACGCTGGCGGAAGCGGAAGTACGCCTCCCCCTTGCGGCCGGCGATGTAGGTGACGACCTCCTTGCCCTCCTCGGTCAGCTTGGCGGCCAGACGCTCGGCCTCCTTGATGACGCTCGAGGAGTAGGCACCGGCCAGTCCACGGTCGCTCGTGACGAGCAGGATCGCCGCACGACGGGGGTTCTCCGGCTCGGTGGTGAGCGGGTGGTCGACGTTGGAGAACGTCGCGACGGCCGAGACGGCTCGGGTGAGCTCACGCGCGTACGGCGCGGCCGCCTGGGCCCGCTGCTGCGCCTTGATGATGCGGGACGCAGCGATGAGCTCCATGGCGCGCGTGATCTTCTTCATCGACTCCGTCGACTTGATCCGCGCGCGGTACTCGCGCAGCGATACGGCCATCGTCAGCCCCGCTTCTGCTTGACGATCGTCTCCTGGCCCTCGTCCTCCAGCGCCTCGGCCGCAGCCTCGGTGCCGGCCTTCACACCGGCGCCGGAGCCGGCGAACTGGGCGAGGAAGGAGTCGTACGCAGCGGTCAGACCCTCCTCGACCTCGAACTTCAGGGTCTCGCGGATCGAGGCGAGGATGCCCTCGTGCGAGAGACGCAGGTAGTCGAGGAACTCCTGCTCGAAGCGCAGGACGTCGTCGGTCTCGATGGCGTCGAGGCGACCGGTGGTGCCCAGCCACAGCGAGACCGTCATCTCCTCGACCGGGTACGGCGAGTAGGCGGGCTGCTTGAGCAGGGCCATCAGGCGCTGACCGCGGGCGAGCTGCTGCTTGGAGGCGGCGTCGAGGTCGGAGGCGAACATGGCGAAGGCCTCCATCGCGCGGAACTGCGCGAGGTCGACCTTGAGCGAGCCGGTGACGTTCTTCATCGCCTTGGTCATGGCCGCACCGCCGACGCGGGAGACCGAGACGCCGACGTCGATGGCCGGACGCTGGTTGGCCGCGAACAGGTCGGACTGCAGGAAGATCTGACCGTCGGTGATGGAGATGACGTTGGTCGGGATGAACGCCGAGACGTCGTTGGCCTTGGTCTCGATGATCGGCAGACCGGTCATCGAGCCGGCACCGAGGTCGTCGGAGAGCTTCGCGCAGCGCTCGAGGAGACGGCTGTGCAGGTAGAAGACGTCACCCGGGTAGGCCTCGCGGCCCGGCGGGCGACGCAGCAGCAGCGACACCGCGCGGTAGGCCTCGGCCTGCTTGGTGAGGTCGTCGAAGACGATGAGGACGTGCTTGCCCTCGTACATCCACTGCTGGCCGATGGCCGAGCCGGTGTAGGGGGCGAGGTACTTGAAGCCGGCGGAGTCGGAGGCCGGGGCCGCCACGATGGTGGTGTACTCCAGGGCGCCGGACTCCTCGAGGGCACCGCGCACCGAGGCGATGGTGGAGCCCTTCTGGCCGATGGCGACGTAGATGCAGCGGACCTGCTTCGAGGGGTCGCCGGACTCCCAGTTCTGCTTCTGGTTGATGATCGTGTCGATCGCGATCGTGGTCTTGCCGGTCGCGCGGTCGCCGATGATCAGCTGACGCTGGCCGCGGCCGATGGGCGTCATGGCGTCGATCGCCTTGATGCCGGTGGCCAGCGGCTCGTGCACCGACTTGCGCTGCACCACGGTGGGCGCCTGCAGCTCGAGGGCGCGACGACCGGTCGTGGCGATCTCGCCGAGGCCGTCGATCGCGTTGCCGAGCGGGTCGACGACGCGACCGAGGTAGCCGTCGCCGACGGGGACCGAGAGGACCTCGCCGGTGCGGCGGACCGGCTGGCCCTCCTCGATCTTGTCGAAGTCACCGAGGATGACGACGCCGATCTCGCGGTCCTCGAGGTTCAGCGCGAGGCCGAGCGTGCCGTCCTCGAACTGCAGCAGCTCGTTCGCCATCGCCGAGGGCAGGCCGCTGACGCGGGCGATGCCGTCACCGGCGGAGGCGACGGTGCCGACCTCCTCCTTGGAGGCGGCCTCGGGCTGGTAGTCGGCGACGTACTTCGCCAGTGCGTCGCGGATCTCCTCCGGCCGGATGGAGAGCTCCGTCATGGTGGTGCCTTCTCTCTTGTCTGTCGTCGTCGAAGTCGGGGGGCGGACCGGAGTCAGCCGGCGAGGCGGCGGCTGGCCTCGGCGAGTCGGCTGGAGACGGTGCCGTCGATGACGTCGTCCCCGATCTCGACCCGGATGCCGCCGATGACGCTGGGGTCGACCAGCAGGTTGAGGTGGACCGGCCGGCCGTACTGACGCTGCAGGGCAGCGGCCAGGCGGGAGCGGTCGGCGTCGGAGAGGGGGCGGGCCACGCGGACGGTGGCGACGCTCTCCCCGTGCACCTCGGAGGCGACCCGCTGGTACTCGCCCAGCGCGACACCGACGGTGCGGTGGCTGCTGGAGAGCGCCTGGGTGGCCAGGGTGACGGTGGCCGGCAGCGCCTTGGCGGCCAGCAGGTCCCGGACGAGACCGGCCTTGTCGGCCCCGCTGCGGGCGGGGTCGGCGAGGGCGTCACGCAGCGCGGGCGCCTCCTTCACGGCCTGGGCGAACGCGAACAGCTCGTCGGCCAGCCGGCCGGCGTCGCCGCCCGCGGAGCGCACCGTGGCGACCGCGGAGAGGTGCTCGAGGGCGTCGGCGAGGTCGCGGCCGCTGGTCCAGCGCCGGGTGACCGCGTCGGCCAGGAGCTCCACGCTCTCGGGACGGACGCGCGGCCCGAAGACCTCGCGCACCAGGCCCGACTTGGCCTCGGAGACCACCGAGGCGTCGGTGAGGAAGCGTCGCAGCGCACCCTCGGAGCGCAGCGCCCCGGCGATCTCGAACAGGTCGCTGGCGACCCCTGCCGCGGTCTCCGTGGAACCGGAGACCGCGGAGGTCAGCGCCTCGTCCAGTGCGGCGACGGCCTCGGCCGAGCCGCCTCGGAAGCCTCGTGCCATCAGTTGACCCCCGGCGTCCCGGTCTCGAGGTCGGCCAGGAAGCGCTCGACGACGCGGCTCTGGCGAGCCTCGTCCTCGAGGCTCTCGCCGACGATGCGACCGGCCAGGCCGGTCGCGAGCGAGCCGACCTCGGCGCGCAGGGCCGTGATGGCCTGCTGACGCTCGGCGTCGATCTGGGTCTTGCCGTGCTCGACGATGCGCGCAGCCTCGGCCTGGGCCTGCTCGCGCAGCTCGGCGACGATCGCCGCACCCTGCTCGCGGGCCTCCTCGCGGATGCGCGCGGCCTCGTGACGGGCGTCGGCGAGCTGGGACTCCAGCTCGGCGAGCTTGGCGTCGGCCTCGGCCTGCTTGGTCTCCGCGGCGGCGATCCCGCCCTCGATGGCCTGGGTGCGCTCGGCGTAGGCCTTCTCGAAGTTGGGGATGACCAGCTTCTTGAGCAGGAACAGCAGGATGAGCAGGACGACGAGACCGAGGACGATCTCCGGGACGTCCGGGATCAGCGGGTTGGGCGCCTCCTCGGAGGACTCCCCCGCTGCTCGAACAATGAGCGACAGCATGAGCTAGTCAGCCTCCGACGGTCAGGGCTGGAGGACGAAGGCGAGCGCCAGCGAGATGATGAAGAACTGCTCGGCGAGCACGAAGCCGAAGATGGCGATGCTCTGCAGTCGACCCTGGGCCTCCGGCTGACGGGCGACGCCCGAGACGTACGCGGCGAAGATCAGGCCGACGCCGATCGCCGGGCCGATGGCGGCCAGGCCGAGGCCGATCATGTTCAGGGTGCCACCCATGGGGGTTTCCTTTCGGTTGTGCCGCACCGTCTCTGTCGGTGCGCCGTTGGTGGTGGTGCTGGTGGAGCGTGGTGCTGCCGGGACCGGCTGAGCCGCTGGCTCAGTGCTCCTCGGCGATGGCGCCGCCGATGTACATGGCGGCGAGCAGGGTGATGACGTAGGCCTGCAGGAACATCACCAGCATGTCGAGGAAGCTCACGCCGATGCCGATGATGAAGGACAGGACGCCGGCGGGGATGCCGAGCGCGGAGGGGTCGTAGGACGACACCAGGTAGTGGGCGCCCACCGAGAACAGGATGAGGAGAAGGTGGCCGGCGAACATCGTCGCGAAGAGTCGCAGCGCCAGGGTGAACGGGCGGACGATGATGTTGGAGAAGAACTCCAGGGGCACCAGCGCGATGAGGATCGGGCCGCTGATGCCGCCGGGCACGGTCTGGTGCTTGAGGTAGCCGAAGAGGCCGTGCTTGGCCACGCCGACGCCGTTGTAGACGACCCAGATGACCGCGGCGATCGCGATCGGGAAGCCGATGCGCGACATGGGCGGGAACTGCAGGAACGGGATGACGCCGTAGAAGTTGTTCACGAGCACGAAGGTGAAGATCGTGAACAGCAGCGGCACGAAGCGCATGAAGTCGTGGGCGCCGATGGTGTCGCGGGCGATGGAGTTGCGCACGAAGTCGTAGACGTACTCGCCGGCGAACTGCAGGCGGCCGGGGACGACCGCGGCGCGGCGCGACATCGCGTAGAAGAGGGCGACGACGACGACCACCGAGAGGACCACGAGCAGCATCGGCTTGGTGGTGCCGGCGAAGAGCGGGTCGAGGTCGAAGTCCGCGGGACCGGGGATGTGCGGACCCTCTTCCGAGGCCCGGATCAGGGTCGTCCCGATGAGGCTCACTGCTTCTCCTGTGTGTCGGTTCCTACGGCTGCGTGTCGTTCGGCGTCGGCATGCGGATGAGCGCTGGGCCTCTCGGCACACGACACCCGGCTCGTCGGCTGCGCGGATCGCGCGGCCCGACCTCGGGCGGGTGCCATGCGGCTGCGGCAGGCCCGCGGGAGGCCGTCGCGCACCGGACGATAGCAGGGGTTCTGGGTCACTGGTCCCCCGCCCGGTCCGGGAGGTCATAGGTCGGGATGCGCTGGGTGAGGACGACCGCGAGCTGGGCGGTCATCCACGCCACGGAGGCCACGATGACGCCGATCCCGAGCCACGTGCGGGAGATGCTCGCGTCGAGGGCGCCGGAGGCGTTCATGACCAGGAAGAAGACCGCCAGCAGGCCGACCTGCATGGTGTAGGTCATCAGCGCGGCGCCGAGGGCCGCTGCCGGCATGGCGGTGGCGACGAGGTCGACCACCAGGGCGCCGACGAGGAACGTCGCGAGCGTGACGCCCGCGCCCAGCGCCGCTCCGGCGGCGCCCGGGGAGCCCGCGACCAGGGCGCCGATCGTGACGACGGCCCCGGCGGCGACGGCGCATCCGGCGGCCGCGCCGAGGACGGCGGGGCGCCCCGTGGACCGTCGCGCGGGAGCGCTGGCGGGGGTGTCGGTCGTCATGGGTGGCGGCCGTTCCTGTTGGGGGTCAACGTGGTTCGCGAGCGGCCTTCCGACCGCTCGTGAAAACTATCACAAGGGGGTCGGAGGCCGGTCAACTGGATCGTTCCAGAGCGCTCGCCGGTGGGCTAGAGCAGCTCGGTGGGCGGGACGTCGCGGGGGGTCGCGATGCCCGGCCGCGTCGGCAGCGCGAAGGTGACGACGACGGCCAGCACGGTGGCCAGGCCGACCCCGACCCAGACCCAGGGAGCGGTGTAGAGGCTCGCGACGACGGTGCCGAAGGCGATGACCGCCGCCCACATCCACATCGTCAGGACCGCGCGGCGCTGGGAGTGCCCGATCTCGAGGAGCCGGTGGTGCAGGTGCTGCTTGTCGGGCGCGAAGGGCGAGCGTCCGGCCCGGGTGCGGCGCACCACCGCGAGCACGAGGTCGAGCAGGGGCACGACCAGGATCGCCAGCGGTGGCAGCAGCAGCGGCAGGAGGGTCGGGGCCAGGCTCGCCTGCGCGCCCGCTCCCCCGCGCGTGAGGTCGCCGTCGGCGAACTGGCCGGTGAGCGTGATCGCGCTGGCCGAGAGCACCAGGCCGATGAGCATGGACCCGGAGTCGCCCATGAACAGCCGCGCCGGGTTGAAGTTGTGCGGGAGGAAGCCCGCGCACGCTCCGGCGAGCGCGATGGCCAGGAAGGCCGCCGACGTCGCGCGGTCGGCGTTGTTGATGCGGGTGAGCTGGTAGCAGAAGACGAAGAAGGCGAGCGCGCCCAGCCCCACCATGCCCGCCGCCAGCCCGTCGAGCCCGTCGACGAAGTTCACCGCGTTCATCGTCGTCACGACGACGAAGCCGGTGAGCAGGGCGCCCTGCGCGGGGTCGAGGGAGAAGACGGTGCCGTCGGTGGCCGGGAAGTAGTAGAAGCGGATCCCGAAGGCGATGAGGAAGCCCGCGGCGAGCACCTGGCCGCCGAGCTTGGTGAGGGCATCGAGCTCGAAGAGGTCGTCGAGCACCCCGACGGCGCAGATGAGGATGCCCGCGCCGATGACCACGCCCGCATCGCGGAAGACCGCCAGCCCCGAGGAGAGGAAGGGCAGGTCCCGCGCCACGATGAAGGCGGCGATGAGGCCGCCGCACATCGCCACGCCCCCGCCGTAGGGGATCGGGACGTCGTGGACGTCGCGGTCGCGGATGGTGGCGACGGCGCCGGTGCGCAGCGCGAGCTCGCGGGCGATGACCGTCAGGAGATAGGTGACGCCGGCGGCGACGAGGAAGACCAGGGCGTACTCCCGCACGCGCTCACTCCTCCAGGGTCAGCGCGGCGCCCAGCGGCTCGAGGACCTCGTTGAGCGCCTCGAGGGACAGCGCCCCGAGACGCAGGACGCGGCCCTGCGTGGTGGTGACGTCGACGATCGTGGACGCCTCGCCGCCCGGCGAGGTGCCGGCGTCGACGATGACCTCGACCTCCTCGCCGAGCATCTCCTCGGCCTGGTCGGCGTCGACGGCGGCGGGCTGGCCGGTCTTGTTCGCCGAGCTGACCGCGAGCGGGCCGGTGCGCTCGAGGATCTCGCGGGTGATCTCGTGGTCGGGCATGCGGACCGCGACGGTGCCGCGGGTCTCGCCGAGGTCCCACTGCAGGGACGACTGCTGGTGGCAGACCAGCGTCAGCGGGCCGGGCCAGAACTCCTCGACCAGCGCGCGGGCGTAGCCGGGGATGCGCACGGCGAGGGCGTCGAGGGTGCTGGCGGCGCTCACCAGGACCGGCGGCGGCATCTGGCGCCCGCGGCCCTTGGCGGCCAGCAGCCCCGCGACGGCCTCGTGGTCGAAGGCGTCGGCGGCGATGCCGTAGACGGTGTCGGTGGGGAGGACCACGAGTCCTCCGCGCTGGATGGCCAGGCTGGCGGCCTCGATGGCCTCCTCGCGCTCCTCGTCGGTGCCGGTCGTGTATCGCACGAGGGTCATGGTGCCAGTCGCGCGGTCGTGAAGCGCGCCCGCCCGGCCAGATCGGGGTGATCGCGCACCTCGGCCCAGCGTCCGGTGGCGGCGAAGACCGCCGGAGCCGAGGCGCCCTGGGCGTCGGCGTGCTCGGCGCCCACGACGCCGCCGGGACGCAGCAGCAGCGCGGCCCGGCGCTCGAGGACGCGCATCGCCACGAGGCCGTCGTCGCCGGAGAACAGCGCCAGGTGGGGGTCGTGGTCGCGGGCCTCGGGCGCCACCGACTCCCAGGCCTCGAGCGGGATGTAGGGCGGGTTGCACACGACGACGTCGACGCGGCCGGCGAGGTCGTCGAAGGCCTCGGCCATGTCGCCGTGGCGCAGGTCGACGCCGGTGCCGGCCAGGTTGCGCGCCGCCCACGCGTGGGCGTCGGGGTCGAGCTCGACGGCGTGCACCCGGGCGTGCGGCACCTCGTCGACGACGCTGCGGGCGATCGCCCCCGAGCCGGTGCACAGGTCGACGACGACCGGGCTCTCCAGGGCCGCGGCCGCCTCGATCGCCCAGCCGGCGAGCAGCTCGGTCTCCGGGCGCGGGACGAACACGCCCGGCCCGACGGCCAGCTCGACGTGCCGGAACGCGGCCACGCCGGTGAGGTGCTGCAGCGGCTCGCGGGCCGCGCGCCGGGCCACCAGGGCCTCGAGGCGCTCGACGTCGGCGGGCGCGACGTCGTCGATCAGCGGGAGGCGTCCGCGGGTGGTGCCGAGCACGTGGGCGAGCAGCTCGGCGGCGTCGTGCTCCGGGCTGGCGACGCCGCCGGCGGCCAGGCGGGCGGCGGCCTCGGCCAGGAGGGCGCGCGGAGCGCTCACTCCTCCCCCAGCGCGGCCAGCCGCGCGGCGAGGTCGGCCTCGACGCAGGAGTCGAGCACGGGCTGGAGGTCGCCGTCGAGCACCTGGTCGAGGTTGTGCGCCTTGTAGCCGGTGCGGTGGTCGGAGATGCGGTTCTCGGGGAAGTTGTAGGTGCGGATGCGCTCGGAGCGATCGACGGTGCGCACCTGGCTGCGGCGGGCGTCGCTGGCCTCGGCGTCGGCGGCCTCCTGGGCCGCGGCCAGCAGCCGCGAGCGGAGGATGCGCAGCGCCTGCTCCTTGTTCTGCAGCTGGCTCTTCTCGTTCTGGCAGCTGACCACGATGCCGGTGGGCAGGTGCGTGATGCGCACCGCGGAGTCGGTGGTGTTCACGCTCTGGCCGCCGGGCCCGGAGCTGCGGAAGACGTCGATGCGCAGGTCGTTCTCGTCGACGGTGACGTCGACCGGCTCGGCCTCCGGGAGCACCAGGACGCCGGCGGCGCTGGTGTGCACCCGGCCCTGCGACTCGGTGACCGGCACCCGCTGGACGCGGTGCACGCCGCCCTCGAACTTCAGCAGCGCGTACGGCGCCTCGCCGGGCTCGGGCGTGCCCTTGGCCTTGACGGCGGCCGTGACGGACTTGTAGCCGCCGAGATCGGAGGCGGTGGCGTCGAGCACCTCGACGCTCCAGCCGCGCCGCTCGGCGTAGCGGGTGTACATCCGCAGCAGGTCGCCGGCGAAGAGCGCCGACTCCTCGCCGCCCTCGCCGGACTTCACCTCGACGATGACGTCCTTGTCGTCGGCGGCGTCGCGCGGGACGAGCAGGCGTCGCAGCCGCTCCTCGGTCTCGCCTCGACGGGCCAGCAGGCGCTCGGCCTCCGCGGCGAAGTCGGGGTCGTCGCCGGCGAGCTCGCGAGCCGCCTCGGCGTCCTCGCCCAGGCGGTGCCACTCGCGCCAGGTGCCGATGATGGCCGACAGGGCGGCGTAGCGCTGGTTGAGCCGCTTGGCGAGCCGGGCGTCGGCATGGGTCTCGGGCAGCGCGAGCCGCATCTCGAGCGCGGCGTGCTCCTCGAGCATGCCCTCCACGGCCTCGAACACGGGACCCTCCTGCGGCGAACGACGTCCGGACAGACGACGAGCGCCGGCCCCTGCCCTGACGGGCGGGAGCCGGCGCTCGGTCGTGACTACTTCTGGGCGGCCTTGGCCTTGGCGTAGCGGGCCTCGAAGCGGGCGACGCGACCGCCGGTGTCGAGGATCTTCTGCTTGCCGGTGTAGAACGGGTGGCACTGCGAGCAGACGTCGGCGTGGATCGAGCCGGAGGTCGCGGTGCTGCGCGTGGTGAACGACGCGCCGCAGGTGCAGGTGACCTGGGTGGCGACGTAGTCGGGGTGGATGTCCTTCTTCATGGAGTCCTCGTCTCTGCGAACGGGGCACCGGGTCGTCGGGGCGGGATGCCGTCGACGTGAACCGGAGCCAAGGAGCAAGTGTGCCAACGCCGGAGCCCCCCGGCCAATTCCCGGAGGGCCCCAGCGTCGATCAGCGTCGATCAGCGTCAGGTCAGCGACTGATCAGCGGCTGGTCAGCGGCGCTGGAGCGCCGTGAGCAGCTCGATGTTGGTGCGGGTGGCGCCGACGCGGCCGAGCAGGTCGGAGAGCGCCGCCGCGGGCTCGGCCGGCAGCCCGGCGCGCAGTCCGTCGACGACCGCGGCCTCCCCCGCGCCGAGGAGCACCTCGGGACGCCGGGTGCCCGACGCCGCGACGTCGACGGCCGGGAACAGACCGGCCGAGGCGAGGTCGGCCCGCAGCCGCAGCACCTGGTTGGCGGTGCCGGTGAACTCCTCGAGGATGAGCTCGTCGGTGGCCGAGCCGGTGTCGGCGGTGGCCGTGGCGAGCACGGTGAGCGAGCCGCCGTTCTCGATGTTGCGGGCCGCCCCGAAGAACCGCTTGGTCGGGTGCAGCGCGGCGGAGTCGACGCCGCCGGACAGCGTGCGGCCGCCGGCCGCGGCGGCCAGGTTGTAGGCGCGTCCGAGCCGCGTGATGCCGTCGAGCAGCACGACGACGTCCAGGCCCAGCTCGACGAGGCGCTTCGCGCGCTCGATCGCCAGCTCGGCGAGCACGGTGTGGTCGGCCGGCGTGCGGTCGAAGGTCGACGCGACGACCTCGCCCTTGACCGAGCGCTGGAAGTCGGTGACCTCCTCGGGGCGCTCGTCGACGAGCACCACCATCAGGTGCGCCTCGGGGTTGTTGCGGGTGATGGCCCGCGCGATCGCCTGGAGGATCGTGGTCTTGCCCGCCGACGGCGGGGAGATCAGCAGGCCGCGCTGGCCCTTGCCGACCGGCGCCACCAGGTCGACGACGCGACCGATCACGTCGGAGGCGTCGGTCTCCAGGCGCAGCCGCTGGTCGGGGTGCAGCGGGGTCAGCCGGGAGAACTCCACGCGGTTGCGCGCGGTGTCGGGCTCGGCGCCGTTGACCGACTCCACCCGGACCATCGGGTTGAACTTCTCCTTGCGCTCGCCGTCGCGCGGCTGGCGCACCTGGCCGACGATCGCGTCGCCACGGCGCAGGCCGTACTTGCGCACCATCGTCAGCGAGAGGTAGACGTCGTCAGGCCCGGGCAGGTAGCCGCTGGTGCGGACGAACGCGTAGTTGTCGAGCACGTCGAGGATGCCGGCGGCCGGCACCAGGACGTCGTCGTCGAGCACCGCGGTGTCGGGCTCGCGGCCGCCCACCCGGGCGCGGTCGCGATCACGGCCCCGACGCCGACGGCTGCGACGACCCTCGCCGTCCTCGTCGCCGTCCTCGGGACCCTGGCCCTCGACCTGGCTGCCCTGGTTGCCCTGGTTGCCCTGGTTGCCCTGGCCGCCCTGCTTCTGCTGACCGCCCTGCTGACCGCCCTGCTTCTGCGGGTTGCCCTGCTGGTTGCCCTGGTTGCCCTGGTTGCCCTGGTTGCCCTGCTTCGGCTGATTGCCCTGCTTCGGCTGTCCGCCCTGGTTGCCCTGGCCGCCCTGCTTCTGCTGGTTGTTCTGCTGGTTGCCCTGCTGGTTGTTCTTGGCCTGCCCGTCCTTGCGGTCCTGCCTCGGCTGGTCCTGCTTCGGCTGGTCCTGCTTCGGCTGGTCCTGCTTCGACTGGTCCTGCTTCGACTCGTCGCGCTTCGGCTCGTCGCGCTTCGGCTCGTCGCGCTTCGGCTGGTCCTGGGAGCGGTCCTGCTCCGAGGACCGCTCGGCGCGCGGCTGCTCGGGCGCCCGCTCGGCGGGGGCGGCGGCGGGAGCCTCGGAGCGGGCACCGCCGCTGCGGGCGGCCTGGATGGCCTCGACGAGCTGGGCCTTCTTCATGGAGCCGGAGCCACGGACGCCCAGGTCGGCGGCCATCGACTTGAGGTCGGCGAGGAGCATGCCGCTCAGCCCTCCGGCGCGCTTCTTGGCCGGAGCGGCCTCGGGCGCGGCGTCGGGGGCGGTGGCGGGGGTGTCGGTCACGTGAGCCCTTCCCACGGAACGGCCGGCGCTGGAGGCCGGCGGACGTCGGTCCGGCCGTGCAGCACGCCAGGACGGCACGACGCCGTCGTCAGCGGCCACGGAGGGCCGGGGCACGGCCGCCGGAACGGCGACCGGGGCCTCCATCAGACGGAGGCGGCGCCAATGTAGCACCGGCGTCCGCGGCGACCGCCGGGTGGCTGAGCGTGGCTGCGGCCCTCAGGCGGGGTGGACGCCGACGTGGTCGACGGCCAGCGCGTGGGCCTGCCAGGTCGGCGGACACCGGGTGAGCACCGCGGAGGGCGCGGGCAGGCCGGTGGCGGGATCCTCGGAGGTGAAGGCCAGCACCGTGGGGCCCGCACCGGACACGACCGCGGGCACGCCGTCGGCGCGCAGCGCGTCGACCAGCGCCAGCGACTCCGGCATGGCCGGGCGCCGGTACTCCTGGTGCAGGTGGTCGCGGGTGGCGCGCAGCAGCTGGTCGGGGGCGTGCCCGAGGGCGGCCACGAGCAGAGCGGCGTTGCCGGCGTCGGCCGCGGCGGCGGCGTGCGGGACGCTCGCCGGCAGCAGGCCGCGCGCCGCCTCGGTGGACAGCGGCGTGGGCGGCACGAGCACGACGACGCCGATGCGCGGATCGACCGGCGAGCCCACGGCGTACCAGCCCTCCGACGCCGCGGCGCCGGCGTCGTGGCCGGAGATGGTGAAGCCGCCATACCAGGCGGGTGCGACGTTGTCGGGGTGGCCCTCGAGCTCCGCGGCGAGGGCGAAGGCGTCGTCGTCGGGCAGGAGGGCCTCGCCGTCGACGACCAGGGCGCGGCCCAGCCAGACGCCGGCGACGATCGCGGCCGAGGAGGAGCCGAGGCCCCGGGCGTGCGGGACCACGTTGCGACAGGCCAGGCGCAGGCCGACGGGCCCGACGCCGAGGCGGTCGAGCGTGCGGCGGATCGTGCGCACGACCAGGTGCGAGCCATCGCGCGGGACTCCGTCGGCGCCCGCCCCCGCCACCTCGACCTCGACGAGGTCGGGCGCGTCGGGCACGAGCTCGGCGGTGAGCTCGTCGCGCAGGTCGAGCGCGAGCCCCAGGGAGTCGAAGCCGGGGCCGAGGTTGGCCGAGGTGGCCGGCACGGCGACCGACACCGCGCCCTCGACGAGGTCGGGGTGGGACGAGGCCACGCGGATCAGACGAGTCCGGCCGCGCGGGCGGCGTCGTCGACGTCGGCGTCGACCACGACGTCGACCAGCGGGCCGACGCCCTCGAGCGCGGTGGCGGTGTCCTTGAGGCCGTGACCGGTGACGGTGACGACCACCGTCGCGCCGGCGTAGGACTCCCCTGCCGCGAGCTCCTGCAGCAGCCCGGCGATGCCGGCGGCCGAGGCGGGCTCGACGAACACGCCGTCCTTGCGGGCCAGCTCGCGCTGGGCGGCGAGGATCTGCTCGTCGCTGACGGCGGCGAAGCGACCCTCGGACTCCTTGGCGGCGTTCTCGGCCAGGTGCCAGGAGGCGGGGTTGCCGATGCGGATGGCGGTGGCCTTGGTCTCCGGGTGCGGGAACGGCTCGCCGGTGACCAGCGGGCTCGCGCCCTCGGCCTGGAAGCCGCGCATCACCGGACGACGGCTGATGCGGCCCAGCTCGAGGTACTGGGTGTAGCCGAGCCAGTAGGCCGAGATGTTGCCGGCGTTGCCGACCGGCAGCAGGTGGTAGTCGGGAGCGTCGCCGAGGAAGTCGCAGATCTCGAACGCGGCGGTCTTCTGACCCTCCAGGCGCACCGGGTTGACCGAGTTCACCAGGGCTACGGGATAGGCCTGCGAGAGGCCGCGAGCCATGGCCAGGCAGTCGTCGAAGTTGCCGCGCACCATGATCACCTGCGCGCCGTGGACGATGGCCTGGGCCATCTTGCCGGCGGCGATCTTGCCCTCGGGCACCAGCACGAGCGGGGTCAGCCCGGCCTTGGCGGCGTAGGCGGCCATCGCCGCGGAGGTGTTGCCGGTGGAGGCGCAGACGACGGCCTTCGCGCCCTCGTGCAGCGCCAGGGAGATCGCGGCGGTCATGCCGCGGTCCTTGAAGGAGCCGGTGGGGTTGTCGCCCTCGACCTTCAGGTGCACCGAGCCGCCGGTGAGGCCGGAGAGCCACGCGGAGTGCACCAGCGGGGTGCCGCCCTCGCGCAGCGTGACGGCCTCCATGCCCTCGGGGATGTCGAGGAGCTCGCGGTACTCCTCGATCACGCCGCGCCACTGATGGGTGGCCCGCTGCTGGTCGATCAGTCGCTGGTCGGTCACTCGTCCCCTCCTTCGACCCGCATCACCGAGGTGACGTCGCGGACGATGTCCATGGTGCGCAGGTGCTCGACCGTGGCGGCGAGCTGCGCGTCGGTGGCCTCGTGGGAGACCACCACCAGCTGCGCGTCCTGGCCGCGGCCCTCCTGGCGGACGGTCTGGATGGACACATCGTGCTCGGAGAACGCGGTGGCGACGGCGGCCAGCACGCCCGCGCGGTCGTCGACGTCGATGGCGACGTGGTAGCGGGTGCGCGTGTGCCCCATCGGCAGGACCGGGCGGTCGGCGTAGGCGGACTCCCCCGCGCCGCGGGTGTCGGCGATCCGATTGCGCGCGACGGTGACGAGGTCGCCCAGGACGGCCGAGGCCGTCGGGGAGCCGCCGGCGCCGGGGCCGTAGAACATCAGCTGGCCCGCGGCCTCGGACTCCACGAACACCGCGTTGTAGGCCTCGCGCACCGACGCCAGCGGGTGGGAGCGCGGGATCATCGCCGGGTGGACGCGGACGGCCACGGCCTCCTCGCCGTGCTCGTCGGCGCGCAGCTCGCAGATGGCGAGGAGCTTGACGACGCTGCCCATGTCGCGCGCGGAGGCGACGTCGGCGGCGGTGACCTCGCCGATGCCCTCGCGGTGCACGTCGGAGGCGGTGACGCGGGTGTGGAAGGCCAGCGAGGCCAGGATCGCGGCCTTGGCGGCGGCGTCGAAGCCCTCGACGTCGGCGGTGGGGTCGGCCTCGGCGTACCCGAGCTCCTGGGCCTCCTCGAGGGCCTCGGAGAAGCCCGCGCCGGAGGTGTCCATCTTGTCGAGGATGAAGTTGGTGGTGCCGTTGACGATGCCGAGCACGCGGGTGACGCGGTCGCCGGCCAGCGACTCGCGCAGCGGCCGCAGGATCGGGATCGCGCCGGCGACGGCGGCCTCGTAGTAGAGGTCGCGGCCGGCCTTGGCGGCCGCCTCGAACAGGGTCGCGCCGTCCTCGGCCAGCAGCGCCTTGTTGGCGGTGACGACGCTCGCGCCGGACTCCAGCGCGGCCAGGATCAGCGAGCGCGCCGGCTCGATGCCGCCCACGACCTCGACGACGACGTCGACGTCGGGCCGGGTGACCAGGCCCTGGGCGTCGGTGGTGAGCAGGCCCGCGGGGACCTCGATCTCGCGGGGGGCGTCGAGGCGCCGCACGGCGACGCCGCGCAGCTCGACACGAGCGCCGATGCGGGCCTCGAGGTCGTCGGCCTGCTCGAGGAGCAGGCGCACCACCTGCGAGCCCACCGAGCCACAGCCCAGCACGGCCACGCCCAGGCGGCGCTTGTCGCCCTCACTCACGAGTCATCACCCACGTCGGTCGCCAGCAGATCGTCCTCAGTCTCGCGGCGGACGACGACCCGCGCGAATCCGTCCCGCACCGCGATCACCGGCGGACGCAGGGCGTGGTTGTAGTTCGAGGCCATCGAGCGGCAGTACGCGCCGGTGGCCGGGACCGCGAGGAGGTCGCCAGGACGGACGTCGCCGGGGAGGAACTCGTCGCGCACGACGATGTCGCCGGCCTCGCAGTGCTTGCCGACGACGCGGGCCAGCACCGGCGGCGCCTCGGAGCCGCGGGAGGCCAGCGTGCAGGAGTAGTCGGCGTCGTAGAGGGCGGTGCGGATGTTGTCGCTCATGCCGCCGTCGACGCTGACGTAGGTGCGCGCCGAGCCGCCGTCCAGCCGCACCTGCTTGACGGTGCCGACCTCGTAGACGGTGCACATCGAGGGGCCGACGATCGCGCGGCCGGGCTCGATGGAGAGGTGCGGGACGTCGATGCCCAGCGCCCGGCACTCGTGCTCGACGATGCCGGTGAGGCCCGCGGCGAGGTGCGCGGGCTCGGCCGGCTCGTCCTGGCTGGTGTAGGCGATGCCGAAGCCGCCGCCGAGGTCGACCTCGGGCAGCACGGCGTCGAGCTCCTGGGCGACGCGGCGCAGCAGGCCCAGCACGCGGCGGGCCGCGACCTCGAAGCCGTCGGTGACGAAGATCTGGCTGCCGATGTGGGAGTGCAGGCCGCGCAGCTCCAGCCCGGGGGCGGCGAGCACGCGGCGCGCCGCCTCGAAGGCGTCGCCCGAGGCGATCGAGAACCCGAACTTCTGGTCCTCGTGGGCGGTGGCGATGTACTCGTGGGTGTGCGCCTCGACGCCCGCGGTGACGCGGATCATCACGCGGGCCGTCGTGCCGAGGTCGGCGGCGACGCGCGTGAGCCGCTCGATCTCGTCGAAGGAGTCGAGCACGATGCGTCCGACGCGCAGGCGCACGGCGCGCTCGAGCTCGGCGAGCGTCTTGTTGTTGCCGTGGTACTCCACCCGCTCCATCGGGAACCCGGCGCGCTCGGCGACGAGCAGCTCGCCGGCCGAGCAGACGTCGAGGCAGAGGCCCTCCTCCTCGATCCACCGGGCCACCGCGGTGGAGAGGAACGCCTTGCCGGCGTAGTAGACGTCGTAGCCGGCGAAGCCGTCGCGGAAGCCGCGGGCGCGGGAGCGGAAGTCGTCCTCGTCGAGCACGTAGGCCGGCGAGCCGTGCTCGGCCACGAGGTCGGGCAGGGGCACGCCGCCGACGGCGAGGACGCCGTCGGCCTTGGCGGCCGTGCGCGACCACAGCCGCGGCATCAGGGCGTTGACGTCCTCGGGCTCGCGCAGCCAGGCGGGGCCGCGGAGGGCGCCGGGCGCGTGCGCCCAGCCGGCCTCGTGGGTCATGCCGCTCCCCCGCTCACATCCGCTCGGGCGCGGTGACGCCGAGCAGGTCGAGGCCGTTGGCGAGGACGGTGCGGGTGGCGTGCACCAGCGTCAGCCGCGCCAGGTTGGCGGGGGTGACCGGCTCGTCGCCCTGCGGGAGCATGCGGCACTCCTTGGTGTCGTACCACTTGTTGAAGACCGACGCGGTGTCCTCGAGGTAGCGGGCCACGCGGTGCGGCTCGCGCAGCTCGGCGGCCGAGGCGACCACCCGCGGGAGCTCGGCGAGCGCGCGCAGCAGCTCGCCGTCGCGCTCGTGGGAGAGCAGCGAGGGGTCGAAGTCGTCGCCGGGCAGCGCCATGCCCAGCTCGGTGGCGTTGGCGATCATCCGGCAGGTGCGTGCGTGGGCGTACTGCACGTAGTAGACGGGGTTCTCCGAGGACGCCTTGGTGATCTCGGCGACGTCGAGGGTCAGCGGGGAGTCCGCCGGGTAGCGCGCCAGGGAGTAGCGCAGGGCGTCGACGCCGATCTCGTCGGCGAGCTCCTCGAGGGTGACGATGGTGCCGGCCCGCTTGGAGAGCTTGAGCTCCTGGCCGTCGCGCAGGATCTTCACCATCTGCCCGATCATGACGTCGAGGGTGACGTCGGGGTCGTCGCCGACGCAGGCGGCCATCGCCCGCAGCCGACCGACGTAGCCGTGGTGGTCCGCGCCGAGCAGGTAGATGCAGTGGTCGAAGCCGCGCGAGCGCTTGTTGAGGTAGTAGGCGGTGTCGGAGGCGAAGTAGGTGAGCTCGCCGTCGGACTTGATGAGGACGCGGTCCTTGTCGTCGCCGAAGGTGGTGGTGCGCATCCACAGCGCGCCGTCCTGCTCGAAGACGTGGCCGAGGTCCTTGAGCCGCGCGAGGGTCTCGGGCACCGAGCCGGACTCGTGGAGGGAGAGCTCGGAGAACCAGACGTCGAAGTGGGTGTGGAACCGCTCGAGCTGCTCCTGCTGCTGGCGCAGCTGCAGGGCGTAGCCGACCTCCCGGACGGCGGCGCGCCGCTCGTCGGCGGAGAGGTCGAAGATGCCGGGGCGCTCCTGGCCGACCTGCACGGCGAGGTCGTCGATGTAGCCGCCCTGGTAGCCGTCGGCCGGCACCGGCTCGCCCAGCGCGGAGGCGATGAGGGAGTCGGCGAAGTGGTTCATCTGCACGCCGCGGTCGTTGATGTAGAACTCGCGGGTGACCTCGGCGCCCGCGGCGGCGAGCACCCGGCCCAGGGCGTCGCCCAGCACCGCCCAGCGGGTGTGGCCCAGGTGCAGCGGTCCGGTGGGGTTGGCCGAGATGAACTCGACGTCGATGCTCATGCCGGCCAGCGCGTCGCCCCGGCCGTAGGCGGCCCCGGCGGCGACGACGTCGGCGGCCACCTGGCCCTGCGCGCCCGCCTCGACGGTGACGTTGAGGAACCCGGGCCCGGCGATCTCGACCTCGGCGACGCCGTCGGTCGCGAGCAGGCCGGCCCGCACGAGCTCGGCGAGGGCCCGCGGGTTGGTGCCCGCCTTCTTCGCCAGCTGCAGCGCGACGTTCGTGGCGTAGTCGCCGTGACCCTTCTGACGCGGACGCTCCACCGTGACGCTCGTCGGGACGCCGTCGGGCAGGGCGAGGTCGCCCCGCTCCGTCAGCGTCGTCAGCACGTGCACGATCGCGGTGGAGAGCTGCTCTGGAGTCACCCCCCGAGCCTATCGGCGGCGAGGGGCCGGAGCCGAACCGGTTTGCCGACCGTGGACGGATGCCACGACGCCGCCCCGCGGCTAGCGTCGAGGTCATGAGCAGCACCGACCAGCGCACCGAGCGCGCGACCACCGTCGTCCCCCCGGCCCTCGCGCCGCTGCTGCGTCCCGTCCTCGGTCCGCTCGGCGCGCTCGCGGAGCGTCCGGTGCGCGAGGTGCGCTCGAACCTGCGGTGGGCCCTGGGCCACGCGCTGCCCGGCGCCGCGATCTCCTCGGCGGCCCGCCAGGGCGAGCCGATGTCGCGGCTGGTCGTCGACCCGGTGCTGCGCGCCGACCCGTTCCCGGTCTACGAGCAGCTGCGCGCGAGCGCCGCCGAGCGCGGCGGACCGCTGGTGCACGGCCGGATGCTCATGGGCACCGTCGACCACGCCGCCGCCACCGAGATCCTGCGCAGCGACGCGTTCGGCGTCTCCCTCGAGCTGCCCTCGCGCCTGCAGCGGATCTTCGTGCGCACCCTCGACCCCTGGGCCGCCGGCCCGGTCGACCCGCCGTCGATGCTCGCCGTCGACCCGCCGCTCCACGGGCGCTACCGGCGCCTGGTCACCCGCGCCTTCACCGCCCGCGAGGTCGCCCGCCTCGAGGGCCGCGTCGTCGGCACCGCCACCCGGCTCCTCGACGACCTCGAGCGGCGCGGCGTGCGCCGCTTCGACCTCGTCGAGGAGTACGCGGCGCTCCTGCCCGTGGCCGTGATCGCGGAGATCCTCGGGATCCCCGAGCACATGCACCGCCAGCTTCTCGCGTGGGGCAACGACGCCGCCATCACCCTCGACCCCGGCCTCACCTGGCGCCAGAACCGGCGGGCCGAGCGCTCGCTGCGCGCCCTGCACCAGTGGCTCGACGTCCACCTCGCCGACAAGCGCCGCCACCCCGGCGAGGACCTCCTCAGCGACCTCGCCGCCCGTCAGAGCGATCCCGAGGACGACCTCACCGACCTGGAGCTGCGCGGCATCGCGCTGCTCGTGCTCGGCGCCGGCTTCGAGACCACCGTCAACCTCCTCGGCAACGCCGTGGCGCGCCTGGACGAGCACCCCGACCAGCGCTCCGCCGTCCAGGACGACCCCGCCCTCGCCGCCGGCGCGATCGAGGAGACCCTGCGGCACGACTCCCCCGTGCAGCTGACCTTCCGCGGCGCGCGCCGCGACACCGAGGTCGGCGGGACCCCGGTGTCGGCGGGCACGGGCGTGCTGGTCTACCTCGGCGGCGCCAACCGCGACCCCGCCGTCTTCGCCGACCCGCACCTCTTCGACGTCACCCGCGCCGACGCCGACCGGCACCTGGCCTTCTCCTCCGGCGTCCACTTCTGCCTCGGCGCGGGCCTGGCCCGTCTGGAGGGACGCGTCGGGCTGCAGATGCTGCTCGAGCGGTTCCCGGACCTGCGCCTGGACGGCACGCCCCAGCGACGCAGCACCCGGGTGCTGCGCGGCTACGAGCACGTGCCGGTGGCGGTCTGAGCCGACGCCCGGGACCGGATTCGGCACCGACTCCGCGGGCCTGTAGGGTCCGACGCGTTGCCCTCGTAGCTCAGGGGATAGAGCACTGGTTTCCGGTACCAGGTGTCGCAGGTTCGAATCCTGCCGAGGGCGCCACACGGCGAGTCGCACGCGCGGCTCGCCGTTCGTCGTCCCGGGGGCGCTGCGCCGGCGACCGCCGGACCTGCGGCCGACGCCGTCCGGCGACCTCGGATGTGCGCTTGGCGACACCTGGCTCGAATAGCGACCCCAGCCTCGGCATCGGGGCCTCCGGGGGACTAACGTTGAGGGCGGCCATCCACCCGAACGCGCGCTCATCCGGAAGAGGCGAAGCAAGTCGTGCCGCAAACCCCTGGCAACCAGTCCCCCACCACGACGACGGACACCACCGCCGACTTCGGAGCCAACGAGTGGCTCGTCGAGGAGATGTACGACCGGTTCCAGGCCGATCCGGCCTCCGTGGACCCCGCCTGGCAGGCGTACTTCCGCGCCAACGGCGCGCCGACCGCCGCGTCCGACGCCAGCTCGAACGGCACCTCCCACGCCAGCTCGAACGGCGCTGCTGCCGTGACCCCGCAGGCCGCCGCGCCCGCACCGGCCACCACGCCCGCCCCGGCTGCCCCGGCTGCGCCCGCCGCGCCTGCTGCCGCCGCCCCGGCCCCCGCTGCCGCCGCCCCGGCCGCAGCGGTCGCCAAGCCCCGCCCCGAGACCAAGGCCGCCGAGCCGTCCAAGGGCACCAGCTCCCCCGTCCCGAAGGACGCCCGCCCGGCCGCCCCGAGCCAGGCCAGCGACGAGCCCTCCCTGACGGTCCTGCGCGGCGCCGCCGCCCGCACCGCCCAGAACATGGACGTCTCGCTCACCGTCCCCACCGCCACCTCGGTGCGCACCGTGCCGGTGAAGCTGCTGTGGGACAACCGCATCGTCATCAACAGCCACCTCGCCCGGGCGCGCGGCGGCAAGGTCTCCTTCACCCACCTCATCGGCTACGCGCTGGTGCAGGCGGTGAAGTCGATGCCGGAGATGAACGTCGGCTTCGACGTCGTCGACGGCAAGCCCAACCTCATCACCCCGGCCCACATCAACCTGGGCCTGGCCATCGACCTCCAGAAGCCCGACGGCTCGCGCCAGCTGCTCGTCCCGGCCATCAAGGCCTGCGAGAACATGGACTTCGCCGCGTTCTGGACCGCCTACGAGGACATCGTCACCAAGGCCCGCGACAACAAGCTCGCGGTCACCGACTTCCAGGGCACCACGATCTCGCTCACCAACCCCGGCGGCATCGGCACCAACCACTCGGTGCCGCGCCTGATGAAGGGCCAGGGCGCCATCATCGGCGTCGGCGCCATGGAGTACCCGCCGGAGTGGCAGGGCGCCTCGGAGGAGGCCATCGCCCGCAACGCCATCAGCAAGGTCATGACGCTGACCTCCACCTACGACCACCGCGTCATCCAGGGCGCGCAGTCCGGTGAGTTCCTCAAGCGCGTGCACCAGCTGCTGCTCGGCGGCGACGACTTCTACGACGAGATCTTCCGCTCGCTGCGCATCCCCTACGAGCCGATCCGCTGGTCGGCCGACATCGCGACCTCGCACGACGACGAGATCAGCAAGCAGGCCCGCATCCTCGAGCTGATCCACGCCTACCGCGTGCGCGGCCACCTGATGGCCGACACCGACCCGCTGGAGTACCGCCAGCGCAGCCACCCCGACCTGCGCGTCGAGAGCCACGGCCTGACCCTGTGGGACCTCGACCGCGAGTTCGCCACGGGCTCCTTCGGCGGCGAGGGCCGGCGCTTCATGAAGCTGCGCCACATCCTCGGCATCCTGCGCGACTCCTACTGCCGCACCACCGGCATCGAGTACATGCACATCATGGATCCCGAGCAGCGTCGCTGGCTGCAGGAGCGCGTCGAGCGCCCCCACAGCAAGCCGCCGCGCGAGGAGCAGCTGCGCATCCTGCTCAAGCTCAACCAGGCCGAGGCCTTCGAGACCTTCCTGCAGACCAAGTTCGTCGGCCAGAAGCGCTTCAGCCTCGAGGGCGGCGAGACCACCATCCCCGTGCTCGACGAGATCTGCGAGGCCGCCGCCGAGGCGTCGCTCTCCGAGGTCGCGATCGGCATGGCCCACCGCGGTCGTCTCAACGTGCTGGCCAACATCGTCGGCAAGCGCTACTCCCAGATCTTCCGGGAGTTCGAGGGCAACATCGACCCCCGCACCGTGCAGGGCTCCGGCGACGTGAAGTACCACCTCGGCGCCGAGGGCGAGTTCACCAGCGGCAAGGGCGAGCACGTCAAGGTGTCGGTCGCCGCGAACCCCTCGCACCTCGAGGCCGTCGACCCCGTCCTCGAGGGCATCGCCCGCGCCAAGCAGGACGTCCTGAACCAGGGCCAGGGCTTCCCGGTGCTGCCCGTGCTCGTGCACGGCGACGCCGCGTTCGCCGGCCAGGGCGTGGTGGCCGAGACGCTCAATCTCTCCCAGCTGCGCGGCTACCGCACCGGCGGCACGATCCACGTGGTCGTCAACAACCAGGTCGGCTTCACCACCTCGCCCGGCGCGTCGCGCTCGTCGCTGTACTGCACCGACGTCGCGCGGATGGTGCAGGCGCCGATCTTCCACGTCAACGGCGACGACCCCGAGGCCTGCATCCGCGTGGCCCGCCTGGCCTTCGAGTACCGCCAGGCCTTCCACAAGGACGTCGTCATCGACCTCGTCTGCTACCGCCGCCGCGGTCACAACGAGGGCGACGACCCGAGCTACACCCAGCCGCTCATGTACGACCTCATCGAGCAGAAGCGCTCGGTGCGCAAGCTCTACACCGAGTCCCTCATCGGTCGTGGCGACATCACGATCGAGGAGGCCGAGCAGGTCCTGCGCGACTACCAGCAGCAGCTGGAGCGGGTCTTCACCGAGGTGCGCGAGGCCACCGGCCAGCCCTCGGAGTGGACCACCGTCCCCGACTACCCCGAGAAGCCCGCCGGCGAGGCCGTCACCGCGGTCGCGCCCGAGGTGCTCAAGCGGATCTCCGACGCCTACGTCACCCCGCCCGAGGGCTTCACGGTGCACCCGAAGGTGATGCCGCAGCTGCAGCGTCGCGCCGCGGCGATCACCGACGGCCCGATCGACTGGGGCACCGGCGAGATCCTCGCCTTCGGCTCGCTGCTCATGGAGGGCCGGCCGGTCCGTCTCGCCGGCCAGGACTCCCGCCGCGGCACGTTCGTCCAGCGCTTCGCGACGATCATCGACCGCACCAACGCCGACGAGTGGACCCCGCTGGCCAACCTCACCGAGGAGCAGGCCAAGTTCCACGTCTACGACTCCCTGCTCTCGGAGTACGCGGCGCTCGGCTTCGAGTACGGCTACTCCGTGGCCCGTCCCGAGGCCCTGGTGCTGTGGGAGGCGCAGTTCGGCGACTTCGTCAACGGCGCGCAGACGGTGATCGACGAGTTCATCTCCTCGGGCAAGACCAAGTGGCGCCAGGACTCCGGCGTCGTGCTGCTGCTGCCGCACGGCTACGAGGGCCAGGGGCCCGACCACTCCTCGGCCCGCATCGAGCGCTTCCTGCAGATGGCCGCCGACGAGGCGTTCGTCGTGGCGCAGCCCTCCACGCCGGCCTCGCACTTCCACCTGCTGCGTCAGCACTCCCTGGGCGCCGCGCACCGGCCGCTCATCGTGTTCACGCCGAAGTCGATGCTCAAGCGCAAGGAGGCGGCCTCGCAGCCGGCCGACTTCACCACCGGCTCCTTCCGTCCCTTCATCGGCGACGCCGAGGCCGACCAGCAGAAGGTCACCACGCTGCTCGTCTGCTCGGGCCGCGTCACCTGGGACCTCATGGTCGACCGCGCGAAGCGGGAGAACGGCGAGCAGTTCGCGATCGCCCGCGTCGAGCAGCTCTACCCGCGTCCGATCGACGACATCCGCGCCGAGATCGCCCGCTACCCCCACCTCAAGGAGGTGCGCTGGGTGCAGGACGAGCCGGAGAACATGGGCCCGTGGCCGCACTACGCGCTCAACGTGTGGCCGAACGTCGACGCCCAGGTCAGCGTCGTCGCCCGCGCCGCGTCGTCGTCCCCGTCCGTCGGCACCATCAAGCGGCACACGGCCGAGCAGAAGGACCTGCTCGACCGGGCGTTCGCCTGAGTCCAAGACCCTGACGGCGGCCGTCCCCCACGGGGGCGGCCGCCGTCGCGCATCCCACCGGAGGTCGTCATGTACTTCACCGATCGAGGCATCGAGGAGCTGGTGCGTCGCCGCGGCGACGAGGAGGTCTCCCTGGCCTGGCTGGCCGAGCAGCTGCAGGGCTTCGTCGACACCCACCCGGAGTTCGAGACCGCCGTCGAGCGGCTCGCCACCTGGCTGGCGCGCCTGGACGACCCGGAGGACTGAGCGCCGATCCGGGCGTCGCCCTGGACGCCGCGGCGCGGGCGAGGCCAGGATGCGGGGCGTGTCCCCCTCCCCCGACGCGCCGTACCCGCCGGCGCCCTGGCGCATGCGCGCCCAGCTGTGGATGTCGCTGTTCCGGCTGCGCGAGGCCGTCGACGACCTGCGTCCGGCAGGCGTCTACGGCGTCGCGTTCGTGCGCTACGAGGAGGGCAGCCCGCTCACCTACGGCGAGGTGCTGGCCGGACGCCTGGTCGACGCCGGGCCCCACGGTCGACGCGTCAGCATCACCGACATCTGGGTCGACTCCCCCGCCTCGATCGCCGGCGGACGCGCGCTGTGGGCGATCCCGAAGCAGCCGTGCGCCTTCGAGCACGACGAGCGTCGCCACGGGCCGCTCGGCATCGCCTCGTGGTCGGCGCGGCTGCCGGACGGCGCGCCGATCGTGACGGCCCGGTTCCGCGACGCCTCGCGCCTGGTGCCGCGCACCCGGTTCCGCGGTGCCACCTGGCAGCCGCCGATCGACGCCCATCCCGCAGCGGTGCTCGGCGAGCTGACCGGATCCGGACGGGCCGGACCGGGCCGCTCGACGTGGTCCTTCGCCGCCGACGGCCCCCTGGGGTGGCTCGACGGCGCCCGACGTCTCGCGACGTTCCGCAGCGCGGACGTGCGGATGGACGTCGGCGCGGGCGTGCCGGCGCAGGCGTCGAGCAGCGGCGTCTAGCGGGTCGGCTCGTCGTCGATCTGGTCGTCGGCGGCGCGACGGGCGGTGTCGCGGATCTCGAAGACCTCGGTGGCGAGGTCGCCGATGGCGGTGGCGACGTCCTTCACGGCGTTCGTCAGGATGCCCGCGACCTGGCCGACGGTGCCGGCGGTCGCCTCGACCGTGCTCTGCACGGCGTCCTTGGTGATCTCGGCCTTGCCGAGGCGGTCCTTGCCCGGGGTCATGGCACCAGTGTCGCCGCCGCCCGCACGGTGCGCCACCGCGTCTCGGGGTGCGCTCGATCACGCAGGACCACGCAGGGAAGCGCAGAGATCACACGGGCCCCACACGCACGAGGGCCGCTCCCGTCGACGACGGGAGCGGCCCTCGCAGGCGTGGGG
>NZ_JBUZJI010000006.1:8876-96485 GCF_055282735.1 Nocardioides sp. B129/18 | reverse complement strand
CCGACCGGCGCCTGCCGCGAGATCAGGCGGCGGAGGTGGCCTCCTCGCGCACGGGCGCGTCCGCGGCGGTCGGGGCGGCGTCGGGACGCCGGCGGTCGGGCAGCGCGAGGCGGAAGATCTTCTTCGCGACGCTGCCGAGCTGACGGCGCAGCGGGCCGGTGTTGTAGGTCAGGCCGTAGCGCTCGCAGATCTCGCGGACCTCGACGGCGATCTCCGGGTAGCGGCGCGCCGGGAGGTCGGGGAAGAGGTGGTGCTCGATCTGGTGGGAGAGGTTGCCCGACATCACGTGCATCAGACGGCTGCCGGTGATGTTGGCCGAGCCGAGCAGCTGGCGGTAGTACCAGTGGCCCCGGGTCTCGTTCTCGCACTCCTCCTGGGAGAAGGTCGCGACGCCGGCCGGGAAGTGGCCGCAGAAGATGATGTTGAAGGCCCAGACGTTGCGCACCAGGTTGGCGACCGCGTTGCCCGCGAGCGTCGCCGGGAACAGCGGGCCGGTGAGCGCCGGGAAGAGCAGGTAGTCCTTGAGCGCCTGGCGCTTGACCTTGCGCATGATGCCGGCGTGGAGGGCCTTGTTCTCCTCGAGGCGGCGCGTGCCGTTGACGATGTTCTCGACCTCGAGGTCGTGCATCGCCACGCCCCACTCGAAGAAGACCATGAGCAGGAACGCGTACACCGGGTTGCCCAGGTAGTACGGGTGCCACTTCTGGTCCTCGTCCATGCGCAGGATGCCGTAGCCGAGGTCGCGGTCCTTGCCCAGGATGTTGGTGTAGGTGTGGTGGATGTAGTTGTGGCTGTTCTTCCACTGCTCGCTGGGGCAGACGTTGTCCCACTCGTACATGCGCGAGTTCAGGCCGGGGTCGCCCATCCAGTCGTACTGGCCGTGCATGACGTTGTGGCCGATCTCCATGTTGTCGAGGATCTTCGACACCGAGAGGGCCGCGACGGCCAGCGGCCAGGCCGGGGGCAGGTAGAACAGCGCGCGACCGGCGACCTCGAAGCCGCGCTGGTACTTCACGACGTTGCGGATGTAGGCCGCGTCCTCCTCGCCGAGGTCGGCGAGGATGCGCTGGCGGATGGCGTCCATCTCGGCGCCGAAGGCCTCGATCTGCTCGGGGGTCAGGGTGCGGGTGGTGCTCATGGCGTTCTCCTCGTGCGGTCGGGAACGAAGGATGAGGAACAGGATCAGAGGTCGACGACGCAGTCGCCGACGGGCGAGGAGACGCACACGCGGATCTCCTCGTCGGGGAGGGAGGAGGTCTCACCGGTCAGCACGTTGCGGACGGTGCCCTCGCTCTTGGTCGCGGTGCAGGAGAAGCAGATGCCCATGCGGCAGCCGAACTCGGGCTTGAGGCCGAGCGCCTCGGCCTGCTCGAGCAGCGTGGCGCCGGTGTTCTCGCCCTGCACGCCGCTGCGGCTGAAGGCCACCTCGCCCTCGGCGGTGTCGCCGGTGGCCACGCGCGGCGGCTTGAACCACTCGATGCGCAGCTCCTCGGAGTCGGCATAGGCGCCCTGCACGGCCTCGATGAGCGGGGCCGGGCCGCACGCCCAGGTCGGCAGGTCCTGCCAGCCGGGCACGTGGAGCTCCAGCCACGCCGGCGAGAGGGCCGGGTCGCCGAGCTCGGGGTGCAGCAGGTGGACGTCGGTGCCGAAGCCGGAGCGACGGATCTCCTCGAGCTCCTCGGCGAAGATCTGGTGGTCCGGGCTCTGGGCGTAGTGGATGAAGGTGATGCGGCCGCGGTGGGTGCGACGGTGCAGCGAGCGCATCATCGACATGACCGGGGTGATGCCGGAGCCGCCGGAGATGAACACGACGTGCTCGGGCACGCGGTCGGGCAGCACGAACTCGCCCTGCGCCTGCGAGAGGTGCAGGATCGTGCCGGGCCGGGCGTGCTCGACGAGCCACTGGGAGACGACGCCGTCGGGGTTGGCGCGCATCGTGATCTCGAACCGCTCGCCGGGACGGGAGTCGTTGCTGGAGATGGTGAAGACGCGGGTGGTGCGGCGGGCACCGGCCACCTCGACGCCGACCTGCACATGCTGGCCGGCGCGGTGGCCGCGCCAGGTCGAGGTGGGCTGCAGCGTGAGGGTCGCGACCGGCGGGTGGCCGGGCACGTCGACCTCGCGTCGCACGTCGACGACGCGGGCGCGGACCTCCTCGGCGGCCCACATCGGGTTGACCAGCTCGAGGTAGCGGTCGACGCCGTGGGGCGAGGTGAGGGCGGCGACCGCCCGGGAGCGCAGCAGGGAGCTGGCGATGCTCATGACCCCTCCGGAATCAGTGGACGACTGTACTCCGAAATCATCGCGGGGTGAGGCGGGCAGGGTCAAGGCGTGATCGGGTGACTGTGCACACATGTGCTCCCGATCGCACCCGCCGACCCGCTGTGCGGCGTCGGACGCCGCCACCGGACCGCGCCGGCGCCGCGGTGCGTAGACTCCGCCGCGTGAGCCAGCCGGAGAGTCGCGTGCCCGCTGCGGCGGGCGGCGACGCCGCCCGGGTCGAGACCCGCGGGGAGCGCAAGGAGCGCACCCGCCGCGCCATCCTCGACGCCGCCCTCGGCCTCTCCGGGGAGAGCAGCCTCGTCGCGCTCTCGCTGCGCCAGGTGGCCAAGGAGGTCGGCATCGTCCCGACCGGCTTCTACCGGCACTTCGACTCCCTGGAGTCCCTCGGCCTGGCCCTGGTCGATGAGTCCTTCGCCTCGCTGCGCGCGATGCTGCGCGACGTCCGGCAGGTCGACGCCGCGGCGATCGAGCGTCCGCTGGCGGCGATCGTCGACCGCTCGGTCACGATCCTCGCCGAGCACGTCCAGCAGCAGCACCAGCACTTCCTCTTCATCGCCCGCGAGCGCGCGGCCGGTCCCCCGGCGGTCAAGGACGCGATCCGCCACGAGATCGACCTGTGCGAGCGCGAGCTCGCCGCCGACCTCGCCCGGCTGCCCGGCACCGCCGAGTGGTCGGCAGGCGACCTCCACACCCTGGCGAACCTCATCGTGCTGGCGATGGTCGCCACCGCCGAGTCCCTCATCGCGGCCGGCGGCGACGAGCGCGCCCGCGAGCGGCTGTGCGCCACCGCCCGCACCCAGCTGCGGATGGTCATCATCGGCGCGCTCCAGTGGCGCTCGCAGGGCTGACCCTCCGGTCACGGCACGCCCCGCACCCCGGCACGACGCACGACGACCCGGACGCGAGGCGTCCGGGTCGTCCTGGGTGAGGCGTGGGGCCTCGGTCCTGAGGGCCCCTCAGTGCGCGGCCGGCGCACCCTCGGCGGCTGCGACCCGCGCGGGCAGCAGCGCCGCCAGGGCGACGACGAGCACCGCGGCCACCGCGCCGGCGAGGAAGGCCCAGCGCAGGCCGCCGACGAAGGCGTCGAGCTGCGCGACGCCGTCGGCGACCAGCTGGCGGGTGCGGAGGTCGGCGATGACGACGACCGCCGCCGTGCCGACGGCCCCGGCCACCTGCTGGATCGTGCCGAGGATCGAGCTGCCGTGCGGGTACAGGTGCGGCGGCAGCGCGCCGAGGCCGAGGGTGAAGACGGGTGTGAACACGAACGCCAGCCCCATCATCATCACGACGTGGGCACCGAGCAGCACGACGTACGGCGTGCTGGTGCCGATCTGCGAGAGCACGCCGAGCCCGACGAGGATCGCCACCGCGCCCGGGATCACCAGGGGGCGCGAGCCGACCCGGTCGTACCAGCCGCCGACCCGCGGGCCGAGCAGGCCCATCGCCAGACCGCCGGGCATCACCAGCAGGCCGGTGCGCAGCGCGGAGAGCTCGCGGGCCTCCTGGAGGTAGAGCGGCAGCAGGATCATCGCGCCGAGCATGGCCATGAAGCCCACCGACATCACCAGCAGCGAGATCACGTAGGTGCGGTGGGTGAGGGTGCGCAGGTCCAGCAGCGGGGTGCCCTCGCGCTGCAGCAGGAGCTGACGCCAGACGAACGCGCCGACGAGCAGCGCACCGGCGAGGCCGGCGACGGTCGGCACGGCCACGCTGTCGCCGCCGATCTCGCTGAGCCCGTAGACGAGCGCCGCGAAGCCGGTGCCGGCCAGCGAGACGCTCAGCCAGTCGACCGCGCCGGCGGTGGGCTCGCCGATGTCGGGCAGCTGGCGCAGGCCGAGGATCGCGACCAGGGCCGCGATCGGCAGCACGAGCAGGAAGATCAGGCGCCACGAGCCGAGGCCCAGGACGATGCCGGAGACCGCCGGCCCCATCGCCGGGGCCACCGACATGGCCAGGGTGACGTTGCCCATGACGCGCCCCCGCTCGGCGGCCGGGACGACCGTCATCAGGGTGGTCATCAGCAGCGGCATCATCACCGCGGTGCCCGCGGCCTGCACCATCCGGCCCACGAGCAGCACCTCGAAGACCGGGGCGGCCGCGCACAGCGCGGTGCCGGCGCAGAACACGGCCATGGCCAGGCCGTAGGCCTGGCGGGTCGTGACGCGCTGGAGGAACCAGCCGGTGATCGGGATGACCGCGGCCATCGTCAGCAGGAAGATCGTGGTGAGCCACTGGGCGGCGCGCGTGGAGACCTCGAAGTCGGTCATGAGACGCGGGATCGCGTTGCCCATGATCGTCTCGTTGAGGATCACCACGAAGGTGGCGGCCACCAGGAGCTTGATCACCAGCGGCGTGCGACCGGTGACGGCGGTGGCCTCGCCGAGAGCGCGGGCGGGGCCGTCCTCGGCGGGCAGGGCCTGATCGACGGGCGTGGTCATGCGGAGTCCTTCGGTCGTGCGTGGCGGCGGACGCGGGAGTCGCGTCGGGGAGGCAGACCCCCAGGCGCGGCGGAACTCATCGTCGAGCCACCGGCGTCGCCTAAGGAAGTCTCTCAGCAAGCACCGACGGGCTCCATCGAATTCCCGCGATCGCGCGTGACCTCAGCGCGTGAAGACGATCTTGCCGAAGACGTCGCCCTCGGCCATCGCCGCGAAGCCGGTGGCAGCGTCGGTCATCGGCAGCGTGCGGTCGATCAGCGGCCGCGCGCCGGTGGCGTCGAGGAGGCTCACCAGCGAGGCCAGCTCGCCGCGGGTGCCCATGGTCGAGCCGACCACGCTCAGCTGCAGGAAGAAGATGCGCGTGAGCTCGGCGTCGTCGAGCTTCGGGCCCGAGGTCGTGCCGGAGATGACGATGGCGCCACCGGGACGCAGCGAGCGCACCGAGTGCGACCACGTGGCCCGACCGACGGTCTCCATGACGGCGTCGACCTTCACCGGCAGGCGGGCGCCGGACTCGAAGACCTCGTGCGCGCCGATCTCGAGGGCGCGGGCGCGCTTGGCCTCGTCGCGGCTGGTGGCCAGCACCTTCAGGCCGGCCGCGCGGGCCAGGATGATGCAGGCGGTGGCGACGCCGCCGCCGGCGCCCTGCACCAGCACGGTGTCGCCGGCCTTGAGGCCGCCGCGGGTGAAGAGCATCCGGTACGCGGTGAGCCAGGCCGTGGGCAGGCAGGCCGCCTCCTCGAAGGACATCGAGGCCGGCTTGGGCACCACGTTGGCGCGCGGGACGACCACCCGGTCGGCGAAGGTGCCCTGGTGGCGCTCGGAGAGCAGCGAGCGCTTCGGGTCGAGGGTCTCATCGCCCGTCCACGCGGGGTCGGAGACGACCGCGTGGACGACGACCTCGTTGCCGTCCTCGTCGAGCCCGGCCGCGTCGCAGCCGAGGATCATCGGCAGCTGCTCCTCGCGCAGGCCGACCCCGCGCAGCGACCAGACGTCGTGATGGTTCAGCGAGGCGGCCTTGACCGTGACCGTCGTCCAGCCGTCGGGGGCGACGGGGTCGGGCCGCTCCCCCACGCGCAGCGCGGACAGCGGGTCGTCGGAGGAGAAGGTGTCGGCGTAGACGGCGAACATGGCTCGACGGTAGCCCTTCGTCGGAGGCGGGGCGGAGGAGCGGTCAGCGGCGCGCGACGCCGTCGCGGCGCGCGGCCTCGGCGACGGCGGCGGCCACGGCCGGACCGACGCGGGGGTCGAACGGCGACGGGATCACGTAGGCCTCGGAGAGCTCCGCGCCGACGAGCTCGGCCAGCGCCTCGGCCGCCGCGAGCTTCATGCCCTCGGTGATCGCGGTGGCGCGGGCGTCGAAGGCGCCGCGGAAGATGCCGGGGAAGGCCAGCACGTTGTTGATCTGGTTCGGGAAGTCCGAGCGTCCGGTGGCCACGACCCGCGCGTAGCGGTGGGCGACCTCGGGGTGGACCTCGGGGGTCGGGTTGGCCATCGCGAAGATGATCGCCTCGGGCGCCATCCGGGCGACGTCCTCCTCGGGGACGGTGCCGCCGGAGACGCCCAGGTAGACGTCGGCGCCGTCGAGGGCCTCCGAGAGCGTGCCGGTGCGGCCGGTCTTGTCGGCGGTCATCTCGGCGAGCGCGCGCTTGACCGGCGTGAGGTCGGTGCGGCTGGAGTGGACGATGCCCTTGCGGTCGGTGACGGCGAGGTCGGTGATGCCGGCCTCGAGCAGGATCTTGGCGATCGCGACGCCGGCGGCGCCCGCGCCGGAGATGACGACGCGGGTCTCGCCGGGCGTGCGGCCGGTCAGCTGCAGCGCGTTCTTCAGCGCCGCGAGCGCGACGACGGCGGTGCCGTGCTGGTCGTCGTGGAAGACGGGGATGTCGAGGAGCTCCTTGAGCCGGTCCTCGATCTCGAAGCAGCGCGGCGCGGAGATGTCCTCGAGGTTGATGCCGCCGAAGCTGGGCGCGAGACGGACGACCGTCTCGATGATCTCCTCGGTGTCGGTGGTGTCCAGGCAGATCGGGACGCCGTCGACGCCGCCGAACTGCTTGAACAGGACGGCCTTGCCCTCCATGACCGGCATGGCCGCGGCGGGGCCGATGTCGCCGAGGCCGAGGACGGCGGTGCCGTCGGTGACGACGGCGACGGTGTTGGGCACCCAGGTGTAGCTCTGCGTGAGCGTGGGATCGGCCGCGATCGCCTCGCAGACCAGCGCGACGCCGGGGGTGTAGGCCAGCGACAGGTCGTCCTTGTCGACGATCGGCGCCGTCGCCGCGACCTCGAGCTTGCCCCCGAGGTGGAGGTCGAAGACCGGGTCGCCGGCGTGCGGGTGCTCGGGCGCGGCGGGCGTCAGGTTGGTCGGGACGGACTGGGTCATGGGTGTCTCTCCATCGAGGCGGCGCAGGACGGGCGTCACGGTGGGGTGGTGTCGCGCAGTGGATTCGGCGTCCCGGCTCGACGCGGCGCTGGTGGGCCGCGGAGCCCGGAGTCATGCGGGTCGTGCAGGCGTCGTGCCGGGTGTGCTCCGCAGTCTGGCACAGCGGACGGGGGCCGCCGGGCCGAGTCCGGGGATGGGAAGGATCACATCCAGCGGTGACGTCGCACCGGATTCCGGACGCGCGCGAGGAGCCGCGGGCGCGGACGCAGCCGGGCCAGCACCACGGCGAGCACGGCGTCGTCGGCCACCGGGCCGCGGTGCCGGGAGTCGACGCCGACGTCGGGGTCCTCCGAGAGCAGCCACCAGCCGGGGGCGCCGGAGGCGGTGCTGCGTCGCTCGACGGCCCGCTTCACCGCGATCGTCCCGTCGGGCAGCCGGGCCACGACGATCGCACCCGGCCGGGGCTCGGACCGGTAGGAGACGAGCAGGAGATCGCCGGGATCGAGCAGCGGCCGCATGGACGCCCCCACCACCCGGGCCGTGCCGAGCGCAGCGGTGCGCGGCGACGCGGCGTCGACGGCGGGTCGCAGCGCCCGGGAGGGTGGTCGCTCGCCTCGTCGCACCCGAGTAGTGTCCCCGACGTGGAGGGCCGCCCTCCCACCCCGCACTCACCAGCCCACGAGAGGACTGACGCATGTTCGCGCGACTGCTCGCCCCCAGGATCGACGTCTCCGCCCACTGCGACCTGCCCTGCGGCGTCTACGACCCGGCCCAGGCGCGCATCGAGGCCGAGTCGATCAAGGCCGTCATCGCCAAGGTCGCCGACTCCGACGACCCCGACTTCCGCACCCGGGCCGTCCTGATCAAGGAGCAGCGCTCCGAGCTGGTCAAGCACCACCTGTGGGTGCTGTGGACCGACTACTTCAAGGCGCCGCACTTCGAGAAGTACCCGCAGCTGCACACGCTGTTCAACGAGGCCACGAAGCTCGCCGGCGCCGCCGGCACCAAGGGCACCCTCGACGCCTCGGTCGCCGACCAGCTGCTGGCGAAGATCGACGAGATCGCGGAGATCTTCTGGGAGACCAAGAAGGCCTGAGCCTCGCGGCTTCCGCCTCCGGGCCCCGTGGATCGGCCCTCGCGCCGGTCCACGGGGTCTGCTCCACCTCCGCACCACGCCCGCATCACCTCCGCACCACCCGATCCGCCACGACTTCCCGGAGGTCCCGTGACCGAGTCCCCCGCCGTGCCGGCCGCCACCGCGCCGGCCGCAGCGAGCACCCGCGCCGACGTCGAGGTGCGCGTGCCCGCCGACGGCGCCTACGTCTCGGTCCTGCGCACCACCACCGCCGGCCTGGCCGCACGACTCGACTTCACGCTCGACGACGTGGAGGACCTCCGCATCGCCGTCGGCGAGGCGTGCGCCGTCGTCCTGCCCGAGGCTCGCCCCGACGGCGACCTCACCGCCGAGTTCTGGCTCGAGCCGCACCGGATCCGCATCGTGGTCAGCGCGCTCACCGACCACGTCGTCGAGCCCGACCCCGACAGCTTCGCCTGGCAGGTGCTCACCACGCTCGCCGACGACGCCGCCCTGCGCAGCACGTCCGACCGGTGCTTCCTCACCCTGACCCACGAGGCGACGCCGCTCCAGCCCGGCCGCTGAGATGACCGACCTCGACGCCGAGCCGATCCTCGACTCCGCCGACCAGCGCCGCGCCTCCGTGGAGGAGACCCGCCGCCGGAGCGCGGAGCTGTTCGCGACCCTCCAGGACGAGGAGGGCTCCGCGCCGTCCCGCGAGCAGGCCCGCGACGCGCTGGTGCACCTGCACCTGCCGCTGGTCGAGCACTGCGCCCGCCGGTTCCGCAACCGCGGCGAGCCGTTCGAGGACCTCGTCCAGGTCGGCACGATCGGGCTCATCAAGTCGATCGACCGCTTCGACCTCGAGCGCGGCGTGGAGTTCTCCACCTACGCGACGCCGACGATCATCGGCGAGATCAAGCGCTACTTCCGCGACAAGGGCTGGGCCATCCGGGTGCCGCGGCGGCTCCAGGAGCTGCGCATGCAGATCGGCGCCGCGAGCGCCGAGCTCACCCAGACCCTGGGCCGCTCCCCCACCCCGCGCGAGCTCGCCGACGCGATCGGCTGCAGCGTCGAGGAGATCGTCGAGGGCATCGAGTCCTCCAACGCCTACACCACGCTCTCGCTGGACGCCTCGGACGAGTCCGAGGACGGCGCGGCCAGCATGCTCGACGCGATCGGGATGGAGGACGAGGGCCTCGAGCACGTCGAGATCCGTGAGTCGATCAAGCCGCTGCTGGAGATGCTCGAGCCGCGGGAGAAGCGGATCCTGCTGCTGCGGTTCTTCAAGAACATGACCCAGTCGCAGATCGCCGAGGAGATCGGCGTCTCGCAGATGCACGTCTCCCGACTGCTCAACCGCACCCTCGAGCAGCTGCGCATCTCGCTGCAGCAGCAGGAGTGAGCCCCGTGCCCGATCCCCGAGCCCCCCGCGCCGTCCCGCCGACCCTGCGGCTGGCCGCCGGCGTCGCGGGCCTGCAGGGCCTCACGCTGCTGGCGCTCGCCGTCCTGCAGCTGACCAGCCTCGACGACCGTCGCGTGGGCATGGCCGTCAGCACCGCCGTGTTCTTCACCGTGGTGGGCCTCACCGTGCTGGGCTGCGCCGCCGCGATCCTGCAGGCCCGCGCCTGGGCGCGCGGTCCGATCCTCGTGGCCCAGCTGCTCACGGTGCTCGTCGCGTGGAGCTCGCGCTCCAACGGGCTGGTCGCCGGGGTCCTCCTCCTGGTCGGTCTGGTCGGCATCGGGGCGATGCTCCACCCGGCCAGCATCAGGGCCCTGGAGGACCGCCCGCAGGACGCCTCCTGAGCCGCAGATCCTCCGGTCGCGAGCCTCTTGTGACGCACGAGACCAGCAAGGGCCTTGATCGGGACGGCAAAGATTGGAAGGGTGTCCGAAGCGCCGGGATCCGGTCGTTCTGTCGTGCCTGCATGACTCCGACCCCGCCGCTTGCGCAGACCTTGCCGACCCTGGTCTGCACGTTCGTATCGAAAGAGGGTTCCCCGCCATGGATTGGCGCCACCGCTCCGCGTGTCTCGACGAGGACCCGGAGCTGTTCTTCCCGATCGGCAACACCGGCCCGGCCATCCTCCAGATCGAGGAGGCCAAGCAGGTGTGCCGCCGCTGCGAGGTGCGCGAGCAGTGCCTCCAGTGGGCGCTCGAGGCGGGGCAGGACCACGGCGTCTGGGGCGGCCTCAGCGAGGACGAGCGTCGCGCCCTGAAGCGCCGCAACGCCCGCGCCCGCGTCCGCACCGCCTGAGCCCGACCCCTCGCCGGCAGGCCGGCGGACACCGCACTAGCGCGCGGGGCGGTCCAGCGGGACCACGACCCCCGCGCGCGTGCCGCCGGCGGCGTCGGCCCCCAGGGTGAGACGACCGCCGAGCTCGGACTCCACCAGCGTGCGGACGATCGAGAGCCCCAGGTTCGTCGAGCGCTCGAGGTCGAAGCCCGGGGGCAGCCCACGGCCGTCGTCGACGATCTCCACGATGAGCTCGACCTCGCTGCGCCGCACCTGCACCGCGATGGTCCCGACGACGTCGTCGGCCGGCGCCGCGGAGGCGTCGTCGAGCTCGGCGTAGCCGTGCTCGACGGCGTTCTGGAGCAGCTCGGTGAGCACCATCGCCACCGGCGTCGCGATCTCGGAGGCCAGCAGCCCGAAGTCGCCGGAGCGGCGCACCCGCACGCGGGCGCCCACGGCGCTGACCTCGCCGACCATCGAGGTCAGGCGGTCGGCGATCTCGTCGAAGTCGACGCTGCCCTCGCCGGCCTGGCTCAGGGTCTCGTGGACGATCGCGATCGAGCCGACGCGTCGCACGGCCTCCTCCAGCGCCGCCTTGGCGTCGGGTGAGTCGATGCGGCGCGCCTGCAGGCGCAGCAGCGCGGCCACGGTCTGGAGGTTGTTCTTCACGCGGTGGTGGATCTCGCGGATCGTGGCGTCCTTGGTGATCAGCTCGCGGTCGCGACGCCGCAGCTCGGTGACGTCGCGCACCAGCACCAGCGCGCCGATGTGCTCGCCCTGGGGACGCAGCGGGATCGAGCGCGCGATGAGCGCGACGCCCTCGGTGGCCAGCTCGAGGTCGCGGTGCGCGCGTCCGCCCATGACCGCGCTCAGGGTCTCCTCGTCGGGGCGCCGTCGCGGCGGCACGACCTCGCGGGTGACGTCGGCGAGCAGATGGCCGGCGAGGTCGCCGTTGCGGCCCAGGCGGCGGAAGACCGAGAGCGCGTTCGGACTGGCGTAGGAGACCCGGCCCCCGGCGTCCACCCGCAGGAAGCCGTCGCCCACCCGCGGGGTGTCCGCGTGGTCGCTGCGCTGGCCCGAGCCCGGGAAGTGGCCGTTGCTGATCATCTGGGTCAGGTCCGAGGCGGTCTGCAGGTAGGCCAGCTCTAGTCGGCTGGGAGTGCGCACGCCCAGCAGGTTGGTGTTGCGCGCCAGCACCGCGATCACCCGCCCCGCGCGCCGCACCGGGATGGTCTCCACGCGCACCGGCACGTCCTCGCGCCACTCCGGGTCGCCCTCGCGCACCAGCCGGCCGTGCGCGTAGGCCTCGTCGAGCAGCGGCCGCCGCCCGCGGGGCATGAAGGTGCCGATGACGTCGTCGACGTAGGCGGTGGGCCCGGTGGTGGGGCGCATCTGGCCGACGGCCCAGAAGCCCTTGCCGTCGCGGTCGGGCACCCAGAGCACGAGGTCGGCGAAGGAGAGGTCCGCCACGATCTGCCAGTCGGCCATGAGCAGCTGCAGCCAGGCGACGTCGGCGTCGTCGAGATCGGTGTGGCTGCGTGTCAGCTCGGTCAACGACGGCACGGCGCGAGCCTACGACCTGACGACGGGTGCCCGCGGGGGCACGACGCACCGTGGGCACCGGCGGGAGGTGTCCGGAAGGGGATGGCCCGGGGTGCGGACGCCGGGGCGCGTTTGGCAGGATGCTCCTCATGTCCGGGGCCTATTGGAGACAGGTGCACGCCGCTGGCCTCGCCGTCCCGACGGACCGCCCGCTCGACGATCTGACCGCCGAGCTCACCCAGATGCTCGGCGCCACCGACCCCGAGATCCGCGACGGGATGGCCTACCCGACCCTGGCCACCTGGGTCGACCGCGGCGTCTACGACGACCTCCTGCTCGGCCTCGGCGACGGCATGGCGGCCGGCCTGCGCGTGGGCGTCGGCGAGACCGACACCGACTCGGTGTTCCGGCGCAGCTTCTCCGCGCTGATCCTCGGCGAGTGCATCGCCCGCGACAACGAGCGGCCGCTGGTGCCCGGCGGCAAGGTGCTCGAGTGGGGCGACCGGCTGGCCACCTGGCTGCTGCGCGAGCGCGACGTCCGCGGCTTCGTGCCCGGCAAGGGCTGGGCGCACGCCGTCGCGCACGGCGCCGACGCCCTGGGCACCCTCGCCCAGTCCCCGCACCTCGGCAAGGCCGAGCTCACCGTCCTCCTCGACGTCATCGCCGACCGGCTCGTGCTCCCCGTCGACGCGCTGTTCACCCACGGCGAGCCCGACCGGCTGGCCGCGGCCACGATCCAGATCCTCCGGCGCGGGACGGTGCCGTCCTCGGTGCTCGAGCCGTGGATCAACCGGGTCGGCGCCGCCGCCGCGATGCGCGCGGCCTTCGTCGACTCCGATCCCTTCCTGACCGGCGGGAACGCCCAGGCCTTCCTGCGGGCGCTGCACCTGCAGCTCGCGCTGGGGCCGCGTCCGCCGGCCAACCGGGCCGACCTGCTGCTGGTCGTCGTCGAGGCGCTGCGGGCCACGAACGCGCCCTACCTCGCGCCCACCCAGTGACCGGCTCCCCCGACGACCTGCCCGCGAGCAGCCCGGCGATCACCGTCCGGCGGGTCCGCGACGCCGACCACGCGGCCGTGGCCGCCCTCACCCTCGACGCCTACGCGCCCTTCCTCCTCGGGCCCGACGACCCATACCGCGTGAGCCTCGCCGACGTCGCCACCCGCGACCGCGGCGAGGCCGAGGTGTGGGTCGCCGAGCTCGACGGCGCCGTCGTCGGCACCGTGACGATGTGCCCGCCCGGCTCGCCGTGGCGCGAGGCCGGCCACGACGACGAGGGCGAGTTCCGGATGCTGGCGGTCTCCCCCGCCGCACACCGGCGCGGCGTCGGCCGCGCGCTGGCCCAGGCGGTCCTCGAGCGGTTCGACGCCGCGGGCCTGGCCGGCGTGGTGCTCTCCAGCCTGCCCCAGCAGCGCGACGCCCACCGCGTCTACGCGGGCCTGGGCTTCGAGCGCGTGCCCGAGCGCGACCACGAGCCGCACCCCGGCGTGCGGCTGCTGGTGATGCGGCGTCGTCTGCGCTGAGAGCCCGATTGGCGGCGGGCGGCTCCCGTCTGGGAGACTGCCCCTCGGCCCTCCGCCGACCGCTCCCCTCGGGGACGGCCGGCTCGCACGGGGTCGACACCCGATCCGATGGAGGAGCTCACCATGGGCAAGACCGGACGCAAGCGCCGCGCTCGCAAGAAGAAGGGCGCGAACCACGGCAAGCGCCCCAACGCCTGATCTCAGGCGTCCGCCGGCATCTGCCGGCGCACGAACGGACCCCCGGCCCTGCGGCCGGGGGTTCGCGCGTTCCCGGGGGGCGGGAGCCTCAGGAACGGCTGCTCGACCAGCCGCCAGGAGAGCTCGGCGATCACCAGCGAGGCGACGACCAGGCCCAGCGCGGCCGGCCAGTGCCAGCGGCCGTGGACGAGCGGCGCGAGCATCACCAGGAGCGGGTGGTGCCACAGGTAGATCCCGTACGAGCGCAGGCCCAGCCAGGTCAGCCCGGGGACGCGGTCCAGGCGCGGCGCCAGGGCGATCGCCAGCAGCGCCACCGCGGTGGCGGCCCACGGCGCCAGGAGCAGCGTGAGCGGCGCGTGCGGCGTCATCAGGCACAGGCCGACCACCAGCGCGGCCGCCGCGGCGAGCAGGGGCGTCCGGGACCGGCGTCGGGCCACGGTGTGCTCCCCCAGCGTCATCGCCAGCAGCGCGCCCGCCAGGATCGAGGCCGCCCGCGTGTCGGTGCCGGCGTAGACGCGCGCGGGAAGCGCGCCGAGCGCGACCAGGCGCACGGTCTCCACGACGGAGGCGGCGGCGAGGAGCGCGGTGAGCAGCGGCAGCCGACGGCGCCCGCTCCTCACCGAGAGGACGAGCGCGATCACGAGCGGCCAGAGCAGGTAGAACTGCTCCTCCACCGCCAGCGACCAGGTGTGGTGGAGCGCGCCGAGGGTGACGTCCTCGGCGGCGGCCCAGTTGTTGACGAAGAGCAGCGCGCCGATCACCGTCGCCGGCCGCGCGACGGCCCGGTCGCCCACGGCCACCGCCCACAGCGAGCAGACGACGAGCAGCACCACCAGGGCCGGCAGCAGTCGGCGGGCCCGACGACGCCAGAAGGCGCCGAGGTCGATCGGTCCGGCGACGCCCTCGCGCAGCAGCAGGCCGGTGATCAGCCAGCCCGAGAGCACGAAGAAGACCGAGACCCCCACGGTGCCGGCGTCGCCGACGCCGGGCACGCGCAGGTGGTCGAGCACGACGAGCGCGACGGCGACGCCCCGGAGGGCGTCGAGGTCGTCACGTCGCATGTCCTGCTCATCGGCAGGACGGGGGCCGGGGTGAGGTCAGGACTCGCGGATGCGGACCTGGACCTCGCGGATGCGCATGAGCACGCGGTCGCGCACCTCGGCGGGCGCCGGCTCGCTGCAGGAGCGGGCGACGATCTGCTTGACCGTGCGCTGGAGGTCGTACTTCTCCAGGCAGGGGTTGCAGGAGTCGAGGTGGTGCTGGACGGCGGCGCAGTCGGCCTCGTCGAGCTCGTTGTCGAGGAAGTAGACGATGCGCTCGAGGTAGTCGGCGCAGTCGGCGGTGGCCGGCTGGGCGTGCTCGTGGTCGTGGGCGCTCATCAGGCGTCACCCTCCGAGCCGCGGGCCGACAGCGGCAGCAGGTCGTTGGCGCGGGCGTAGTCCTGCAGGAGATCGCGCAGCTGGCGGCGTCCCCGGTGCAGGCGGGACATGACCGTGCCGATCGGCGTCTCCATGATCTCGGCGATCTCCTTGTAGGCGAATCCCTCGACGTCGGCGAGGTAGACCGCGAGGCGGAACTCCTCGGGCAGGCGCTGGAGGGCGTCCTTGACCTGGGAGTCGGGCAGGTGCTCGAGCGCCTCGGTCTCGGCGGACTTCAGGCCCGAGGACGAGTGCGACTCCGCACGCGCGAGCTGCCAGTCCTCGACGTCCTCGGACATCGACTGCTGCGGCTGGCGCTGCTTCTTGCGGTAGCTGTTGATGAAGGTGTTGGTGAGGATCCGGTACAGCCAGGCCTTGAGGTTCGTGCCGGGCTTGAACTGGTGGAAGGAGGAGTAGGCCTTCGCGAAGGTCTCCTGCACGAGGTCCTCGGCGTCCGCGGGGTTGCGGGTCATGCGCATGGCCGCGGAGTAGAGCTGGTCGAGGAAGGGCAGGGCGTCACGCTCGAAGCGCAGCGAGCGCTCGGCGTCGGTCTCGGTGGCCAGGTCGACGGGTGCGTCGAGGGGCGCATCGAGGGCATCGGTGTCGGTCATCGACGCCGAGCCTACGCCGTCACGGGGGTCGCTCGGATCGTTCGCGGGCCTGGTCTGCTCCGGCGCTCGTCCGCGGTCGGCGGAGGCGCCTCCTCCGGTTCGCTCCAGCAGGGTCATCACGGGGGCTAGAACAGGCGCCGTCGCGGTTCTGTTCCCGCGAGGTCAGGCGAGCCTCACCGCGGGAGCCAGGCCAGCACCGCCGTGACGACGGCCGCCAGCGCCTCCTCCTGGCTCACCGGACCGGTGCGCGCCGTGCGCAGGGAGTGGTCGGCGGCCGGCACGACGTGCAGCGAGACGTGGCCCGGGAGCGGGTCGGGCAGCTCCTCGGGACGACCGAACGGATCGCGCTCGCCCTGCACGACCAGCGCGGGGACGGCGGCGTCGAGCAGCTCGGGCAGGCGGGAGTCCTCGGGCCTGCCGGGCGGGTGCAGCGGGAAGGCCAGGGCCAGGGCGCCGAGGGAGCCGAGCCCGGACGCGCAGCGCAGGGCCGAGCGCGCGCCGGCGGAGCGTCCGCCGACCACCAGCCCGTCGGCGCCGAGATCGAGGCCCGCGAGCGCGGCCGCCGCGGTGCGCAGCCCGACGTCGAGGGTGGGCGGCGCGGTGGCGACCTTGCGTCCGGCCACGCGCCACGGCTGCTCGAGCCGCACCACGGGCACTCCCTGCGCGGGCAGGGCCTGCGCCAGGGCCTGGAGGTCGAGGGTGTCGACGCCGTTGCCCGCGCCGTGGGAGAGCAGCAGGACGGGCCCCGACGGCGCCTCGGCGCGGTCGACGTGCAGCCGGGCCTCGCCCAGCGGGGTGTCGAGCGGGAGGACCTCGGTGCTCATCGGACGACCTCGGCCGCGATCTCGGCGGCGACGTCGTCGGGGAGGCCCTCGAGCGGCAGCGGCTCGGCGAGCTCGGGGCCGTTGTTGCGCACGTTGTTGACCAGCGTCGGCACCGGGAAGGCCTCCAGCGCCCCGGGGGCGGCCGGGCTGAGGAGGTCGAGGAGCTCGGCGCCGGCGCGGCGGGGGTCGAGCCAGGAGGCCCACCGGTCGCGCTCGACCATGAGCGGCATGCGGTCGTGGATGTGGCCGACGGAGTCCTCGGCGGCGGTGGTGATGACCGTGCAGGTCCAGCGGAACCGGGCGGGATCGTCGTCGGCGCGGGTGGGATCGCGCCAGATCTCGTAGAGCCCGGCCATCGCCAGCACGCCGCCGTCGCGGGGCCGGATGAAGAAGGGCTGCTTGACCGGCTTCCCGCCGCGGCCGACCTGGGAGGTGGGGTACCACTCGTAGTAGCCGTCGGCCGGCAGCAGGCAGCGGCGCGCGGCGAAGGCCCGCCGGAAGGCCGGCTTCTCGGCGAGGGTCTCGCTGCGGGCGTTGATCATGCGCGAGCCGATGGAGGGATCCTTGGCCCACGACGGCACCAGCCCCCACGCGAGGGTGCGCAGCTGGCGCTGCGGCTCGGCGTCGCCCTCCCCCGACGGCGGCCGGTCGAGGACGGCGTAGACCTCCTTGGTGGGCGCGACGTTGAAGTCGGCCGGCAGGGTCACGGCGATGCGGGTCTCGAGCACGTCGAACTCCTCGACGAGGTCCTCGGGACGTCGGCTGGAGGCGTAGCGACCGCACATGCGCGTCAGCGTAGGCATGCGCGCCGACACCGGCGACCCGACCGGTCCGGACCAGCGCGCGTCGCGCGGAGAACCTGCTCGCGCTCGCGCCCCGGCTCCGCTGGAATGGGGCCGTGAGCGATCCGGGCGACGACGACGCGCGACGCGGCGTCCTGGCTTGGATCGCCGGACCCGCCGGGCTCCTCGCGCTCCTGCTCGCCGCCGGCCTGGTCGGGGGCGCGGTGGTCGTCCACCAGCTCGCGGACGACGACGCCGCGCCGGGCGCGCGCATCCCCGGCGGCAGCGCTGCGCCGAGCGGACCGCCGACCTCCACCTCGCCGTCGCGACGCCCGTCCTCGACTGCGGGCGGGGACCCCGCCGCACCGGCACTCGGAGCCGACGACCTCCCGACGGAGCCCGGGAGCCCGACCGTCCCGACGAGCACCCTCGGCGAGCCCGTCGACGGCCCCGACGCCACCGACGCCACCGACGCCACCGACGCCACCGACGCCACCGACGGTCCGACGGGCAGTCCGGCGGACCCCGACGAGCCCGAGCCCACCGACCCCGGCAGCCCGAGCCCACCGACCACGCCCCCGACCCTCGGCGTCTCCCACGGGTCCCTGCTCGGCGTGGCCCACACCGTCGTCGTGCAGGTGCGCGGCCTCGGCGAGGGCGGCGTCGTGACCCTCGACGCCTCCACCCCGGCCCCGATGCTCGGCCTGGCTCCGGGCTGCGGCGTGCTCCGGCTGGGGACGGTGACGTGCGCCGTCCGCGCCGACGCCGCCCGCCTCACCCTGCGCGTGATCCCGCCGCCGGGCGGAGGGACGTCCGTGGCGGTGCACGTGACCCGCACCTCCGACGGCGCCGGACGCAGCGCGTCGCTCGTCCTCACCCCCTGAGGGCTACGGGCCCCCGAGCACCCCGCCTAGGTTGGACGACATGTCCCTGAGCCGCCTCGTCGCCCGTCCCCTGCTCGCCAGCACGTTCTTCCTCGGTGCCGCCAACGCGATCAAGAACTCCTCGGCCCTGGCCCCCAAGGCCGCGCCGGTGACCGAGCGCCTGGTGCCGGTCGCCCGGCAGGCCGTCCCGCAGCTGCCGCAGGACCCCGAGACCCTCGTGCGCCTCAACGCCGGCGTCCAGCTGCTGGCCGCCACCGCCTTCGCGTCGGGTCGCTCGCCGCGTCTGGCCGCCGCGGTGCTGGCCTCCTCGCTGCTGCCGACCACCGTCGCGGGCCACCCGTTCTGGGCGGAGGACACCGTCGAGGCGAAGAAGGCCCAGCGCCTGCAGTTCGTCAAGAACCTCTCCATCCTCGGCGGCCTGCTCATCGCCGCCGGCGACACCGACGGCAAGCCGGGCGTCTCCTGGCGCGCGCGCCGGGCCGCCAAGGACGTCCAGCGCGAGACCAAGGTCCTCAAGCGCGCCGCCAAGCAGGAGGCCCGCATCGCCAAGGCCAAGCTGTCCTGAGCTGAGCCGATCCCGGCCCACGACTCCACGACGACGCCCCCGTCCCGCGCCCCGACCGGCGCGGCGGGGGCGTCGGTCGTCTCTCGATAGGCTGCCCCGGTGAACCTCCCGGCCCACGACTCGGTGAACGACTCGGTGCATGAATCGGCGACGCCTCCCTGGCCCGCCCCCCGCTTCCGCCGCCCCGTCGACCTCGCCGTGAGCCTGCCGGGCTCGAAGTCGCTCACCAACCGGGCGCTCCTGCTCGCCTCGATCGCCGAGGGCCCCTCCACGGTGCGCCGGGCGCTGCGCTCGCGCGACACCCGCCTGATGGCCGCGGCCCTCACCGCGCTCGGCTCGCGGGTCGACACCAGCGGCGACGACTGGCACGTGACGCCGGGCCTGGTCGGCGCCTCCTCCGACGCGCCGCTGACCGTCGACTGCGGCCTGGCCGGCACCGTCATGCGGTTCGTGCCGCCGGTGGCGGTGCTCTCCTCGGCCTCGGTGGCCTTCGACGGCGACGCCCACATGCGCACCCGCCCCATCGGCGAGGTGCTCACCGCCCTGCGCGGCCTGGGCGCCGTCATCGACGACGACGGCCGCGGGGCGCTGCCCTTCACGGTGCGCGGCGCCGGCGGGCTGCGCGGCGGCACCGTCACCCTCGACGCCTCGGCGTCCTCGCAGTTCATCTCGGCGCTGCTGCTGGCCGGGGCCCGCTACGACGACGGCGTCGACGTGCGCCACGTCGGCAAGCCCGTGCCCTCGCTCCCCCACCTGGAGATGACGGTGGCGATCCTGCGTCAGCACGGCGTCGACGTCGACGACTCCGACGCGAACCGCTGGCACGTCGCGCCCGGGCCGATCACGCCCGTCGACCACCTCATCGAGCCCGACCTCTCCAACGCCGGCCCCTTCCTCGCGCTGGCCGCGGCCACCGGCGGCAGCGTGCTGGTGCGCGACTGGCCGCGCGCGACCACGCAGGCCGGCGACGCGCTCCGCGAGATCCTCACCGCCTTCGGCTGCACCGCCCTCCTCGACGACGACGGCCTGCGCGTCACCGGCCCCGAGCGGCTCGGCGGGGTCGACCTCGACCTCCACGACGTCGGCGAGCTCACCCCCGTCGTCGCGGCGCTGGCGGCGCTCGCGGACGAGCCCTGCCACCTGCGCGGCGTCGCGCACATCCGCCATCACGAGACCGACCGGCTGGCCGCGCTCGCCACCGAGCTCGGCCGCCTCGGCGCCGACGTCGAGGAGCGCCCCGACGGGCTGTCGTTCCGGCCGACGCCGCTGCACGGCGGGGTGTTCGGCACCTACGGCGACCACCGCATGGCCCACGCGGCGGTCGTCGTGGGCGCGGTCGTCGACGGCGTCGAGGTCGAGGACGTCGAGACCACGTCGAAGACCTTCCCCGACTTCGCCGGCTTCTGGTCCGGGCTCCTGTGACCCGGGTCGGCTGAGGGCGAGCGATGGCGGGACGTCACGGGCGCTACTCCGAGCACGACCACGAGCACTACGAGCGGCCGCGCCGTCGCACCCGGCCGCGCACCAAGGACCGGCCCACCTACGACGACGCCGTCGACGCGGTGGTCGTCACCGTCGACCGCGGCCGCTTCACCCTCGAGCTCGACGACGCCGAGCACCCGCGCGTCATGGCCATGAAGGCCCGGCCGCTGGGCCGCAAGGGCGTCGTCGTCGGCGACCGCGTGCGCGTCGTCGGCGACACCTCCGGCGAGGACGGCTCGCTCGCGCGGATCGTGGAGGTGCAGGAGCGCACGACGACCCTGCGCCGCACCGCCGACGACGACGACCCCGTCGAGCGGGTGATCGTCGCGAACGCCGCGCAGCTGGTGATCGTCACGGCGCTGGCCGACCCCGAGCCGCGGCACGGCCTCATCGACCGTGCGCTCGTGGCCGCCTTCACCAGCGGCATGACGCCGCTGCTGTGCCTGACCAAGGCCGACCTCGCCGACCCCGAGATCCTGCTCTCCACCTACCGCTCCCTCGGCGTCCCGTGGGTGGTGACGCAGCGCGGCGGCGACCTCGCCGAGCTGCGCGAGCGGCTCGCCGACCGCACCTCGGTGCTCGTCGGGCACAGCGGCGTCGGCAAGTCCACGCTGGTCAACGCGCTCGTGCCCGACGCCCACCGCGAGGTCGGCCACGTCAACGCCGTCACCGGCCGCGGGCGGCACACCTCCACCTCCGCCTACCTCCTCGACCTGCCCGGCGGCGGCGCGATCATCGACACCCCCGGCATCCGGTCCTTCGGGCTGGCGCACGTGCGTCCCGAGCAGCTCATCGAGGCCTTCCCCGACCTCGACGAGATGACCGAGGACTGCCCGCGCGGCTGCACCCACGGCGCCGAGGAGCCCGAGTGCGCCCTCGACGACGCCCTCGCCGAGGGGCTGGCCGACCCCGATCGCGTGCAGTCCTTCCGGCGCCTGCTGGCCGCGCGCAGCGTCCCCGACTTCTGAGCCCGCGGGGCATCACTAGGGTGGACCCGTGTCCACCGACCACACCGACGACCTCCGCCTGGCCCACGTGCTGGCCGACGACGCCGACTCGCTGACCACCGCGCGGTTCAAGTCGCTCGACCTCCACGTCATGGCCAAGCCCGACCTCACCCCGGTCACCGACGCCGACCAGGGGGTCGAGGAGGCCATCCGACGCACCCTCTCGCGGGTGCGCTCGCGCGACGCCGTCACCGGCGAGGAGCAGGGCACCACCGGCCAGGGCTCGCGTCGCTGGATCATCGACCCCATCGACGGCACCAAGAACTTCGTGCGCGGCGTGCCGGTGTGGGCCACCCTCATCTCGCTGGTCGTCGACGACGAGGTCGTCGTCGGCGTCGTCTCGGCCCCGCAGCTGCAGCGTCGCTGGTGGGCCTCGGCCGGCGGCGGCGCCTGGACCGGCAAGTCGCTGCTCAAGGCCACCCGCTGCCAGGTCTCCGACGTGCGTCGCCTCGAGGACGCCTCGCTGTCCTACTCCTCCCTCTCGGGCTGGGACGAGCGCGGCCGCCTCGACGACATGGTCTCCCTCATGCGGCGCTGCTGGCGCACCCGCGCGTACGGCGACTTCTGGTCCTACATGCTGCTCGCCGAGGGCGCGGTCGACCTCGCCGCCGAGCCCGAGCTCGAGGTCTACGACATGGCCGCCCTCGACGTCATCGTGCGCGAGGCCGGCGGCCGGTTCACCTCCCTCGACGGCGCCGACGGCCCGTGGGGCGGCAACGCCCTGGCCAGCAACGGGCACCTGCACGACGCCGCGCTCTCGTTCCTCGGCGCGCTGCCCGACGACCCCGCCGACCCCGACACCTGGGACCCCGATCAGCCGCGCACCGGCCCGGGCACGGTCTCGCCGCTGCGGGGACGGCGACCGACCGACTAGGCCGAGGGGAGCGCGGCGCGGGCCATCACGGCCGCGCCGACGACGCCGGCCTCCGGGCCGAAGCGGGCGCGCCGGATGCGCGGCACGCGGCGGTGGGACGCTCCGACGAGCGCCCGGGTGAGCGCGGCGCGCGCCGGCTCGAGCAGGAGGTCGCCGGCGGCGGACACGCCGCCTCCCACGACGACGACGTCGGGGTCGAAGGCGGCCACCAGGTTGGCGATCCCGACGCCGAGCCAGTCGCCCACCGAGCCGAAGGCCTGCAGCGCGACGGCGTCGCCCTGCTCGGCGGCCTCGGTGACCATCGGTCCGACCAGCCGCTCCGGGACGCCTCCGCACAGCCGCTCCAGCAGCGTCTTCTCGTGGCCGATGCGCTCGCGGGCGAAGCGGGCCAGGGCGTTGCCGCTGGAGTACTGCTCCCAGCAGCCGCGGCTGCCGCACTCGCAGGCCAGGCCGTCGGGCACGACCTGCATGTGCCCGAACTCGCCGGCCATGCCGTTGCGGCCGCGGTGCACGCGGTCGTCGAGCACGACCGCGCCCCCGATGCCGGTGCCGAGGGTGATCACCAGGGCGGCCGCGACGCCGCCGGCCTCGCCATGGGCGACCTCGGCCAGGGCGGCGCAGTTGGCGTCGTTGTCGAGCACGACGCGGGTGCCCCAGCGCTCGGTGAGCCGGGCGCGCACCGCCTCGCCGCGCCAGGGCAGGTGCGGGGCGAACATGACCCGCTCCCCCGCGCCGTCGACGAAGCCCGCGGCCGCGAGGCCGACGGCGGCGACCGGGCGGCCCGCGGCGACCTCCTCGACGGCCTCGGTGAGCGCGGCCTCGAGCAGGCCGACCTCGACGCGGCGTCCGGGCGTCGAGCGCGCGGCGGTGCGCAGCACGCGGGCGTCGGCGTCGATCTCGGCGGCCAGCACCTTGGTGCCGCCGACGTCGACGCCGATCACCAGCGGATCGGCGCCCACCGCGGGCAGCGCTGCATGACTCATCGGCGACTCATCGGCGACTCATCGGCGGGCGAGGTCGGCGGCGCCGATGAGGCCCGCGCGGTTGCCCAGCCGGGCCCGTCGGACCTCGGCGAGCGGACGGTGGCCGCGGCCGGTGAGGTTGGCGCCGAACGCGCTGCGCACCGGGCCGAGGAGGAGCTCGCCCGCCTCGCTGACCCCGCCGCCGAGCACGATGACCGCCGGGTCGAGCACGGCTGCGAGCGAGGCGAGGCCCTCGCCGAGCCAGCGGCCGAGGTCGGCCAGCTGCTCGATGCTGAACGGGTCGCCACCGCGGGCGGCCTCGGTGATCATCGGGCCGGTGATCGCCTCGACCTCGCCACCGGCGAGGTCGAGCAGGTGACGGGCCAGGAGGGAGCCGCCGGCCGCCGCACGCCGCGCCTCGCGGACCAGCGCCGAGCCGCTGCCGTACTGCTCGAGGCAGCCGAGGTTGCCGCAGCCGCAGAGCAGCCCGTTGGGCACCACGCGCAGGTGGCCGATCTCGGCGCCCACGCCGAAGGCGCCGCGGAAGAGCTCGCCGTCGAGCACCACGCCGCCGCCGACGCCGGTGCCGACGGTGACCAGCAGGAGGTCGTCGACGTCGTGGCCCGCGCCGAAGCGGAACTCGCCCCAGGCGGCGACGTTGGCGTCGTTCTCGATGACCACCGGCAGGCCGGTGCCGTCCTCGAGCTCGGCCTTGAGGTCGACGTCGCGCCAGGCGATGTTCGGCGCGAACATGACGATCGAGCGGGTCTTGTCGACGTAGCCGGCCGCGCCGACGCCGACCGCCTCGATCTCGTGGCGCTCGCGCAGCTGGCCGACGAGGTCGATGACGGCCTTCTCGATCGCCTCGACGTCGGTGGCCGGCGACTCCACGCGCAGCTCCTCGACGATCTCGCCGCTCTCGTCGACGACGCCGCCGAGGATCTTCGTGCCGCCGATGTCGACACCGCAGGTCAGGCTCACTGGTCCTCCTCGGGCCACGGCTCGTCGTCGAGGTCGATGCGCTCCACGCGCCCGGTGCCGGTCCCGGCGTCCTTGCGGGCGTCCGGCGGCACCGTGGTGGCCAGGATGCCCGCGGCCGCCGCGATGAGCGAGCTCGCGGCGCTGGTGAGGTGGGCGCGCACCTCGGGGCTCAGCTCGCGCACGACGTGCACGGTGCGGCACACCGGGCACCAGCGGCACTCCGGCGCGCCGGTGGCGAGGTTCTCGGCGAGGCCGTCGCGCAGGCCCTCGTGCAGGTGCGCGGCGATCTCGGCGGCCGAGCCGGCGGCGGCGCCGGCCGCACCGGCCACGCCGCGGCCCCAGTCGGTGCCCTGGTCGCCGGCCCAGCCGGCCAGCGCGCCGAAGAGCTTGGCGGCCTCCTCGGCCACCGTGCCGAGGTCGTCGTCGGGGCCGGGGTTCTGGTCCTCCGGCTGGTCGCCGGGCTTGTCCTCGGGCGGCTGGGGGCTCATCGCAGCGCCTCCTCGGCGGAGGGGGCGGGCTCGGGCGAGCCGGCGTCGGCGGCCGGGGCCTGGTCGTCGACGAAGCGCACCCGCAGCCGGCCGGCGTCGACCCGGGCGCCGGCCACCCGCAGGCGGCTCAGCCCGGCGGGCAGCGCGAGCACGCGCCGGTAGGAGCCGACGGTGACGACGAGCTCGTCGCCGTGGCGGGCGAGGTCGACGTCGTCGCGCTGAGCCAGCGGGAGCGCGAGGTGGAGGACGGCGCCGCGCTCAGTGCGGTCGACGCGGAAGGGGCCCTCGCCGGCGGGGGCGGCGAACGGCGCGACGTCGGGCCGCGAGGCGTAGACGTCGGCGGCCAGCGTGCGCAGCGCCTCGACGCCCACCGGCTCGCGGTCGCGGTAGGTGGAGCGCCACACGGGCAGACCGGCGAAGGACTGCTCGACCTCGGCCAGCACGGCGTCCTGGGCCCGCACCCAGCCGGTGCGCCAGGCGTCGGCCTCAGCGCCGGGGAAGACCCGGTTGGCGACGACGCCGTCGACCCGGTAGCCGAACAGCGAGAGCGTGGTCCAGCTGCGGCGGGCCTCGGCGAGCACGACCTGCTCGGGGGTGAGCACGAGCCGCACCGAGGCGTCCGGGCCCGACAGCAGGGCCTGCACCTCGGCGAGCTCGGCGTGCAGCCGCTCGAGGGCGTCGACGACGCCCTCCCCCGGCAGCGGGACGCCGACGGTGCGGCTGAGGACCGGCTTGAGGGCCTTCAGCAGACGCCGCTCGGCGGGGAAGACCCGGTTGACGTACCAGCCGAGCGCCTCGGGCAGCGCGAGCAGGCGCAGGGTCTCGGCGGTGGGCGCGCAGTCGACGACGACGGTGTCCCACGCCCCCGAGAGCACCTGCAGGCGCAGCTCGAGCAGCGCGAGCACCTCCTCGGCGCCGGGCAGCACGGTGAGCTCCTCGGCGGCGACGGGGTCGACGCCGGCGACGTCGAGCACGGAGAGCAGGTAGCCCTGGATCTCGGCCCACGACTGCTGGAAGCGCAGCTGCGCGTCGACCTGCTGGACGAAGAGCCGCTCGGCGACCTGCGTGGGCTCGGCGCCCACGGGCGTGCCGAAGGCGTCGGCCAGCGAGTGCGCGGCGTCGGTGCTCAGCACGAGGGTGCGCGCGCCCGAGGCCGCGCTCAGGGCCGCGGTGCCGGAGGCGATCGTCGACTTCCCGACGCCGCCCTTGCCGGTGAACAGGAGGATGCGCAAGCCGGAGCCCGGCCCGTCAGGCGATCGACTCGACGCGCTTCTTCAGACCCTTCAGCGCGGTGTCGATGAGGATCTTCTCGCCCTTGCGCTTGAGCATGCCGATGAGCGGGATGCTGACGTCGAGGGCGAGGCGGTAGGTGACCTCGGTGGTGCCGTCGCCGCGGTCGCGCAGCAGGTAGGCGCCGTCGAGCGCGCGCAGCATCTTGCCCTCGACGAGGGTCCAGGTGACCTGGCGGTCGCCGTCCCAGGTGTAGGCGAGGGTGTACTCGTCCTTGATGGGGGCGACGTCGAGGGCGAAGAACACCTGCGCGGCGCGGCCGCCCGGGCCCTCGGAGCGGACGTCGGCGACGGTGACGCCCTTCGCCCAGGAGGGGTAGGAGGCGAAGTCGGCGATGACCTCCATGACGGCGCCGGGGGCGGCCTCGACGACGATCGACGACGTGGTCTGCTCGGCCACGGGTCCTCCCTCGGCTGGCGCCCGCAGGCGCGTCTCGAGCCCGGACGGGGCGGGCTCCTGAAGCGGCGTTCGGCCCCGCGCTGCGGGGCGGTGCGAGCCTACCGGATCGGACCTGCGGCGTACTGGGCGGTAGCCTGCTGGGCGGCCGTCCCGCGCCCGACCCTCGTCCCGCGTGTGGCACCCGGCTCCGGCGCTCCGCCCCGGCCGGGCCGGCCGACCCGAGACCCCCGCACCCCCGGGTGCGATGCGAAGGAGGAGCCGTGCGCGAGTTCGCCACGCCGCTGGCCGTCGAGATCCCGTCCACCGGGAACCTCACCGACGACGTCGTCCGCAACGCCGAGGAGGCCCCGGACGCCGTGGTGGTCAGCCGCCCCGGCGCCGACGGCTCCTGGGAGGACGTCACCGCGGCCGCGTTCCTCGCCGAGGTCCGCAGCGTCGCCAAGGGCCTCGTGGCCGCCGGCGTCGAGCCCGGCGACCGCGTCGCGCTGATCTCCAAGACCCGCTACGAGTGGACCCTGCTCGACTACGCCATCTGGTTCGCCGGCGCCGTCACGGTGCCGGTCTACGAGACCTCCTCGCAGGAGCAGATCGCCTGGATCCTCGGCGACTCCGGCGCCGTCGCGGTCGTCACCGAGACCCCCGAGCACCTCGCGCGGGTCACCGCCGTGCGCCCCGACCTCACCGCCCTGCGCCAGGTCTGGTCGCTCGAGGACGGCGCGGTCGACGTGCTCGGCCGGCTCGGCGAGGAGGTCTCCGACGGCGACCTCGAGCAGCGCCGCACCACCGCGACGCCGCTGGACCTGGCCACCCTCATCTACACCTCGGGCACCACCGGCCGTCCCAAGGGCTGCATGCTCACCCACGGCAACTTCATGACCGAGCTCGGCGTGGCCGTCGAGGAGCTCGAGCGGCTCTTCGAGACCGAGGGCGCCTCGACGCTGCTGTTCCTGCCGCTGGCCCACGTCTTCGCCCGCATCATCCAGGTCGGCTGCATCAAGTCGCGGGTGCGGCTGGGTCACAGCGCCGACATCAAGAACCTGCTCGACGACCTCGGCGCCTTCCAGCCGACCTTCATCCTCGCGGTCCCCCGCGTCTTCGAGAAGGTCTTCAACACCGCCTCCCAGCGCGCCACCGCCGACGGCAAGGGCGCCATCTTCGACCGCGCCGCCGAGACCGCCATCGCCTGGTCCCGGGCCCAGGACGCCGGCCGCGTGCCGCTGCGGCTGCGCGCCCAGCACGCGCTGTTCGGCCGGCTGGTCTACGGCCGGCTCCTCGCCGCGCTCGGCGGCCGCTGCCACTTCGCCGTCTCCGGCGGCGCGCCCCTGGGCGAGCGCCTGGGCCACTTCTACCGCGGCATCGGCGTCACGATCCTCGAGGGCTACGGCCTCACCGAGACCACCGGCGCGGCCACCGTCAACCTCCCCGACGCCATCAAGGTCGGCACCGTCGGCCGTCCGCTCGGCGGCACCGCCGTGCGCGTCGCCGACGACGGCGAGCTGCTCATGCGCGGCGGCCAGGTCTTCGTCGGCTACTGGGGCGCCGAGGAGGCCACCGCCGAGGCCCTCGAGCCCGACGGCTGGTTCCACACCGGCGACGTCGGCGAGATCGACGACGAGGGCTTCGTGCGCATCACCGGCCGCAAGAAGGAGATCCTCGTGACCGCCGGCGGCAAGAACGTCGCCCCGGCCGTCCTCGAGGACCGGCTGCGCGCCCACCCGCTCGTCGACCAGTGCATCGTCGTCGGCGACGGCCAGCCCTACATCGGCGCGCTCATCACCATCGACCGCGAGTCCTTCCCGCTGTGGGCGCAGGCCCAGGGCAAGTCCGGCGAGGTCGAGGACCTCCTCGAGGACCCCGACCTGCAGGCCGAGCTCGAGGCGGCCGTCGAGGACGCCAACAAGGCCGTCTCCCGGGCGGAGTCGATCCGCCGCTTCGCGGTGCTGCCGGACGTGTGGACCGAGGAGGGCGGCCAGCTGACGCCCTCGCTCAAGCTCAAGCGGGCCGTCGTCATGCGCGAGCAGCGCGAGGAGGTCGCGGCGCTCTACCGCTGAGCACCGCCGGGGGTCGCCGGGGGTCGCCGGGGGTCGCCGGGGGCCCGATCCGAGGCTCGGTCGCGCCGGATCCCTCAGGTCGGGGGCCGGACGGCCGAACCCAGGCCTGACGGGTTCCACGCTCACGCCCGTCTCGGGCGCGGGCGTGGACGCAATGCTGGTCGGGGTGCGCGCACCCGCGTCCGGCGATCCGAAAGGCCTGACCCCACATGGATCGACGCAGAGTGCTGCTGATCGCCGCCGCCCTGGTGGCCGCCCTCGGGACCGTCCTGGTGTTCCTCTACGTGCGCGGCGCCGACGCCCGCGCCGAGGACCGCTACGCGACGTCCCAGGTGCTCGTCGCCACCGCGCGCATCGACCAGGGCGAGAGCATCTCGGCCGCCGCCGCCGCCGGGAAGCTCGCCCTCAAGCCGGTCGCCGCCGACCAGCTGCTGCCGGGCGCCGCCACCACCACCGACGGCATCTCCGACCTCGAGGCGCTCACCACCCTCTACCCGGGCGAGCAGGTCGTGCCCGAGAAGCTCGGCAAGGACGCCGCGGCCGCCACGACGCTGCCCATCCCCGCCGGCAAGATGGCGATCTCGATCAACCTCAGCGACCCCGCCCGCGTCGCCGGCTTCCTCAACCCCGGCGCCGAGGTCGCGGTCATCTACTCCGGCAAGAGCCCCACGACCGGCCAGCCGTTCACCCGCACCCTGCTCACCCGCGTGACGGTGCTCGGCGTCGGCTCCAGCACCCCGCAGCCCGTCGCCGCCCCGGCCCAGGACGCCGCCCAGCCGGCCGAGACCGTCGCGCGCACCCTGCTCACGCTGGCGCTGAGCCAGACCGACGCCCAGCGGATCCTCTACGCCCAGGGGGCCGGCGAGCTCACCTTCGCCCTGCTCACCTCCGAGGCGAAGGTCAACGACACCACGAGCGTCGACTCCACCAACCTCTTCGCGAAGCAGCGCTGAGCCATGCCCGTCGTCGTCGATCCGGCCAGCGACAGCGTCACCGCGCTGCTGCGGAGCCTCCCCACGGGCAGCCAGGGCGTGGAGACCCTGGAGCGCGCCCGTGGCTGGCTCTCCCAGCATCCGGAGGAGTACATCGTCGTCCTCGGCCCGAACCTCGAGCTCGACGAGGCGCTCGGCGTCTGCGAGGAGCTGCGCATCTCGCGGCCCACGGTGACGGTGGTCCTCGTCCGCGAGGGCCTGGACGCCGACGTGCTGCGTGCGGCCATGAAGGCCGGCGCGCGCGACGTCGTCGAGGCCGAGGACCCCGAGGCCCTCACCGCGGCCGTGGCCCGCGCTCACCAGCTCTTCGTCGCCCTGCGCGGTCCGGCCGGGGCGATGCGCCGCGGCTCCATCGTCACCGTCTTCTCGCCCAAGGGCGGCGTCGGCAAGACCACCGTGGCGGTCAACCTGGCGCTGGCGCTCAACCAGGGCGGGGCCCGACGGGTCTGCCTGGTCGACCTCGACCTCGCCTTCGGCGACGTCGCGATCACGATGCAGCTCTTCCCGAGCCACTCCATCGAGCACGCCATCGGCGCCGAGGGCAGCCTCGACCTCGAGCAGATCGACGGACTGCTGACCCGCCAGGCCGACTCGCTCATGGTGCTCGCCGCACCGTCGCACCCCGACGTCCGCGAGCGCGTCAGTCCGACGCTGGTCGGCGCCGTCCTGCGGACCCTGCGCGAGGGCTTCGACCACATCGTCGTCGACACCGCGCCGGCCTTCGACGAGCAGGTGCTGGCCGCCCTCGACGAGACCGACGAGTGCGTCATCGTCGCCACCCTCGACGTGCCGACGCTGAAGAACGTGAAGGTCGCGCTGGAGACGCTCGACCTGCTGGGCATCGCCCCCGACCACCGGCACCTGCTGCTCAACCGCGCCGACGACGCCGTCGGGCTGTCGGCGGAGAAGGTCGAGTCGATCCTCGGCATGCGGATCGCGGCCCGGTTCGCCACCGCGATCGAGATCGCCGCCTCGACCAACGCGGGCACGCCGATCGTCGTCGAGCGCCCCGACCACCAGGCCTCGCAGGCGATCCGCCACCTCGCCGCCGACATCATCGGCGACGTCGTGACCCAGCCCGACGAGCCCGTGGGCCTGACCGCCACCACGCACGCCAGCAGCCCCGGCACGGCGCGCCCCGCGGAGACCGACGACGAGCGCTCCCGTGCTCGCTTCCGGATCAGGAGATGACATGAGCAGCCTGTCCGACCGCCTGGCCGCCGCCCGCCGCGGCGACGAGCCCGGCGACTCCCCCGAGAGCGCTCGCACCGCCGACCCCGCCGACGCCGCCGGTGAGGGGACGTCCGGAGCCCACGCGGCGTCCGCCGCGGCCGCCGAGCAGCGTCCCGCCGCCGAGACCCCGGCGCCCGGACGCCGGCGCGCCACCCCGGACTCCGCGCTCAGCGCCCGGCGCGCCGCAGCGACGTCCGGCGGCGACCGGATCGAGGAGCTCAAGGCCAACGTCCACGCCGAGCTCCTGCGCGAGCTCGGGCCGCGGCTCTACGACGCGAACCTCGACTCCGGCGAGCTCGACCAGCAGGTGCGGGCCGTGCTCGCCGAGGTGCTCTCCTCCCAGGACCGGCCGCTGAGCAGCAGTGACCGCGCGCGGGTCACCCAGGAGATCAGCGACGACATCCTCGGCTACGGTCCGATCGAGCCGTTCCTGCGCGACCCGGCGGTCTCGGAGGTCATGGTCAACGGCCACGACTCCATCTGGCTCGAGCGCGACGGCAAGCTCGTCGTGGCCGACGCCTCGTTCGTCGACGAGGCCCACCTGCGCCGCACGATCGACAAGATCGTCTCCCGCGTGGGGCGCCGCATCGACGAGTCCTCCCCCATGGTCGACGCCCGCCTGCCCGACGGCAGCCGCGTCAACGCCGTGGTCCCGCCCCTGGCCGTCGACGGCTCCGCGCTGACGATCCGCAAGTTCGCCACCGACCCGCTCACCGTCGCGGACCTCATCGGATTCGGCTCGCTCACCCCGCAGACCGCGGAGTTCCTCGAGGCCTGCATCCGCGGCCGCCTCAACGTGATCGTGTCCGGCAGCACCGGCGCCGGCAAGACCACGACGCTCAACGTGCTCTCCTCCTTCATCCCCACCGACGAGCGCATCGTCACCATCGAGGACGCCGCCGAGCTCCAGCTCAAGCAGGACCACGTCGTGCGGCTGGAGTCGCGTCCGGCCAACATCGAGGGCCGCGGCGAGGTCACCATCCGCGACCTGGTGCGCAACTCGCTGCGCATGCGCCCCGACCGCATCATCGTCGGCGAGGTCCGCGACGCCTCCGCGCTCGACATGCTCCAGGCGATGAACACCGGCCACGACGGCTCCATCTGCACCCTGCACTCCAACGGCCCGCGCGACACCCTCTCGCGCATGGAGACGATGGTGCTGATGGCGGGCATGGACCTGCCGATCCGCGCCATCCGCGAGCAGGTGGCCTCGGCGGTCGACCTCATCGTCCACCAGACCCGCTTCAAGGACGGCTCGCGCCGCATCACCCACATCACCGAGGTGGAGCGGATGGAGGGCGACGTCATCACGCTGCAGGACGTCTTCGTCTTCGACGGCTCGCTCGGGTTCGACCGCGAGGGCCGCAACCTCGGCCGGCTGCGTCCGACCGGCCTGCGCCCCAAGGCGCTCGAGCGCCTGGCGCTGGTCAACGTCACCGTCGACCCGATGCTCTTCGTCGCGGACCGGATCGCATGAGCGGCGGTCGGCTCCGCGGGGCACGGGCGCTCGGCGGGCTCCTCGCCGTCGCGGCCCTGCTGCTGCCCACGCCCGCCCGGGCCGCCGAGGGCGCCTCGGGCGCGGACGTCACCCACGTCCAGGTCACCGACGACGGCCTCGAGGTGCTGGTCTCCGTGCCGCAGGGCGCGCAGGTCGACCTCGCGAAGGTCACCGCCAGCGTCGCCGGGAAGGCCGCGACGGCCAGCGCCCAGGCGGCCTCGGAGTCCGACGCCGTGCAGCGCACGGCCGTGCTCGTGGTCGACACCAGCCCGTCGATGCGCGGCCCGCGCTTCGCCGCCGCGAAGGCCGCCGCCGGCACGTTCCTCGACACCGTGCCCGACGACGTCCGCGTGGGCATCGTCGCCTTCGCCGGCGCGATCACGGTCGCCCAGCCGCCGACGCTCGACCACGCCGCCGCGCGCAGCGTGCTGGCCTCGCTGCGGATCGCACCGCAGACCCGGCTCTACGACGGCGTCCTGCGCTCCATCGACGTCGCCGGCACCGCCGGTCAGCGTCAGCTGCTCGTCCTCTCCGACGGCGCGGACACCTCCCGGACCCCGCTCTCCCGCGTGCTCGCGGAGATCCGCTCCAGCAGGACCATCGTCGACGCCATCGCGCTCGACGCCGGCACCCCGGACGCCGACCTGCGCCGGATGGCCTCGGCCGGCGGCGGTCGGGTCATCGCCGCGGACCGCGCCGACCTCGAGCAGGCCTTCGCCGGCGAGGCCGACGCCCTCGAGCGGCAGGTCCTCGTCACCATCGAGCGGCCCGACGGCCTCACGAGCACCGCGGGCACGGTCAGCGTCACGCTGCCGACCTCGGCGGGCGCGCTCACCGCCGACGCCTACGCGACGGTCGCCACGACGAACCCGAGTCCGGCCCCGGCCGTCGCGGTGCCCGACCTCGCCGACGGCGGCTCGGCGCTGCCGCAGTGGGGCCTGTACGCCGCCACCGGCGTGGTGGGCGTGGGCCTGCTCGGCCTGCTGATGCTGCTGGTACCCCGCGCCCCGCGGCCGCTCTCCGCCGCCGAGCGCGTGGCCCGCTACACCCGCACCGTCGCGGGCGTGGGCGGCGGCAGCGGCCCGCACATGCCGCGCATCGACCCCGACCAGGCGATGACCCAGGCCAGGGACGCCGCGGCCCAGATGCTGGGCCGCAACCGCGATCTGGAGTCGCGCATCGCCCGTCGCCTCGACGCCGCGGGCAGCGAGCTCAAGCCGGCGGAGTGGCTGCTGATCCACCTCGGCGTGTTCGTCGGATCGGCCGTGCTCGGCCTGCTGCTCAGCGCCGGCAGCCTGCTCCTGGGCATCCTCACCGTGCTGGCCGGCGCGATCCTCCCCTGGGTCGTGCTCGGCTTCCGCGCCAAGCGGCGCCGCAAGCGCTTCGGCGCCTCGCTGCCCGACACCCTGCAGCTGATGTCCGGCGCGCTCGCCGCGGGCCTCTCGCTGCAGCAGGCGGTCGACACGATCGTCAAGGAGGGCGCCGACCCGATCGCCTCGGAGTTCAAGCGCGTGATGGTCGAGACCCGCCTCGGCGTGTCCCTCGAGGAGGCCCTCGACGGCGTCGCGGAGCGCTTCGAGAGCAAGGACTTCGAGTGGGTCGTCATGGCGATCCGCATCCAGCGTCAGGTCGGCGGCAACCTCGCCGAGCTGCTGGAGACCGTCGCCGGCACGCTGCGCGAGCGCGAGTACATGCGCCGCCAGGTGGCCTCGCTCTCGGCCGAGGGACGCCTCTCGGCCTGGGTGCTCGGCGGCCTCCCGCCGCTGTTCCTGATCTACCTCGCCCTCACCCAGGGCGACTACGTCGCGCCCCTCTTCGGGGATCCGCGGGGCTGGTTCCTGCTCGGCGCGGCGACCTTGTGGCTCTCGATCGGCGTGTTCTGGATGAGCCGTCTGATCAAGGTGGAGGTGTAGACGATGACGATGATGCTCGTGCTCGGCGTGCTGATGCTCGGCACCGCGATCACGCTGCTGGCGGTCGCGACGCGACCCAGCGGCGTCGACGGCGTCTCCCGCTCCCTCGAGGTGCTCGAGGCGATGACCGCGGCCCCCTCCGACCTGCGTCGCCAGGAGTCCGAGCGGCCCTTCTCCGAGCGGGTGCTCGAGCCGCTGCAGGCCCGCGCGCTCGGGCTGGGCCGCCGGCTCTCCGGCGGCGACACCACCGAGCGGATCCGGCGTCGGCTCGAGCTGGCCGGCAACCCGCCGGGCTGGAGCGTCGACCGGATCGTCTCCGGCAAGGTGCTCCTCGCCGGCGTCGGCCTGGTCGCAGGACTGCTGATCTCCCTCCTGCTCGGCACCTCGCTGCCGGTGCGCCTCGGGATGCTGCTGCTCGGCGCCGCCGCCGGCTTCTGGGCCCCCGACGGCCTGCTCTACCAGCGCGCCTACGACCGCGCCGAGCAGGTGCAGCGCGCGCTGCCCGACGCCATCGACCTCCTGACGATCTCGGTGGAGGCCGGCCTGGGCTTCGACGCCGCCGTCCAGCAGGTCGCGCGCAACACCGAGGGCCCCCTGGCCGAGGAGCTCGCCCGCCTGCTGCAGGAGATGCAGCTGGGCCAGGGTCGTGCGCAGGCGCTGCGCTCGCTGGCCGACCGCACCGAGGTCGACGACCTCAAGGCCTTCGTCGGCGCCATGGTGCAGGCCGACTCCTTCGGCGTGCCGATCGGCTCGGTGCTGCGCGTGCAGTCCCAGGAGATCCGCGTGAAGCGGCGTCAGCGGGCCGAGGAGAAGGCACAGCAGGTGCCGGTGAAGATGACCGTCCCGCTGATCTTCTTCATCCTCCCCTGCCTGTTCATCGCCGTCATGGGGCCCGCGGCGCTCAACGTCATGGACAGCTTCGGCTGATCGCTGCGGCGCGTCCGGGTGGATGCCGTGCGGAGGACGGGGTCCAGAGACCATAATCACAGGCCTCGGACCACCGACCGAGCGTCCGCACGGGCGTCCGGCACACGACAGGTCGAGCGAGGGGGAGGTCATGACGACGCTGCAGCGTCAGGTGTTCCGTCTGGCCGCGGCCGCCCGGCTCTTCGTCCTGGTCGTCCTCCTCGGCAGCGCGGTGTACGCGCAGGACCGCGACGCGCTGAACGCCGTGCTCGTCGTCGGGGGCATCTGGGTCGTGGTCCAGCTCGCCGAGCTGCGCCCCGAGCGCACGCTGGGCGTCCTGAGCATCCTCGAGCCGATCGCGGTCGGCGTGGTGTGCGGCGTCGCGCTGCACAGCACGACGTCGGCGATCGGCCTGCTGGCCGTCCCGGCGTTCACCGGCGGCCTGCACCGCGGCGTGCGCGGCATGGGCGTCGCGCTCTCGGCCCAGCTGACCGCGATCGTGCTCCTCGCCTACGTCGTCTACGACGGCATCACCCCCGACCAGAGCGTCGCGACCTTCACCTGGACCGTCACCGGGCTCGGCCTGGGCCTGGTGGCCTGCTTCGTGCGCAGCGCGCTGCTGCGCAGCAACGACCCGCTGACGCCGTACTACTACGCACAGACCCTCATCCGGCAGCTCATCGGCCTCAGCGGCGACCTCAGCTCCGGCCTCGACCCCGCCATCCTCGGGGGCGCGATCATGGCGCGCATCGACGACGAGCTGCCCACCTCGGTGCTGGCGCTCTACGTGCCCCGCGAGGACGAGCTGGTGCCGCTGGTCACCAAGTCGCTCGACGAGGAGCTCGGGCAGCCCGGGCAGCCCGGCCTCGACGATCACCTCGCGCTCGCGCAGAGCGCCTGGGACGGCGAGGAGACGCTCGTGCTCGACGCCAGCGGCCGCGTCGCCCTCGTGCTGGTCACCGACGCCGGCCGGGTCGGCGTCGTCGCCGCCACCCCCTCCTCCAGCGGGGTGGAGGCGCGCGACCTGCAGCGACGCCTCAGCCGCGCCCTGCACCCGCTCGCGGTGCAGCTCGACACCGCCCTGCTCTTCGCCCGCTTCCGCGACACCGCCACCGCCGAGGAGCGACGTCGCCTCTCCCGCGAGATGCACGACGGCGTCGCGCAGGACATCGCCTCGCTCGGCTACCTCGTCGACATCCTGTCCTGCACGCCGCCGGGCCCGAAGCAGGAGGAGCAGATCGAGCTCCTGCGTCAGCGGATCTCCGCGGTCGTCGCCGAGGTGCGGCGCACGGTCATCACGCTGCGCACCAGCGTGGGCTCCAGCGAGTCCCTCGGCACCGCGATCGGCTCCATCGCCCGCAACCTCAGCCAGGTCTCGGGCATGCCCATCGCCGTCACCCTCGACGAGCAGCCGACGCGGCTGCGGCCCGAGGTCGAGGCCGAGCTGTTCCGCATCGCCCAGGAGGCGATGAACAACGCCGTCAAGCACTCCGGGTGCACCCAGATCCAGGTGCACTGCCAGGTGCAGCCGCCGGCCGCGTCGATCACCGTGAGCGACAACGGCCGCGGCATGGGGGTCGGACGCTCGGACTCCTTCGGCCTGGGCATCATGCAGGAGCGCACGCATCTCATCGGCGGCATACTGACCCTGTCCGAGACCCCCGGCGGCGGCCTCACGGTGCGCGTCGTCCTCGGCAACCATGCCCTCGGCACCCCGGCCGAGGAGGAGCAGAAGGCGGAGCTGTGACCGAGAAGACCCGAGTCCTGCTGGTCGACGACCACGAGCTGATCCGCACGGGTCTGGCCGGCGTCTTCGACCTGCAGGACGACATGGAGATCGTCGGCGTCGCCGGCAGCGTGGCCGAGTGCATGGCCAAGGCCGCCGAGCTGCGACCCGACGTCGTCGTCACCGACCTGCAGCTGCAGGACGGCACGGGGCTCGACATCGTCCGCGCGCTGCGCAAGGTCAGCGAGACCATCGGCCTGGTGGTGCTGACGATGCACTCCGGCGACGACCAGATCTTCGCCGCGATGGAGGCCGGCGCGTCCGGCTTCGTGGGCAAGGACGCGCCTTCGATGGAGGTCGTCAAGGCCGCCCGGCACGCCCGGGTCTCACCGCGCTCCTTCGTCTGCGCCGGACTCGTCGGCGCGATGATGCGCCGCTCGGCCGCGGAGTCGACCCGCCTCACCGACCGCGAGCACGAGGTCCTGCTGCTGCTCGCCGACGGTCTCGGCGCGGCCCAGATCGGCCAGCGGCTCTACCTCAGCGAGTCCACCGCGAAGTCCCACATCGCGAAGATCTACCAGAAGCTCGGCGCCACCAACCGCGCCCAGGCGCTGGTCACCGCCATGCGCGTCGGACTGCTCTCGACGGTCAAGCCGACCCCCTAGTCGCTCACCTCCGGTCCCCCGACGGCCCTCCACGCACCGCGTGGGGGGCCGTCCTCGTGCGCGCTCCGGTCGTCGTCCCGCGCTAGCCCGAACGGGCTACCGGAATCGACGCGGTCATCTGATTCAGGTCCGGTGCCGCCCGGCCGATGATCTTCCATGTGAGGTCGACGCCTCACCGGAACGGTCCCAGCCCGAACCGATCCACCACTTGCACCCCTCTGGGAGAACGTCATGATCGAGTACCTGCGCCTGCTCTTCTCCGGCCGCCGACCCACCGCCGACGACCGCGGCGCATCCGCCGTCGAGTACGGCCTGCTGATCGCCGGCATCGCCGCGGTCATCGTCGTCGCGGTCATGACCCTCGGCCCGGTCGTGAAGAAGGCCTTCACCACCACCTGCTCGTCGATCACCAGCAGCAACACCGCGATCGCCACCGGCACCTGCTGAGCCTGGTCGCCCCGGACCTCGGGCCCCGCGGCGACCCCCTGTTCCCGATCCCGACCGCCACGACAGGACCACCACGATGACCGACCACCTCCACGCCACCGACGCTCCGAGCTCCCCGGACCGCCGTGACGAGCGAGGTGCCTCGGCCGTCGAGTACGGGCTCCTGATCGCGGGCATCGCCGCCATCCTCGTGGTGGCCGTCTTCGCCCTCGGCCCGGTCGTCAAGGGAGCCTTCAGCACCACCTGCTCGAGCGTCAGCTCGGGCGTCTCGCTCAGCGGCACCACCTGCTGAGCCCCCGGCGGACTCCCGTCCGCCAGCGCCGCCACCGCGGCCCGCGAGACCACTCTCTGGGGAGGGAGTGCTGGCCCTCGCCGAGCACGATCGCCGTCGGAACGACGCGGAGTCCCTCAGGACCCCGCCTCAGTCCCCGGCCATCCGCTCGGCGAGGGCCAATCTCGTGAGCACGGTCGGATGGCTGCCGAACCAGACCTGCGACCACGCCGGCGGCGTCGGGTCGTTCAGGGAGCGCAGCGAGAGCTGACGCTGCATCGCCTCGAAGGCCTGCGGGTCGCGCGTGGTCTCCAGCGCCCCGACGTCGGCCCGGATCTCGATGCGCCGGCTCAGGGTGTTCTGCACCGGCATCGCCAGGAACGACGCCACCGCCACCACCGCCAGCACGCGCGGCACCACGGCGGGATCGCCCAGGCGCCGCCGTCCGAGCACCAGGCCGAGCAGCCCGACCCCCGCGGCCGCGCCGAGCGCGCCGAGCGCCGAGCCGGTCAGCACGTCGTCGTGCCGGGCGTGGGTGAGCTCGTGGGCCACCACCGAGAGCACCTCCCGGTCGTCGAGGTCCTTCACGAGGTTGTCGTAGAGCACGACCCGGCGGGTGTCGCCGTAGCCGGACACGTAGGCGTTCAGCGTCGTCGTGCGTCGCGAGGCATCGGCCACCAGGACGTCGTCGAGCGGGACGCCGTCCTTCTCGGCCAGCCGCAGGATGCTGCTGCGCAGCGGCCCGTCGGGCAGCGGGGTGAAGCGGTTCATCAGCGGCTCGACGAGCAGCGGGTAGACGAACGACCCGAGCATCACCAGCACCGCCACCAGCGCACCGGCGACAGCGGGCCACCGGCGCGGGAGACGACGCGCGCACGCCACGAGCGCCAGGACGGCCAGCGCGGTCGTGACGGCCGTGATCGCCTCCGAGACGACGAGGTCGCGCGCGAAGCCGCCCCAGCCCTGGCGGGTCAGGCCGTAGTCGCGCACGTGCACGTGCATGGCCGCGGCGAAGGGCAGGGTGACGACGCGCCCCACGACGAGCAGCACCACGACGCCGAGCGGCACCTGGACCCACCAGGGCCCCGGGGCCCGGCGCATGAGGCGCGCGCCGAGCGAGGTGAGGCCCAGCAGGCACGCGACGAGGATCGACACCGCCAGCGAGCCCCAGCTCCAGACCCGCGCCCAGCGGCTGAACGCCTCGGCGCGCCGCACCTGCTCGGGGTCGAGCACCGACGCCGGCGCCGGGCTGAGGTGCCCGCCGGGCACGGCGTCCCACGGGATCCTCCACCAGGCCAGCAGCACGAAGGCGACCCCCGCCACCAGCGTCACCGCGAGGGCGGTGCCGCGCCAGGGAGGTGCGTCGGCCCCGGCCGGGTCGACGGGAGCGGTCGGATCGACGGGAGGCGCGGACGACGTCACGCCTCCAGAGTGCGTCACCGACCCCGACGGGCGCGAGCCGTGGCCCGGGTTCTCAGCGAGGCCTCAGCCGACGGGGACGTCGGGTGCCTCGCGACCGGTCTCCCCCGAGGGCTGCGGGAGCGCACGCAGACGCTGCTGCCACAGCCGGGTGAGGGAGGCGACGTCGAGGCCGGTCGTGGCCTTGAGCGTCGACGCGATCGGCGCACCCGTGCCCGCGCGGTCGTAGAGACGTCGCAGCGCGGCGGCGCCGGACTCGTCGGCGATCGTGACGCACAGCTGCCAGGCGCTCTCGTAGGTGGCCTCGAGATCGGTGCGGTCGACGCCGAAGTCGTCGGCCGTGGGCAGGGCGTCCGGGATGCCGTCCTTCTCGATGCGCGTGGCCAGGCGAGCGGTGGTCACCGAGAGCGGCAGCCGCACCTCCTGCAGCGCGACCCAGTCCGCGAACCCCTCGATCAGCCAGGTCGGCGCCTTGCTCGCCGGCGCGCGGGTCGCGGCGTGGGTGGTCTCGTGGGTGAGCACCACCTGGGCTCCGTCGCGGTCGAGCTCGTCCATGACCGCCGGGTTGACGAACACGTGGATCGGCGCGGTGGCGGGATCGGAGCCGTCGACGGGGGCGGTGACCGCGGCGATCTGGCGATAGGTGCCCGGCTCCGCCCCGAGGGCGGCGTCGAGGCCCTCGCCGGAGGCCGGGACCTCGAGCACGAGGGAGGTGTCGGGCAGGTCGAGACGTCGGCCGACCTGGGCGACGGCGGTGCGGGCGAGCCCCTCGAGGCGCCGGGCGTCGGACGCGCGCGCCGCGATGACCAGCACCCGGCCCTGCCGGTCGACGGTGACCGGGCCCTGCAGCCACAGGGGCGAGCGACGTCCCCCGCCGCCGAAGGAGCGCACGGCGACCCGGCCGTCGGTCTGGGTGAGCGCGACGTCGACCTCGGTGTCGGCGGCCCGGCGGTCGAAGCCGGGGATCTGCCAGGTGGCCTGCACGACGGCCGTCCACCGGCCGTCGGCGTCGACGGGGCCGTCCTGGTCGACGAAGCGCAGCGAGACCTCGCGCAGGTCGAGCGCGGCGACGTTGCGGGCCACGGCGGCCAGCCGGTCGGCCGCCTCCTGGTCGCCGGCGGGCGCGAGCGCGGCGGCGGCCCGGGCGTCGTGGGCGCGCAGCGCCTGCTCGAGGTCCGCGAGGACCCGGGTGGCCTCCCCCGCGGCCGCGGCCGCGGGGGCACCCGCGCCGGCCGCGTCGGGCTCCACGACGTAGCCGTCGCGGCCGCGCACCAGCACGAGGGTGACGACGACGGCGACCAGCACCACCGCGGCCACGACGAGCCGCACGACCAGCACCCGGCGGCCGCGTCCGGCCGGGTCGGGAGACGACGACGGGCCCGCCGTGGGGGCGGGCCCGGAGTCGGTGGGCTGGTCGGTCAGGGGATCAGCCCGGACGGACGGCGCCGCTGAACGGCATCGAGAAGACCGGGGCGACCTGCACGCCGGTGCTGGGGTTGGCCGCGTGGACGATCTTGCCGTCGCCGATGTAGATGCCGACGTGGCTCACGGGGCTGTAGTAGAAGACGAGGTCGCCGGGCTGCAGGTCGCTCTGGGAGACCGGGGAGCCGGAGGACATCTGCGCCTGCGAGGAGTGCGGCAGCGAGACGCCGGCCTGGGCCCAGGCCATCATCGTGAGGCCGGAGCAGTCGAAGGCGCTCGGGCCGGCCGCGCCGTAGACGTAGGCGTCGCCGACCTGCGCGAGGGCGTAGGCGACGGCCGCGCCGGCGCGGCCGCTGACCGGGACGTCCTTGAGCGCGGCGACGTCGGCGGTGCGGGTGGTCTCGCTGCGGGAGACGACCTGGGCGCGCTGCTCGGCCTGGAGGCTGCCCAGGAGGGTCTTGGCCTCGGCGAGCTTGGCGTCGATCGTCCGCTTGTCCGAGGCGAGGTCCTTCTTGACCTCCGCCAGCTGCTTGGCGCGCCGGGCGGTGGCCTCCGAGCGCAGCTCGAGGGCGCGGGCCTGCGTGGCGTAGGTGGAGTAGAGCTGCTCCTGCAGGTCGCTGTAGGAGGACATGGTGGCCATCTGGTCGAGGAAGGAGCTGGGGTCCTTCGAGACGACGACCTCGCTGACCGTCGAGAGGCCCTGGCCCTCGAACTGGCGCAGCACGGAGTCGCGGACCTGGCCCCGGGCGCTCTCGAGGCCGCGGGCCTGGCGCTTCTGGTCGGCCTGCAGCAGACGCAGGTCGCGCTGGAGGTCGGCGAGCTGCAGGCGCGCGTCGTTGTAGCGCTCCGAGGCCTGCTCGGCCTGGTGGTAGAGCCGATCGACACGAGCCTGCACCGTCTCGACGCTGGGCTCCGCCTGGGCGGGGAGGGTCGGGATGAGTCCGGCAACGGCCACGAGGGCCAGACCGGCAGCCGCGCTGCCGAGTCGCTTCCGTCCGTCGAGCACGAGCGGGCGCTCTCCTTGTTCGTCGTGACGTCTACCGGGTGAGCTGACGGGTTCGGGCACGACTTGCCCTACCCCCGCTCCTCGGCCGGTCGGGCCGCCTTGCGGGAGATACACCCCAGAGGTGGTGGTTCCCCGGCTCCCGCGCCCGGAGGCGAGGGACTCGACGCGGTGCCCGCGCGGTCCGGTGTGGACCGCTGCTACGTGCACCTGAGGGGTGAGGCTAGACAACGGGTGGGAGACGCGCCAAAACCGGCTCGCATGTCGGGCGCGTTCCTGAGGTGATCTAGACCCCTGGGTCGGCTCTCCTGTCACAGGAGTCACATCAGCCCCGTGTGCCCCACCGGACCGGCCCGGCCCGCCGCCCGGACCCCGCCGGTCGGCCGCCCGGCTCAGGCGGACTCCACGATCGGGGCGTCGACGGGGTCGACCAGGCGCAGCGGCGGGACGAGCCCGCCGGCCGCGAGGGCGTCGAGGGCGCGACGCTCCTCGTCGTCGAGGGAGAGGTCGGGCGCCGGGCCGAGCAGCACCGTGACCACGCAGTCGTGGCACGCGAGATCGCGCATCAGGCAGGAGTCGCAGTCGATTCGTGTCGTCATGGGCGGCACGCTGGCACCGCGCGCCGACAATCCGGCCCGGGACGACACGCCGGCGGCGTGTCGGCGTGTCGCTGCGCGTCGAGCGGGCCCGGAGCGCAGCGCCGGCGGGTCAGCGGGCGACGACGTCGAGCAGCACCGCGGCCGGCACGCCGCGCGCGCCCGCCCGACCCACCCGGGCGAGCACCTCGCGGTCGTCGGTGGCCACCAGCACCACGCGCCCGGCGGGCTCGGCCTCGGCGAGCTCGCCCACGACGTCGTCGGCGATGACGCCCGGCGGGCTGAAGACCACCCGCACCCCGCGCGGCGGGCTCACCGGCGGCCGGGTCTCGGAGTCGGCGGCGTCGAAGACCACCGTGGTCTCCACGCCCGTGCGAGCGCTCAAGGGCGCCAGGGCCGCCAGCAGGCGGGCCCGCTGGACCTCGAGCGGCGCGGCGGGCCAGCCGGACTTGCTGACGTTGTAGCCGTCGACGATGAGGCGCGAGCGCGGCATGGCGAGGTAGCCCTCGACCATCGACGCGGTGAGCGGCACGACCGCCCCGGGAGCGGCGGTGGGCACCGAGGACTCCGCGAGGCGGGTCTCCAGCCGCTCCCCCGGCGTCCCGACGACCGTGGGCAGCGCCAGCTCGCGCCGCAGGCCGGCCGCGGCGTCGAGGACGGTGTCCAGGAGCAGCCGCGCGCGGGCGGTGACGTCGTCGCGCTCGGCGCGGGCGGCGCGGCGCTCGGCGGCCTGGTCGGGCGCCCGGCGACGCTCGAGCAGCTCGACGCGCTCGCGGGCCAGGGCCAGGTCGGCGGCGAGGCGCTCGACCTCGGCCCGGGCGACGTCGCGCTCGGCCCGGGCGGCCTCGAGCGCCTCCTGCGCCTCCCCCACCTCCGACCGGGTCTGCTCGCTGGGCACGCTGCGACGCACCTCGGCGATGCGACGGCGCAGCGCCGCGACCTCGGCCTTGTGCTCGTCGAGGTCGTGGCGGTGGGCGGCGCGGGACTCGCGCAGCTGCTGCTCGACGCGCTCGAGGCGACGCGCGAGCTGCTCGGAGCGCGACTGCTCCCGATCGGGGTCGGGCGCCGTGGCGCCGAGCTCGTCGAGCGCGGCGGTCAGCGCGTCGGCCCAGCCGTCGGGACGCAGCAGCCAGGCGCGGGCGGCGCGCTCGGCCGGCGCCTCCGGCTCCGCGCCGGGACCGGCACCGGATCCCGTGCCGGTCCGGGCCGCGACGAGCGTCGCGAGCCGCTCGCGCAGGGCGTCGTCGGCCAGGGCGTCGAGGATCGCCCCCGTGCCCAGGCGGGCCCGCCGCGCGGCGGCGAACCCCGCGACGCGGCGCAGGGCCGGCGGCAGGGTGCCGGCGTCGGGCAGCACCGCCGCGACCTCGGCCACGATCCGCAGGCGGGCGGCGTCGGGCAGGTCCGCGAGGCCGACGACGGGGGTCGTCGGGGCGCTCGGGACGGGCTCGGGGTTCACGGGGTCCTCTCGTCGGGGCCCGCTGCCGGGCCGCACCGCCGCGGCGCGGTCGGGTCCTCCAGCCTACGAGGCCGGGGCCCGCGGGCGAACCGGGTTCCCGCGCGCCGCGCCGCGATTGTCGGTGCCGCGGCCTAGCGTCCGCTCCATGGTGGCCGAGCAGGTCCCCGGACGTCCGGGGCGATGGGAGCAGCAGCGGGGCTTCGACGAGCTCGGCCGCCCCCTGCGCGACCTCACGTTCTGCGTCGTCGACCTCGAGACCACCGGCGGCTCGGCGACCGGCGGCTCGATGATCACCGAGATCGGCGCGGTGAAGGTCCGCGGCGGCGAGGTCCTCGGCGAGTTCCAGACCCTGGTGAACCCGCGGTCGTCCATCCCGGCCTTCATCGCCGTGCTCACCGGCATCTCCGACTCCATGGTCGCCGGCGCACCGCCCATCGAGTCGGTGCTGCCGAGCTTCCTGGAGTTCGCGCGCGGCTGCGTGCTGGTCGCCCACAACGCACCCTTCGACGTCGGCTTCCTGCAGCACTTCGCGGCCGAGCAGGGCCTGCCGTGGCCGCGCTTCGAGATCCTCGACACCGCCCGCCTGGCCCGCCGCGTCGTCACCCGCGACGACGCCCCCAACTGCAAGCTCTCCTCGCTGGCCGCCCTCTTCGGCGCCACCACCACCCCGAACCACCGCGCGCTGTCCGACGCCCGCGCCACCGTCGACGTCCTCCACGGCCTGTTCGCCCGGCTCGGCGGCCTGGGGGTGCACACGCTCGAGGAGGTGCAGACCTTCACCTCGCGGGTCACCCCCGCCCAGCGGCGCAAGCGGCACCTCGCCGAGGCCCTTCCGCACGCGCCGGGGGTCTACCTCTTCCGCGACGCCCGCGCGAAGGTGCTCTACGTCGGCACCTCCCGCGACCTCCGCACCCGCGTGCGCACCTACTTCACCGCCTCGGAGACCCGCTCCCGCATGGGCGAGATGGTGGCGCTGGCCACCGTCGTCGACGCCGTCCCGTGCGCCACCACCCTCGAGGCCGCCGTGCGCGAGCTGCGGCTGATCGGCGAGCACAAGCCGCCCTACAACCGTCGCTCCCGGTTCCCCGAGCGCATGCACTTCGTCAAGCTCACCCGCGAGGCGTGGCCGCGGCTCTCGCTGGTCACCTCCGTCCGCGACGACGACGCCGACTACCTCGGGCCGTTCTCCTCCAAGGGGGCCGCCGAGCGGTGCGTCGCCGCGCTTCACGAGACCTTCCCGGTGCGGCAGTGCAGCGGACGCCTGGCCCGCCGGGCCCGCCGCTCGGCGTGCGTCCTGGCCGAGCTGGGCCGCTGCCTCTCCCCCTGCGACGGCTCGGCCGACGAGGACGCCTACGCCGAGGTCGTCGACGCCCTGCGCACCGCGCTGCTCCACGACCCCGACGACGTCGTCGTGCGGCTCGAGGAGCGGATGGGCCGTCTGGCCGCCGACGAGCGGTTCGAGGAGGCCGGCCAGCACCGCGACCGGCTCACCGCCTTCCTGCGCGGCGCCGCCCGCCACCAGCGCCTGCGCGCCCTCACCGGCTGCCCCGAGGTGGTCGCCGCCCGCCGCGAGGACGACGGCCGCTGGGCCGTCCACGTCGTCCGGCACGGGCGCCTGGCCGCGGCCGGGGTGATCCCCAGTGGCGCCGACGCCCACCAGTACGTCGCCCAGCTCAAGGCGGGCGCCGAGACGGTCCGCCCCGCTCCCGGGCCGGTCCCGGCGGCCAGCGCCGAGGAGACCGAGCGCATCCTGCGCTGGCTGGAGTCCGACGGCGTCCGGCTCGTCGAGGTCGACGGCGAGTGGACCTGCCCGGTGCGCGGCGCCCACCGCCACCTGGCCCGCCACGACGCCGTCGCGCTCTCACGCCGCGAGCTCGTGCCCTTCGACGACCGCCGGTCGCTGCGCCCCACGGGCCCGGTGGCATAGCCTCCCCCCATGATCACCGCGATCGTGTTCGTCAACGCCGAGGTCGCCCGCATCCCCGAGGTCGCCGAGGCGATCGCCGCGCTGGACGGCGTGTCCGAGGTCTACTCCGTCACCGGCGAGATCGACCTCATCGCCCTCATCCGGGTGCGCTCCCACGACGACGTCGCCGCCGTCGTCGCCGATCGCCTCAACAAGGTGCCGGGCGTGGTGTCCACCCAGACCCACATCGCCTTCCGCGCCTACTCCCGTCACGATCTCGAGACCGCGTTCTCCCTCGGACTCGACTGAGGCCTGCCGATCACTCCTGCGTGGTCACCCGTCTCGTCCGAACCGGCATCCCGGCGCTGCTGACGGCGGCCGTGCTCGCCGTGGTGGCGCTGCGCCAGCTGCGCCAGGCGGTCAACCTCGACACCTTCTTCCACCTGGTGATCGGCCAGCGCTTCCTCAGCGACTGGGCGCCGTGGGACCCCGGTCAGCCGACGCCGCAGGCCACCAAGCACTGGTACCCCACCCAGTGGCTCAGCCAGATCGTGCTGGCCGGCACCGACGACGTGCTGGGGCTGCGGGGCGTGCTGTGGCTCTCCTCGGCCGTCGGCGTGGTCTTCATGGTCGTGGTGCTGCGCACCTGCCGCCGGGAGAGCTCGCTGGCGATCGCTGCCCCGATGGCCGCCGTCGTCATGCTCGCGGCCGCGCCCTCGATCTCCAGCCGCCCGCAGCTGGTGAGCTACCTGCTCGTCGTGGTCGTGCTCGGCGCCTGGCTGGCCACGGCCCGTGACGGCCGGCTGCGCTGGTGGCTGGTCCCGCTCACCTGGCTGTGGGCGATGCTGCACGGGATGTGGGTCATCGGCGTGGCCACGAGCCTGGCCGCGGCGGTCGGGCACGTCCTGGACCAGCCGACGACCGAGCGCCGCCGAGCGATGCGGGCGCTCCTGATCCCCGTGGCGTCCTTCGCCGTCGCCGGCCTGACCCCGGTCGGGCCGGGCCTCTACGGCGCGGTGCTGGCCGTGGGCTCGCGCGCGAGCTACTTCGGCGAGTGGGCGCCCACCGACTTCACCTCGCCCACCGGCGCCGTGGTGGCCGCGCTGATCCTCCTCACGGTGGTGGCCCGGGCGCGCACCGGCCCGGACCTGTGGCTGGCCGACCTCCTGCTCCTCGACGCGATCGGCTGGGCCCTCTACAACAGCCGCGGCATCCCGGTGTCGGCCGCGCTGCTGGCCGTCCTGCTCGCCCGGCAGCTGGGCCGCGGTCCGGTCGCGGTGCTCGCTCCGAGCCGTCGCGAGCGCGGACTGCTGCTCGCGGGCGCGGCGGTCGCCGTGGCGGGCGCCGGGCTGTACGCGGCCCTCATGCCCGATCCCTCGCCGGAGGAGCCGGCCTGGATGGCGCCGAGCCTGGCCGCGCTGCCGGCGGGCACGCCGGTGCTCAGCGAGATCCAGTACGGCTCCTACCTGCTGTGGGCCCACCCCGAGGTCGACGCCGCCTACAACGGCTACGCCGACGCCTACACCGACGCCGAGCTCAAGGACGTCATGACGGTGCTGGACCTGCAGCCCGGCTGGCTGCAGGTGCTGGATCGGCAGGGCGTCGACGTCGCGCTCACCAGCACCGAGGGACCCCTCGCCTACGCCTTGGAGCACAGCGCCGGCTGGCGCGTCGTGCACCGCTCCGAGGACGTCGTGATGCTGCAGCGTCCGTCGTCCTAGCGCCGCCTGCCGGCCACGGCCGGGCGGGGTCGGTCGGGGCCGGTCGGCGCCTAGGCCGTCGCGGCCACCCAGCGCTCGAGCACGGCCGCGGCGGCGCCCTCGTCGAGCGAGGCCTCCGCGCGGGCCATCCCGGCCCGAAGCACCTCGTGGACGGCGTCCTGATCCGACGGCGCAGCGGCGTCGACCTGGGCGTGGACGGCCAGCGCCGCGCCCGCGTTGAGCACGACGGCGTCTCGGATCGGACCGCGCTCGCCGGCGAGCACGCGCCGCACGACCTCGGCGTTGTGCGTGGCGTCGCCGCCGCGCAGGTCCTCGGCGGTGGCGGGCGCAAGTCCGAGCGCGCGTGGCTCGACGGCCGAGCGCACGACCTCGCCCCCGTGGACGACCCAGAGGTCCGAGGCGTCGCCGGTGGTGAGCTCGTCGAGGCCGTCGCGGCCGCGGAAGACCCAGGCGTCCACGCCGCGGGCGGCCAGCACCCCGGCCATCACCGGCGCCGCACCGACGTCGGCGCAGCCGATCGCCTGCGCCGCGGGGCGGGCCGGGTTGGTGAGCGGACCGAGGAAGTTGAAGCTCGTGCCGATGCCCAGCTCGCGTCGCGGCAGCGCCGCGTGGCGCATCGAGCCGTGGAAGGCGGCCGAGAACAGGAAGGTGATGCCCGCCTGCTCGGCGATCGGCCCGACGCGGTCGACGGGCAGGTCCAGCCGCACGCCCAGCCGCTCGAGGACGTCGGCCGACCCGGAGGCCGAGGACGCCGATCGGTTGCCGTGCTTGGCGACCCGCGCACCGGCACCGGCCGCCACGATCGCCGACATCGTGGAGATGTTCACCGAGAGCGAGCGGTCCCCGCCGGTGCCGACGACGTCGAGCAGGCGTCCGGGGATCGAGATGGGAGCGGCCTTCGCCAGCATCCCCTCGGCGAGGCCGCCGAGCTCGGCGACGGTCTCGCCCTTGGCACGCAGCGCGACGGCGAAGCCGGCGATCTGGGCGGACGTGGCCTCTCCGGCGAGGATCTCCCCCATCGCCCAGGCGGCCTGGTCGGCGCTCAGGTCGTGGCCGGCGACCAGGCGGCCGAGGACGTCGGGCCAGGTCGCGGCGGGTGCGCTCACGCGCTCAGCCGGCGGCGGCGACGCGACCCCGCAGCAGGCCCACCACGGTGTCGGCGAGCTGCAGCGGGTCGAGCGGGTGGGACACGGCCGCCTCGGCGCGCGACCACGTGGCCAGCCAGGCGTCCTGCGGACGTCCGGTGAGCACGACGATCGGGGGGCAGCGGTAGATCTCGTCCTTGAGCTGCTTGGCGATGCCCATGCCGCCGGCCGGCACGGCCTCGCCGTCGAGGACGGCGAGGTCGATGGTGCCGGAGTCCATCGAGGAGATGACGACCGGCTCGGTCGCGACCTCGACGTACTCCACCTCCGGCAGGTCGGGGTGCGGGCGGCGGCCGAGGGCCAGGATCACCTGCTGGCGGGTCGTCACGTCGTCGCTGTAGACGAGGACGCGGAGCGTGCGGTCCGTGGAGGTCTGGCTCACGAGCGCGATGCTAGCCCCCCGCCTGCCCCTCGTCACGAGGGCCTCAGGGCCTGGACCCGGCCCGCCGTCGGGCCCGCCCCGAGCGCCCCGGAGACGCCCGCCACCGGCGGGAACGGGACTCGGACGGCGCTCGGACGGGACTCCGACGGCACTCCGACACGACTCCGGAACCCCCGACGTGACACATCCCTCGCATGAGACAGCGGGGACCCCGGCTCGCATGCGCGAGATGGTCGGCCATAATGGGTCTGTGGCGACCACGGCAACCATCCCTGCATCCCGTCTGCACGGGCATCACGACCGGCCCAGCATGGTCAGCGTCGGAACGATCATCTGGCTCTCCAGCGAGCTCATGTTCTTCGCGGCCCTCTTCGCCGCGTACTTCACGATCCGCTCGGTCAGCCCGGAGCTGTGGGCGCAGAACACCGAGTCGCTGAACGTGCCGTTCGCCTCGGCCAACACCACGATCCTGGTGCTCTCCTCCCTCACCTGCCAGCTCGGCGTGTTCGCCGCCGAGCGCGGTCAGGTCGGGCGCTCCGGCTCGATCTTCCACATCAAGGGCTGGGGCCTGCGTGAGTGGTTCATCCTCACGTACGTCATGGGCGCGATCTTCATCGGCGGCCAGGCGGTGGAGTACACCGAGCTGGTCCACGAGGGCATCACCATCCAGGACTCCGCCTACGGCACGATGTTCTACCTGACCACCGGCTTCCACGGCATCCACGTGACCGGCGGCCTCATCGCGTTCCTGCTGGTCCTGGGCCGCACCTACCTCGCCCGCCGGTTCACCCACGAGCAGGCCGTCAGCGCCATCGTGGTCTCCTACTACTGGCACTTCGTCGACGTCGTGTGGATCGGGCTCTTCGCCACGATCTATCTCGTCAAGTAATCCCCCTCGTCGCCCGCCGACCCTTCAAGGATCGAGGACAAGAAGCATCGTGCGTCTCCTGAACCGCTCCGCCGGCCGAGTGTCGCGGTATCGCCGTGGCCCGGTCGCCGGGCTGCTGCTCCTGCTGCTCGGACTCGGCCTCACCGGTGGTCTCTACCAGACCTTCTCCCCGGCGCAGGCCGCGAAGTCCGACACGCAGGCGATGAAGGTCGAGGAGGGCCGCAAGCTCTTCCTCGTCGGCTGCTCCTTCTGCCACGGCCAGAACGGCCAGGGCATCTCCACCGTCGACGGCAAGCAGCTCGGCCCGTCGCTGGTCGGCGTCGGCGCCGCCGCCGTCGACTTCCAGGTCGGCACCGGCCGCATGCCGATGGCCCGGCCGGGTGCCCAGGCCCCGCGCAAGAAGGTCGTCTACACCCAGGACGAGATCGACGCGATGGCCGCCTACGTGGCCTCGCTCGGCCCCGGCCCCGCGGTGCCGAACGCCAAGGACTACAGCACCGACGGTCTGACCGAGGAGGAGCGCAAGCAGGCCATCGTCCGCGGCGGCCAGATCTTCCTCACCAACTGCACCGCGTGCCACAACTTCGACGGTGCCGGCGGCGCGATGCCGCGCGGCGGCTACGCCGTCAACCTGCACAGCGTCGAGCCGCGCTACATCTACGAGGCCCTGCTGACCGGCCCGCAGAACATGCCGTCCTTCAGCAACGGCAACCTCTCCCCCTCGGAGAAGCGCGACGTCATCGCCTACATCACCTCCATGCGTGACACCCCGACGTACGGTGGATTCAGCCTCGGTGGTCTCGGCCCCGTGGCGGAGGGCCTGTTCGCCTGGGTCGTCGGCATCGGCGGTCTGGTCGGATTCGCGATCTGGATCGCGGCCCACAGCACCCGTTCGTCGAAGAAGAAGGAAGAGGTCGAGGCATGAGCGACAACCTGCCCGAGCTTCCTGAGAGCGAGCCCATCAAGGACCCTGGTCTCCCTGAGCACCAGTGGCGTCCCACCGACGTCGACGAGCACGCCGCCAAGCGCGCCGAGCGTCAGGTCGCGACCCTGTTCGGCCTCTCGGCCGTGTGCACGCTGCTGTTCCTGGTGTCCTACTTCACCTTCAAGGTGGGCAACAACTGGGACTCCAACCTGGGTCTGGGCACCTCCAACGTCGCCCTCGGCCTGACCTTCGGCGGCGCGCTGCTGTTCATCGGCGCCGGCGTCATCCAGTGGGCCCGCAAGCTCATGGCCGACCACGAGATGGTCGAGATGCGCCACCCCGCGGCCTCCTCCGAGGAGGACCGCGAGGCCACCGTCGCCGCGCTGCAGGCCGGCCTCGAGGAGTCGGGCATCGCCCGACGCCCCCTCATCCGCAACTCACTCCTCGGCGCGGTCGGCCTCCTCGGCGCGCCCGCCGTGGTGCTCCTGCGCGACCTCGGCCCGCTGCCGGGCGACAAGCTCAAGAGCACCGTGTGGAAGAAGGACATGCGCCTGGTCCGGGACGTGGTCGGCACGCCGATCCTCGCCTCGGACCCCGAGATCGGCGATCTCATCAACGGTGCTCCCGAGGCGCTGTTCCCCAACGAGGAGAACGGCTACCCCGAGATCGAGGGCGTCCCGCTCCAGCAGGCCAAGGCCAAGGGCGCGATCATCCTCGTCCGCATCGAGCCCGACGAGCTCAAGCCCGGCAAGGGCCGGGAGAACTGGGACGTCGACGGCATCGTCGCCTACTCCAAGATCTGCACCCACGTCGGGTGCCCCATCTCGCTCTACGAGCGAACGACCCACCATGTGCTGTGCCCCTGCCACCAGTCGACCTTCGATCTGGCCGACTCCGCCCGGGTGGTCTTCGGGCCTGCTGCACGCCCCTTGCCCCAGCTGCCGCTGGCAGTCGACGGTGAGGGATATCTGATCGCCCAGAGCGACTTCCTCGAGCCCGTGGGCCCGAGCTTCTGGGAACGTGACAGCAAGAACATCGGCGACCAAGGCGAGGCTGACCTATGAGCATCGACACCAGCAAGGTCGCGGAGAGCAACCGCTCCTCCGCGGCTACCGCCACGAAGCCGAGCCGCGCAGGCGCTGTGGCCACCTGGGCCGACGAGCGTCTCGGACTCGGCACTGCGATGAAGAAGAACCTCCGGAAGGTGTTTCCGGACCACTGGTCCTTCATGCTGGGCGAGATCGCCCTGTGGAGCTTCGTGGTCCTGCTGCTCTCCGGCGTGTTCCTGACCCTCTGGTACAAGCCCAGCATGGGCGAGGTGTTCTACCAGGGCTCCTACGACCCGCTGCGCGGCATCCCCATGTCGGAGGCGCTGGCCTCGACGCTGCACATCTCCTTCGACGTGCGCGGCGGCCTGCTGATGCGCCAGATGCACCACTGGGCCGCGATGCTGTTCGTGGCCTCGATGATGGTGCACCTGCTGCGCGTCTACTTCACGGGCGCGTTCCGCAAGCCGCGCGAGCTCAACTGGGTCATCGGCTCCCTGCTGCTGCTCCTGGGCACGCTCGAGGGCTTCACCGGCTACTCCCTGCCCGACGACCTGCTCTCCGGCACCGGCATCCGTGCCGCGGACGGCTTCATGAAGTCGATCCCGGTCGTCGGCACGTACCTGTCGTTCTTCCTCTTCGGCGGCGAGTTCCCCGGTGACTCGATCATCCCGCGCCTGTTCATCATCCACGTGCTGCTCATCCCGGGCCTGCTGCTGGCGCTGATCGCGGCGCACATGCTGCTGCTCGTGTACCACAAGCACACCCAGTGGCCTGGTCCCGGCCGCACCGAGCAGAACGTCGTCGGCTACCCGATGCTGCCGGTGTACGCCGCCAAGGCCGGTGGCTTCTTCTTCATCGTCTTCGGCGTCACCGCCGTCATGGGTGGTCTGCTGACCATCAACCCGGTGTGGAAGTTCGGGCCCTACGACCCGACCAAGGTCACCGCGGGCTCCCAGCCCGACTGGTACATGGGCTGGCCCGACGGCGCGCTGCGCATCATGCCCGGCATCGAGTCGCACCTGTTCGGTCACACGATCGCCTGGAACGTCTTCCTGCCGATCATCGTGCTGCCCGGCCTGATGTTCACGATCCTGATGATGCTGCCGTTCCTGGAGTCCTGGATCACCGGCGACAAGCGTGAGCACCACCTGCTGGAGCGTCCGCGCAACGCCCCGACCCGCACCGCCGTGATGGTCTCGCTGATGACCTTCTACGGCCTCATGTGGGCTGCCGGCGGCAACGACATCATCGCCATCAAGCTGCACCTGAGCATCAACGCGATCACCTACTTCATGCGCGTGGCCGTCTTCGTCGGTCCCGCCCTGGCGTTCGTGATCACGCGCCGCTGGTGCATCTCGCTGCAGCGTCACGACGAGCAGAAGCTGCTCCACGGCTACGAGACCGGCATCATCATGCGGTCGGCCGAGGGCGGCTACAGCGAGCGTCACGCCCCGATCTCGGAGGCCAAGGCCTACATGCTCACCGCGCGCGACCGCGACGAGGTGTACGTGCCCGAGACCAAGCTCGACGAGAACGGCGTGCCGGCCCGGGTCGGTCGCCTGGACGCCCTGCGTGGTCGCCTCTCCGCCCTCTGGTTCGCCGACAACGTGCAGAAGCCGACGACCGAGGAGATCGAGGAGGCCAAGCACCACTTCGAGCACGAGCTCGAGGGCCACGACGATCACGCCGCTCTGGAGAGCAGCGAGAGCGCCAAGCACTGACGCAGTCGTGCACGACCAGGGGGTCGGCTCCTTCGGGAGCCGACCCCCTTCGTCGTTCTTGGAGCCCCTCCCCCACGCCTCGCGCCCGCCCCGCATGCTGGGCGGGGGCGTCAGGCTCCGAGGCGGTCCGTGCGCGGGAGCCTCACGGACGCAGCAGCCGCAGACCGACGAATCCCGGCTGCACGCTCAGGCGCGCATGAGTGGCCGGGTCGCGCTCGGCCATCTCCGGGGACGCCCGATGCTCCACGAGCCGCTCGATGAGGAAGCCCGCGTCCGTGAGCTCGCCGCACCAGTCCGACAGCGGCTGGCGCCAGTACCGCATCCGCCAGTCCTGCTGCCAGGTCTCCTCGACCCAGCCACGATCGACGTAGCCGCCCCGCACGTGCTGCCAGTCCCACGTGGGGTGGGTCGTGGAGACCAGCAGCGCTCCGCCGGGGCGCAGCACCCGCCGGATCTTCTGCAGCAGGGCGGCACGCCGCTCCACGTGGTGGATCACGAGAGCGGCGAGGACCACGTCGGCCCACGCCTCGGCCACCTGCCCCAGCGGCGCCTCGAGGTCCGCCACGTCGAAGCGGGCACTCGGGACCCGAGCGCGGGCTCGCGCGATGAGCGTGGGGCTCGCGTCGAGGCCATGGACCGCGGCGCCCCGACGCACGAGCTCCTCGGCGTAGAGGCCCGGCCCGCAGCCGAGGTCGAGCACCTGGCGCCCCGCGACGTCGCCGAGCAGCGCGAGCATCGTCGGACGGTCGTAGAGGGCGTTGTGGCTGCTGCTCTCGGCATGGCGGTCGAAGGCCAGGGCGAACGGCTCGTACTGGGCGTCAGGCACCCGTAGAGGCTCGCACACGACGCAGAACGCCCCCGAGTCCACTGTGGGGACTCGGGGGCACCTGAGAGCCTCTCAGAGGCTCCTGTGGACCTCTCAGGCCAGAGCGGACCCCTGGGAGTAGGTGCTGAACGGCACGTTCCAGTCGCCGTAGCCGTTGTCGGCGGTCATCTGACGGTCGGTGCCGGTGGTGACCACGACGTCGCCGGGACGCGAGAGGTCGTAGAGCCACTTGGCGTTCGCCGTGCTCATGCCGGTGCAGCCGTGGCTGACGTTGGCGTAGCCCTGCTGGCCCACCGACCACGGCGCGGCGTGGATGAACTCGCCGGAGTAGGTCAGGCGCATCGCCCACTGGACGTTGTCGAGGTCGTAGGCCTCGGAGCCGCCGATGCCGACGGTCTCGGAGTTCATCCGCTTGCTGGCGAACTTCTCGATGATCACCTTCGTGCCGGAGCGGGTGATGAAGCCCGGCTTGCCCGTGGTGATCGGGATCGTGCGCAGGAGCTTGCCGTTGCTGAAGACCTGCATCTGGTGGGTCTGGGCGTTGACCTTGTAGATGTGCGCGTCACCGACGGTGAAGTCGATCGCGCGATCCATCTGGCCGTAACGGCCCCCGCCGGTCGGGACCGAGTTGATGTCGGCCGCGACGTGGACCTTGGTGCCGGCCTTCCAGTACGTGCGCGGACGCCAGTGCACCTCGGACGGGCTGATCCAGCTCCACGAGCCGGCCTGGGCCGGAACGGAGGTGACCTTCAGGTGCTTCTCCACCGACGCCTTGTCGGTGACGGGCAGGTCGAACTTCACGATGACCGGCATGCCGACGCCGACGGTCTGGCCGTCGAGCGGCACGAAGGACGGGAAGACCTCCTGGGTCTTGCGGTCCAGCGTCTGGGTGCGGAAGGACATCGTCTTGGACACCGCGACGCCGTCGGCGTCGGTGCCCGAGGCCTGCACGCGGTAGGAGGTGCCGGGCTCGAGCAGCTGGCCGGCCGTCCAGGTGGTCTTGTCGCCGGAGAGGGCGCCCTTGACCGCGCCCGCGGCGGTGCGCACGGAGACGTCGGTGAACGTGCCGTCGGCGATGGAGGCGGTCAGCGTCGTGTCGACCGGCACCGTGGTGGCGCCGCGGTTGACGTTGAAGCTCACGACCGCAGCGGACGTCGGCGCGGACGCACCGGTCGTCGAGGCGCCGCCGGCCTGCGGGCCGTCTGCGGAGGAGCTCGATCCGGAGCCGGCGTTGCAGCCGGCGAGCAGGCCGAGCGGCAGCAGGGCCGCGGCCAGGATCGTGGCCGCACGGACGGGGCGGGTCGGGAGGCTGGACATCGCATGACTCCAAGGAGCTGGTGTGTGGGCGGGTGAGGCACCTCGTAGGACGCACCCGGCCCGGGATTCGTTGCGCCTGAGCGCGGATGAGACTGCCCTCAGAGTAAAGGACGCGTCCAGAACGCAGCGATTCCGCGTACCGGCGTGGTACGCGGAATCGCCGAGTGAGCCGTCACCGGCTCGGATGGATCAGTGGGCGAACTCGCCCCGGTAGTACTCGAAGACCAGGCCGCACACGGCCACGGCACCGACGACGCCGCCGATGATGGCCAGCCACCAGGCCTGCATGGCGACCGAGAACACGATCAGGCCGAGGGTCAGCGCGGCCCACAGCGGCCACCAGGAGTACGGCGGGAAGAACCCCAGCTCGCCGGCGCCGTCCGCGATCTCGGCGTCCTTGCGGTCCTCGGGACGAGGGTCCATGCGCCGCGCCTGAAAGCCCAGGTACAGCGTGACCATCGCGGTGAGGAGCGTGGTCATCGTGAGCGCGCTCGTGCCGGTCCAGTCGCCCCCGTGCTCGGAGGAGGAGGTGACCAGCCAGTAGGCAGGGGTCACCAGCACCAGGAAGACGGTGCAGACCGCGAAGATCCAGGTCTCGGCCTTCATCGCTTCTCGCCTCCGGTGGTGTCGTCGCCCATGACGTCCTCGAGATGCTCGGCACGGCCCTGCATGTCGGGCGCGTCCGCACCGCTGCCGTCACCGTTCTCCTCGAGGTCGAGGGCCGCGATCTCCGGGTGGTGGAGGTCGAAGGCCGGCGACTCCGAGCGGATGCGCGGGATGGTGTGGAAGTTGTGCCGCGGCGGCGGGCAGGAGGTGGCCCACTCCAGCGAGCGGCCCCAGCCCCAGGGGTCATCGGTCTCGACGAGCGGGTTGCGACGCGAGACGTAGACGTTGTACATGAACGGCAGCATCGACAGCGACAGCAGGAACGCCCCGACCGTGGAGACCTGGTTGAGGAAGGTGAAGCCGTCGTCGGGCAGGTAGTCGGCGTAGCGACGCGGCATGCCCTCGACGCCGAGCCAGTGCTGCACGAGGAAGGTGGTGTGGAAGCCGACGAAGAGCAGCCAGAAGTGCAGCTTGCCCAGGCGCTCGTCGAGCATCCGCCCGGTGAGCTTGGGCCACCAGAAGTAGAAGCCGGCGAACATCGCGAACACCACGGTGCCGAACACTGTGTAGTGGAAGTGCGCCACGACGAAGTAGGAGTCGGAGACGTGGAAGTCCAGCGGCGGGCTGGCCAGGATGATGCCCGTGAGACCTCCGAAGAGGAAGGTCGTGAGGAAGCCGATGGACCACAGCATCGGGGTGTCCATCGAGATGGATCCGCCCCACATGGTGCCGATCCAGTTGAAGAACTTCACCCCGGTCGGTACGGCGATCAGGAAGGTCATGCCGGAGAAGAACGGCAGGTTGACCGCGCCGGTGACGAACATGTGGTGGGCCCACACGGCGACCGACAGCACGGCGATTCCGAGCGTGGCGCCGACCAAGCCGACGTACCCGAAGATCGGCTTGCGACTGAACACGGGCAAGATCTCGGTGACGATGCCGAAGAACGGCAGCGCGATGATGTAGACCTCGGGGTGACCGAAGAACCAGAAGAGGTGCTGCCACAGGATCGGGCCGCCGTGGGCGGCGTCGAAGACGTGGGCGCCGAAGATGCGGTCGGCCTCGAGGGACAGCAGCGCGCCGGCGAGCACCGGGAACGCGATCAGCACCAGCAGGCTGGTGATGAGGGTGTTCCAGGTGAACAGCGACATCCGGAACATGGTCATGCCCGGGGCGCGCATGCAGATGATCGTGGTGATGAAGTTGACCGCACCGAGGATCGACCCGAGACCGGCCATCCACAGGCCCATGATCCACAGGTCGCCGCCGACGCCCGGGCTGCGGACGGCGTCGGAGAGCGGGGTGTAGGCGAACCAGCCGAAGTCGGCCGCGCCCTGGGGCGTGAGGAAGCCGGAGGCCGCGATCAGCCCTCCGAACAGGAACAGCCAGTAGCTGAACATGTTCAGGCGCGGGAACGCGACGTCGGGCGAGCCGATCTGCAGCGGCATGATCACGTTGGCGAAGCCGAAGAACAGCGGCGTCGCGAACAGCAGCAGCATGATCGTGCCGTGCATCGTGAACAGCTGGTTGTACAGCTCGTCGTTCACGATCTGCTGGCCCGGGTAGGCCAGCTCGGAGCGGATGAGCAGCGCCATCACGCCGGCGATGAGGAACCAGGCGAAGGACGTGCCGAGGTACAGCTTGCCGATCAGCTTGTGATCGGTGGTGGTCATGATGCGCACCAGCTGCGTGCCGAGCGGCTTGCGCCCGATCACGGTGGTGGGCGGGTTGGCGACGGCGGTCACTCGCTCTCTCCCTCGCTCTTGAGACCGGCCTGGGTGGTGGCGTCGGAGCCGCCCAGCAGAGGCTGGTCGGACACGTAGCCGTTCTTGACGCGCTGCTCGAGGTAGGCGTCGTATTCGGCGGGCGAGACGACCTTCACCTTGAAGAGCATCCGCGAGTGGTACACGCCGCACAGCTCATAGCACTTGCCGGCGAACGTGCCGGTGCGCTGCGGGGTGACCTGGAAGGAGTTCGTGCGGCCCGGGATGACGTCCATCTTGATGAGGAAGCCGGGGACGCCGAAGTCGTGGATGACGTCGGGCGACGTCAGCTGGAAGCGCGTGGTCTCGTCGTTGGGCAGGACCAGCGTCGGGATGTAGGACGCCGTGCCCGCCTCGTAGGCGAAGCGGCCGTCCGGGAGCGGGTAGTTGAACGTCCAGCTCCACTGCTGACCGACGACCTGGACGATCTGGTCGGGCTTCTTGCTCTCGTCGAGGACGATGTCCTGGACCCGCACGGTGTGCGCGAAGAACACGATCACCATCATCACCGGGGCGATCGTGTAGAAGATCTCCAGCGGCAGGTTGTAGCGGGTCTGCACCGGGATCTCGTCGTCGCTGCGGCGGCGATAGCGGACGACGACCCACGCGATGAGGCCCCAGACGATCACGCCCGTGACCATCGCGGCGATCCAGGCGCCACGCCACAGGTCGAGGGTCGACTCGCCCTGCTTCGTGACCGGGTCCGGCATGGCCAGACGCTTCCACTCGCCCGAGGTCTCGGACGAACAACCGGCCAGCATCATGATGCCGGCGAGCGTCACGGTCAGGGCCAGCGTGCGCAGGGCACGCGAGCGACCGGCCGTGCGCCGGGGGAGCTGCAGACTCAACGTTTGAGCCTTCCTCTCAGGCGTACTTAGGTGTTTCCACAGTACCGGACCCTGGAGGGGGTCACGGCATGGGGGCGCTACCGTTCCGGTGTGCGGTCAGCCACGTCCGATCCCCGGGGGACCGGCCCCGCGTCCCTCACCCCCGTCGACCTCGACGCCGCGTCGTCCGAGCCGCTGCATCCGACCGCCCGCGAGGTGCTCCTCGCCGCCTACGACCGCGGGTACGCCGACCCGCGTCGCCTGCACGGTCCGGCGCGGGCGGCCAGGCTGCTGCTGGACAACGCGCGGGAGGCGACCGCGGAGGCGCTCGGCGTGCGCCGCGACGAGGTCACCTTCGTCGCCTCGGGCACCGACGCCGTCCATCGCGGCCTGCTGGGCCTGCTCCGCGGGCGCGCCCGGGTCGGCACGCGGGCGGTGCACTCCGCCGTCGAGCACTCGGCGGTGCTGCACGCGCTCGAGTGGGCCGGCGGCGAGCACGCGAGCGTCGGCGTCGACCGCCTCGGCCGGGTCTCCCCCGACGACGTCGCCGCCGCGCTCGCTCCCGACACCGCGGTGGTCGCGGTCCAGGCCGCCAACCACGAGGTCGGCACGATCCAGCCGATCGCCGCGATCGCCGAGCGCCTCGACGGCGTGCCGCTGTTCGTCGACGCCTGTGCGGCCGCGGGGCGCGTCGCCCTGCCGTCGGGCTGGGACGTCGCGGCGGCGTCCGCGCACAAGTGGGGCGGTCCGGCCGGCGTCGGGCTGCTGCTGGTGCGCTCCGGCGCCCGCTGGCGGGCGCCGTTCCCCCGCGACGACCGCTCCGACGAGCGCGCCTCGGGGTTCGAGAACGTCCCGGCCGCGCTCGCGGCCGCGGCGGCGCTGCAGGCGGTCGTGGCCGAGCGGGCCGAGACCGACCGCCGCCAGCGCGCGCTCATCGACCGGGTGCGGGCGGCCGCGGGCGCGATCGAGGACGTCGACGTCGTCGGCGACCCCGACGACCGGCTCCCCCACCTGGTGACCTTCTCCTGCCTCTACGTCGACGGCGAGGCCATCGTCACCGAGCTGGACCGGCGCGGCTTCGGCGTGGCCAGCGGATCGGCGTGCACCGCCTCGACCCTCGAGCCCAGCCACGTGCTGGCCGCGATGGGCGCGCTCACGCACGGCAACGTGCGGGTCTCGCTGACTCGGGAGACCACCGCCGAGCAGGTGGAGGCGTTCTGCGCGGTGCTCCCCGACGTCGTCGCGGGACTGCGGCCGTGAGCCCGCTTCCCTCCGACCCCGGCCTGCGGCCCGACCTCGAGCTCGACTGCCGGGGCCAGGCCTGCCCGCTCCCGATCATCCGGCTCGGGCAGCGACACGGCGAGGTCGCCGTCGGCGGGATCGTCGCGGTGGTGGCCGACGACGTCGCGGCCCGCCACGACGTGCCCGCCTGGTGCCGGATGAAGGGCCAGACCTACCTCGGCGAGGACCTCGCCGACGACGGCGTGGCGCGCTACTGGGTGCGCCGGCTCGTGTGAGCCGACCCGGGCCGCTCGCTCAGGAGAGGTGGGGCGCGACCTCGTCGGCGGCGGCGTCGCCGTAGGAGATGCGCACGCGCTCGACGAAGTCGGCGGCGGTGAAGGAGTACTCCTGGGTGCCGACCGTCTCGACGACGTAGGCGGCCAGGACGCAGCCCACCTGCGCGGCGCGCTCGAGCCCGAGGCCCCAGGTGGTCGCGGCGAGGAAGCCGGCACGGAAGGCGTCCCCGACGCCGGTGGGCTCCACGGCGGTGACGCCGCTGGCGGCGGGGAGGACGATGTCGTCCTCGCCACGACGGCGGATGCGCACGCCCGCGGCGCCGAGGGTGGTGACCTGCACGCCCACGCGCTCGAGCACCTCGTCGGCCGACCAGCCGGTCTTCTGCTCGATCAGGTGCGACTCGTACTCGTTGGAGAACAGGATGGCCGCGCCGTCGACGAGCGGACGGATGAGATCGCCCTCGCTGAAGGCCAGCTGCTGGCTGGGGTCGGCGATGAACCGGTAGCCCCGCTGACGGCACTCCTCGGTGTGCCGCAGCATGCCCTCGGGGTCGTCGGCGCCGATGAGCACGAAGGCCGGGTCGCCGACGCGGGCCACGATCGGGGCCAGCTCGATGAGGCGCGCCTCGCTCATGGCTCCGGCGTAGAACGAGCCGAACTGGGCCATGGTGGAGTCGGTGGTGCACACGAAGCGGGCGGTGTGCTTGGACTCCGAGACCCGCACGTGGTCGCAGACCACGCCGTGGCGCTCCAGCCAGGAGCGGTACTCGCCGAAGTCCTCGCCGACCGCGCCGACCAGGATCGGGCTCAGGCCCAGGCGGGCCAGGCCGAAGCACATGTTCGGCGCGACCCCGCCGCGACGGATCTCGAGCTCGTCGACGAGGAAGGACAGCGAGAGCTTGTGCAGCTGCTCGACCACCAGCGAGTCCTCGAAGCGACCCGGGAAGGTCATCAGGTGGTCGGTGGCGATGGACCCCGCGATGAGCAGCGGACCCGTGGGCGTGGTGGTGTCGGACACGTCGCAGAACACTAGCCGGAACACTACCGACGGGTACCTGTGGGCCTACCTGTCGGTAGCGCCTAGCGTCGAGGTCATGACCGCCCACGAGCCCCGTCTGGCCTACGAGGACCTCCTCGCTCCCGGCGACCTGCGCGCCGACTGCGAGGCCGTGGTCCGCACCCTGCCGGCCGTCTCCACGACGGCCCCCTCGCTGCTCTACGACGACTTCCCGCGGGAGGTCCGCAAGCCCGAGATCCGCATCAGCGACGCCGCCAAGCGCATCGCCGACGCCCTCGAGCTCCACCTGGACTGAAGGCCGCGTCCACCCGCCTCGGCACCGACCCCCCGGTACGCCCGGGTCCTCACTCCGACGCCCCCGCGCCTCGCGCGGGGGCGTCGGTGCGTCCGGACCCGCTGAGCGCGGACCCGGCCCGGAGACGACGCAGGCCCCCGACGTCGAGGACGTCGGGGGCCGGGCGACGAGCCCGCTCGGGGCTCACACAGGGCTCAGGCAGGACTCAGTGGAACGAGTCGCCGCAGGCGCAGGAGCCCGTGGCGTTCGGGTTGTCGATCGTGAAGCCCTGCTTCTCGATGGAGTCGACGAAGTCGATGAGCGCGCCGTTGAGGTAGGGGACGCTCATGCGGTCGACGACGACGGCCACGCCGTCGAAGTCGGTGACGACGTCGCCGTCGAGCGTGCGCTCGTCGAAGAACAGCTGGTAGCGCAGACCCGAGCAGCCGCCGGGCTGCACGGAGATCCGCAGCTGGAGGTCGTCGCGACCCTCCTGCTCCAGCAGGCTCTTCACCTTGGCGGCGGCGACGGGGCTGATGTTGATGCTGTCGCTGCGACGCTCGGTGGTGGTCTCGACCTGCTCGGTCATGCGGTGCTCCCCAAGGATGAGATGGCGGGTGACGTCAGGTCCAATGCTAGGTCAGGACGCGCTATTCCCCGAGTGGGCGTCCTCACGCCGGGTGCGACCTCAACGCGACCAGGACCGCGCGACCCGCTCCGCCAGCGCCTCGAGCGAGCCCGCCGGGTCCTGCAGGGAGCGCTCCTCGCCCACCAGGTCGACCATCGCGTAGGCCGACTCCATGCCCAGCGCCCGCATCTCGCGGGCGCCCACGAGGACGCGTCCGGCTAGGGCGATGCAGGGGCGGATCGCCTCCTCGGCGAGCGCGGCGACGCCGTAGGGGACCTTGCCGGCGCGGCTGGAGAAGTCGAAGGCGCCCTCGCCGGTGACCACGAGGTCGGCGGCCCGCGCGCGCTCGGCGAGGCCGACCGCCTCGGTGACCCAGGCGATGCCGGGCTCGCGCCGCGCGCCGAGGAGCAGCAGGGCGTGCCCGAGGCCGCCGGCGGCGCCGGCGCCCTTCTCGAGGGCGACGCGGCGGTCGGTGGCCGCGGCCCACTGCTCGAGGAGGCCGTCGACGAGCAGGAGCTCCTCCTCGGCGAGACCCTTCTGCGGGCCGAAGGTCTTGGTGGCCCCGAAGAGCCCGGTGAGCGGGATGTCGACGTCGCTGGCGGCGATCAGCTCGACGTCGGCGACGCCGTCGAGGGCGTCCGGCCCGGCGTCGAGGGGGACCTCGGCGGTGGCCCCGAGGGCCGCGAGCAGGCCCGCGCCGCCGTCGTTGGTGCCCGAGCCGCCGAGCCCGACGACGATGCGCCGGGCGCCGGAGGCCGCGGCGGCGGCCAGCAGCTCGCCGACGCCACGGGTCGAGGCCGTGCGAGCGCCCTGCGCTCCGGTGAGGTGCAGGCCGCAGGCCTGGGCGCTCTCGACGAAGGCGTCCTCGCCCACCCGCAGCACGGTCGCCGGGACGGCACGGCCGTGGGGTCCGCTGACCGTGACGGCCAGCAGGTCTCCCCCGCGCGCCTCGTGCAGGACGTCGACGAAGCCGGGGCCGCCGTCGGAGAGCGGGGCGAGATCGAGCTCGTCGTCGGGCGCGTGACGGCGCCAGCCGGCCGCGATGGCCTCCGCGGCCTCGACGGCGGTCAGGGTGCCGGCGAACTTGTCCGGTGCGACGAGAACCCGCATGCGGCCACCGTAGTGCGCGGGCTAGCGTCGCGCGGGTGCGGATCCGACCGATGACGCCGTCCGACCTCGACGCCGCCGAGGGCGTGCGCGCCCGCGCCTTCGCCGGGCTGGCCGGCGGCGGGCCGCTGCCCGCCGGATCGCCGACGCCGTCGGGACCGCCCGGGTGGTGGCGGCAGCGCAGCGAGCACCTCCTGCGCACCGATCCGCAGGGCTGCGTCGTGGCCGAGGACGACGGTGCCGTCGTCGGCTTCGCCACCTCCCTGCAGCGCGAGGACCTCTGGTGCCTGGCGACCTTCGCCGTCGAGCCCGATCGTCACGGGTCCGGCGTGGGGGCCGCCCTGCTCGACGCCGCCGACCCCGGCGGGCGCGCCATGCTCTGCTCCTCGGACCACCTCGGCGCCCTGCGCACCTACCACCGGCGCGGCTTCCTCCTCGAGCCGATGATGCGGCTCGGCGGCCGCCTGCGTCGCGACCGGCTCGGCGCCGCCGCACGGGTGCGGGTCGGCGGCGAGGTCGACCCCGCGCTCCTCGACGCCGTCGACGCGCAGGTGCGCGGGGCGCGCCGGCCGGCGGAGCTGGCCCTCATGCTCGCGGCCGGACATCGGCTCCACGTCGTCGACGACGGTCTGGGCCGGGGCTACGCGCTGGTGGACGGCGCGACGACGGCCACGCTCGCCGCCACCGACGAGGCGACGGCCGAGGAGCTGCTGACCTCGGTGCTGGCCGAGGGTCCCGACGGGCCGCTGGTGGCGCACGTCGCGAGCTCGCAGACCTGGGCGCTGCGGCTCGGCCTCGAGGTCGGGCTCGAGCCCCAGGTCACCGGCTACCTCGCCGTGCGGGGAATGCGTCCGCCCCTCTCCTACGTTCCGCATGGCAGCCTGCTCTGAGCGCCGGTGCCGGAGCGACCCACGGTGAGGAATACGATCCGCCCATGAGCACCGTCGATCTCCCGCTGCTGCCGCTGGGCCGCGGCGTCGACCTGCAGGCCGAGCGGGGCGTCGAGTGCCCCGGCGACCTGCCGCCGGCCTCCGACCCCGACCTCGTCGCCCGCGCCCGCGCCGCCAAGGCCGCGCTGGGCGAGCGGGTCTTCGTCCTGGGGCACCACTACCAGCGCGACGAGGTCATCGAGTTCGCCGACGTCACCGGCGACTCCTTCAAGCTCGCCCGCGACGCCGCGGCCCGCCCGGACGCGGAGTTCATCGTGTTCTGCGGCGTGCACTTCATGGCCGAGTCCGCCGACATCCTCACCGGGCCGGACCAGCAGGTGATCCTCCCCGACCTCGCCGCCGGCTGCTCGATGGCCGACATGGCGCGGCTGGGCCAGGTCGAGGACGCCTGGGACGCGCTCGTCGAGGCGGGCGTCGCCGACGCCGTCGTGCCGGTGACCTACATGAACTCCAGCGCCGACATCAAGGCGTTCTGCGGACGCCACGGCGGCGTCGTGTGCACCTCCAGCAACGCCGAGGTCGCGCTGACCTGGGCCTTCGAGCAGAAGGCCCACCTCGAGGCCGGCGGCAAGGTGCTCTTCCTGCCCGACCAGCACCTCGGCCGCAACACCGCCGTGCTCGAGCTCGGCCTCTCCCTCGACGATTGCGTGGTGTGGAACCCGCACCGCCCCCACGGCGGCCTCACCGCCGAGCAGCTGCGCGAGGCGAAGATGATCCTGTGGAAGGGCCACTGCTCGGTGCACGGCCGCTTCTCCCCCGAGGTCGTCGACGAGCTGCGCGCCACCATCCCCGACGTCCAGATCCTGGTGCACCCCGAGTGCCGCCACGAGGTCGTCACGAAGGCCGACCTCGTGGGCTCCACCGAGTTCATCATCAAGACGATCGAGGCCGCCCCGGCCGGGTCGGCCTGGGCGATCGGCACCGAGCTGAACCTGGTGAAGCGGCTCGCGGCCGCTCACCCGGACAAGTCGATCAGCTTCCTCGACCGCACCGTGTGCTTCTGCTCGACGATGAACCGCATCGACCTGCCGCACCTGGTGTGGGCGCTGGAGTCGCTGGTGGCCGGCGAGGTCGTCAACCGCATCGAGGTCGACCCCGAGACCGAGCGCTGGGCGCTCGTGGCCCTCGAGCGGATGCTCTCGCTGCCCGGCAAGGCGGTCGGGCCCGCCTGAGGCGTGGGTCCGGTCAGCCGCGAGGCGGCTGGTCGGGCAGGGTGAGCCACACCGTGGCGCCCCCGCCGGGAGTCTCCTCGATGCCGACGGCGCCGCCGTGGGCGTCGAGGATGCGTCGGACCGTGGCCAGCCCGATCCCGGTGCCGGCGACGTGCTTGTGCACCCGCACCAGCGGCTCGAAGACCCGCTCGCGGTCCTCCGGCGCGAGGCCGAGGCCGTGGTCGGCGACCTCGAGACGCCAGGCGTCCTCGATCCGCTCCGCCCGCACCTCGATCCGCGCCGGCTCGTCGGCGCGGACGTAGGCGGCCGCGTTGGCGAGGAGGTTCTGCAGGACCGCCCGCAGCTGCCCGGCGTCGCCGAGCACCACCGGGAGACGCCCGACGTCGACCGTGGCGCCCTCGAGCTGCACCGCGAGATCGGCCCGGACGTCGGCCACCAGCGCCGCGAGGTCGACCTCGGCGAGGTCGAGCGCACCGCCGACGCGGGCGTAGGCGAGCAGGTCGTCGACCATGCCCTGCATGCGCCCGAGGCTGCCGCGGGCACGGGTGACGAGGAAGGGGAGGTCGCCGGCCGCCTCGCCGGGCGCGAGCTCCTGGACCTCCTCGGCCATCATCGACAGCGAGAGGTCCAGCCCCGTCATCGGGTTGCGCAGATCGTGGCTGACCTGGCCGGCGAAGGCCGCGAGCTGGAGGTTCGAGCGCTCGAGCTCGTCCTGGGCGCGCTCGAGCTCGGCGACCGTGCGGGTGAGCTCGCGGGTGCGCAGCTCGAGCTCGAGGAGGTCGACGACGCGATCGGCGAGCCGCGCGAGGTCGGCGGCCTGCTCCTCGGTGAGGGTGCGCGGCTCGAGGTCGAAGACGCACAGCGTGCCGATGACGACGCCGTCGGGCGTGCGCAGCTGGTGGCTGGCGTAGAAGCGCACCCGGCCGATCTCGCCGGTGACGAAGGGGTTCGCGGCGAACCGGTCGTCCTGGCGGGCGTCGGCGACGATGATCGGCGCCATCTGGCCGATGGCGACGTTGCACATGGAGTCCTCGCGCGTGCACACCGCGGCCTCGAAGCCCGTGACGGCCACCTGGTACTGGTGGGTCTCGGTGATGAGGTTGATGGTGGCCATCGGCACGTCGGCCACATGGGCGGCCACCTCGACGAGGGCCTGCAGGTCCGCCCGCGGGGGCTCGACGAGCACCCGGTAGCGGTCGATCTGGACCCTGCGCTCGCGATCGTGATCGCTGTGCACCGTGGCGGTCACCGCCGGCTCCTCCCTCGCCCCACGCCGGGGCGCTCGCGACGAACCTACCGTCCGGCGGGGACGGCTGCCGATCAGCCGGACGGATCGATCGGAATGGTCACGGTCAGAGCCCGGGTGCTCCCCAGACGGCCAGCCAGCGCGACAGGTCGGTCTCCATCGGCAGCTCGCCGACGAGGAGGTCGCGCACCTGCATCTCGAGCAGCTCGTCGCGCTCGCGGGCGCCCGGCCGCGGGGCGAAGGGGTAGAACGTCGACTGCTTGTAGAGGTAGACCAGCGCGACGCGCCGACCGGCCGGGTCGGCGAAGGGCACCAGCGCGCAGAGCAGGCCCGGGCCGAAGCCGGCCGCCTCCATGCCGGTGCTCACCGCATGCAGACCGGTGCTGAGGTCGGTGAGGTCGTTCGGCGCCTCGGGCCGGTCGTCGATGAGCAGCCAGGTGAAGCCGAAGTCGTCGGTGGACACCACGATGTCGGGCGCCTTGGCGTCGGCGCGCAGCAGCTCGACGATCTCCTGCTGCGCCTGCGCCGAGGCCGGTCCTGCCGCGAGGCGATAGCAGACCGAGGCGTCGCCGGTGGGGCGCAGGTCGAGCGCCGCCTCGAGGCCGAGCGCCGCGGTCGGGAGGGCGAAGAGGGCCGAGAGGTCGGCCTGCTTCGGCTTGGAGCGTCCGCTCAGGGTCTGCCACAGGCCCATCGGCGCGTCAGCCCCGTCGTCCGAGCTCGGCCTCGATGCGCGCGAGCTGCTCGAGCCGCTGCTGCAGGCTCGGATGGGTGGAGGTGAGGGTGTTGAGCGAGACGCCCTTGACCGCCGGGGCGATGAAGAAGGCGTTCATCGGCTGCGAGGCGCGCAGGTCCTTGTCGGGGACGACGTTCATCTCGCCGCTGATCTTGCGCAGCGCCGAGGCCAGGGCCTGGGGCTTCATCGTCAGCTGCGCCCCGGCGCGGTCGGCCGAGAGCTCGCGGTAGCGGCTGAGCAGGCGCAGCAGCAGGAAGCTGACGGCGTAGGTGACCATGCTGACCAGCAGGACGGCCAGCCAGATGGGCAGGCCGGAGTTGTTGTCGCGGTTGCGGCCGCCGCCGAACCAGGCGCCGTACTGCGCGCCCTGCGACAGCATGCCGGCGACGATGCCCGCCGACGCGGCGGCCGTCATGACCAGGACGTCGCGGTGGGCGACGTGGGAGAGCTCGTGGGCCAGGACGCCCTCGAGCTCCTCGGCGTTCAGGGTCTGCATGATGCCGGTGGTGACCACGACGACCGCGCGCTCGGGCGAGCGACCGGTGGCGAAGGCGTTGGGCACGGCCGTGTCGGCGACGCCGACGCGCGGCTTGGGCATGTCGGCCATCGCGCAGAGGCGGTCGATCATCGCGTGCAGCTCCGGCGCCTGCTGCGGGGAGACCTCGCGGGCGCGCATCGCCTTCATGGCGACGGTGTCGGAGGAGTACCACTGGTACCAGGCGATGCCGAGGCCGGCGAGGCCGGCGACGACGGCCAGACCGCCCATGCCGGCCGAGGCCAGGATGCCCATCACCAGGCCGATGAGCGCGACGAACGCCGCGCCGAGGAGGAACATGACCAGGGTCATCCGGGCGGTCAGGCCAGGATCACCCGCGAACCGCGTGCGTGCCATGGCCCCATCCTGCCCTGAACGGGCAAGACGACGCCTGCCGGCGCCTGAGGATCTGCTGTGCGTGCGACGACGCCCCGGCCAGGTGGCCGGGGCGTCGTCAGCGTCGTCGTCTGCGTCGTCGGGAGGCTCAGGCCTGGCCGGGGTCCTTGGCCTGCTCGGCGTCGAGCACCGGCTCCGCGGAGGCGGCGGGGGCCTCGAGGGCGTCGGGGGCGGGCGCGCCGCCCTTGAGCCGGGCCAGCTCGGCCTCGACGTCGGCCTGGCTGCTCATCGCCTCGAGCTCGCGGGCGATGTCGTCGCCGCGGTTGGTGGCCGAGACGTCGTCGAGCGCGCCGCTGGCGATGAGCTCGTCGATGGCGCCCGCGCGGGCCTGCATCTGCGCGGTCTTGTCCTCGGCCCGGGTGATGGCGGCGCCGACGTCGCCGAGCTCGTCGCCGATGCCGGAGAGCGCCTCGTTGACCTTGGTCTGGGCCTCGGCGGCGGTGTAGGTGGCCTTGATCGTCTCCTTGCGAGTGCGGAAGGACTCGATCTTGGTCTGCAGCTGCTGCTGGGTGCGGACGAGCTTCTCCTCCTCGGCCTGCAGCTGCGCGAGCTGGGCCTGGAGGTCGCCGATCTGCGCGGTGAGGCCGGACTTGCGGGTCAGCGCCTCACGGGCGAGGTCCTCGCGACCCATCGAGATGGCCTGCTCGGCCTGCTTCTGCAGCTTGTCGGACTGCTGCTGGAGCTGGGTGGCCTGGAGCTCGATGCGCTTGCGGCTGGTGGCGACGTCGGCGACGCCGCGGCGCACCTTGGTGAGCAGCTCGAGCTGCTTCTGGTAGCTGTAGTCGAGGGTCTCGCGGGGGTCCTCGGCACGGTCGAGCGCCTTGCTCGCCTTCGACTTGACGACCAGGCTCATGCGCTTCCACAGGCTCATGCGCCCACCTTAGGCAGTCGGTCAACGCCGCCGCATCCCCATGCCAGGCCCGCACCCGGCCCATGCCCGGCCCGCACCCGGCCCGCACCCGGCCTGCTCGGTAGGCTGGCGGCGTCCGAACGGCCGGGCCCTCGGGCCCGGCGATCCCCTGCGAGCACCCCGAGAGCCCCGCGTGCGCCGAAGCAAGTCGACCCCGACCCCCGAGCCCACCCCCGCGAAGCCGGGCGGCAAGGGACGCCCCACGCCCACGCGCAAGGAGGCCGAGGCGGCGGCGCGGGCCCGGGCCAAGACCCCGCGCACCCGCAAGGAGCAGGCCGCGGCCCAGCGCCTCTCGCGCTCGGAGAGCAGCCGCAAGATGCGCGACGCCATGCGCACCGGCGACGAGCGCTACCTGCCGCCGCGCGACCAGGGCCCGGTGCGACGGTTCATCCGCGACTACGTCGACTCCCGCCTGCGCATCGCGGAGGTCATCTTCATCCTCGTGCTGGTCTCGCTGCCGTTCCTGCTCGGCGCCGGCGGCACCCGCCCGGCCCAGGTGGCGAACACCGTGATCCTCGGCGTGTTCCTGCTCGTGATCGTCGACCTCGTCGTGCTGCGGTTCCGCCTGCGCCGCGAGCTGCGCCGCCGCTTCCCCGAGGAGCCCCTCAAGGGCACCACCTACTACGCCGTCGTCCGAGCCACCCAGATGCGGTTCATGCGGCTTCCCAAGAGCCAGGTCCGCATCGGCCAGGAGCTCCCCGACACCTACCGCTGACCCGCGGACGCCACGAGGGCCCGCGTGCTCGGTGGGCGGAGCGGGTCAGCGGCCCATCAGGTCCGCGCGCCGCGGCGAGGTGGTCAGAGCGGGGTCGCGGGTGACGACCGGCTCGACGATCTCGTCGATCTTGGCCAGCAGGTCGGCGTCGAGGCGCACGCCCGCGGCCTTGACGTTCTCGGTGACCTGCTCGGGCCGCGAGGCGCCGATGATCGCCGAGGAGACGTTCGGGTTCTGCAGCACCCAGGCGACGGCCAGCTGGGCCAGGCTGAGGCCTGCCTCGTCGGCCAGCGGCGCGAGCTGCTGGACGCGCTCGAGGACGTCGTCCTTCAGCCAGCGGCTGATCATCTGGTCGCCGCCCTTGTCGTCGGTGGCGCGCGAGCCGGCCGGGTGCGGCTGACCGGGCTTGTACTTGCCGGTGAGCACGCCCTGGGCGATGGGCGACCAGACGATCTGGCCCAGGCCCAGCTCCTCGGAGGTCGGGACGACCTCGGCCTCGATGACGCGCCACAGCATGTTGTACTGCGGCTGGTTCGACACCAGCGGGATGCGCAGCTCGCGGGCCAGCGCGTGGGCCTCGCGGATCTGCTCGGCGCGCCACTCCGAGACGCCGATGTAGAGCGCCTTGCCGGCGCGGACGACGTCGGCGAAGGCCTCCATCGTCTCCTCCAGCGGCGTCTCGTCGTCGTAGCGGTGCGCCTGGTAGAGGTCGACGTGGTCGGTGCCGAGACGCCGCAGCGAGGCGTCGATCGACTCCGAGATGTGCTTGCGCGAGAGGCCGTGGTCGTTGTGGGCGCCAGGGCCGGTGGGCCAGTAGACCTTGGTGAAGATCTCCAGGCCCTCGCGCCGCTCGCCCTTGAGGGCCTTGCCGAGGACGGTCTCGGCGGCGGTGTTGGCGTAGACGTCGGCGGTGTCGAAGGTGGTGATGCCCTCGTCGAGGGCCTGACGCACGCACGCGAGCGCGGCGTCCTCCTCGACCTGCGAGCCGTGGGTGAGCCAGTTGCCGTAGGAGATGGCCGAGATCTTCAGACCACTCCTACCCAGGTTGCGGATCTCCATGGATCGACCCTAGTCCGGGCCGCCGCGCCGCTCCCACCGCCAGGATCACCCCTGCGCAGGGTCGCGGCGACGGGGCGGCAGGATGGGGCCATGAGCGGCTCCTCCCCCGACGCCCGTCCCGCCGACCGGCCCGCCGACCACTCCGTGCGGATCGCCTGGGCCGACGACGCGCCGGCGCTCGCCGCGCTGCAGCTGCGCACCTGGCCCGAGCGCTACGGCCACCTGCTGCCGGCCGAGGCGCTGCCGCAGGGCGAGGAGGCGCTGGCCGCCGCGACGCAGGCCTGGCGCGGGCTGCTGACCCGTCCGGCGGAGGCGCGGCAGCGGGTGCTCGTCGCGCTGGACCGCGCCCGGGTGGTCGGCTCCGTGCTGACCTCGCCGGCCACCGACCCCGACGCCGACCCCGGGCACGACGCCGAGCTGCACGAGCTCACCGTCGCCACCGACGAGCGTCGCCGCGGACACGGCACCCGGCTCCTGCAGGCGGCCGTCGACACCGTCGCGGCCGACCGCTTCACCCGCGTCGTCACCTGGGTGCTCAGCGACGACGACGCCCTGCGCACCCTGCTCACCTCCGCCGGCTGGGCCACCGACGGCGCCCACCGCGAGCTCGACCTCGACGGCACCGGCGCGGTGCGGGTGCGCCAGGTGCGCCTGCACACGGCCGTGGGATGAGCGCCGCGCCGGAGCGGGCGCGGCGGGCGAGCGTCGTCGACTCGCTGGGGGTGGGCGTCGCGACCGGGCTCTACGGCCTCTCCTTCGGCGCCGTCGCGGTGGCCTCGGGCCTCTCGACCGCCCAGGCCTGCGTGCTCTCGCTGCTCATGTTCACCGGCGCCTCGCAGTTCGCGCTCGTCGGCGTGCTCGCCGGAGGTGGTGCCGCACCGGCCGCGGCCGGCACCGCGCTGCTGCTCGGCACCCGCAACACGCTCTACGGGCTGCGTCTGGCCGCTCTTCTCCCCTGGCGCGGGCCGCGACGCCTGCTGGCCGCGCACCTGGTGATCGACGAGTCGACGGCGATGGCCGTGGGCCAGCCGACCGCTCCCCTGGCCCGCCTGGCGTTCCTCGTGACCGGCGGCTCGGTGTTCCTGCTGTGGAACCTGACGACGCTGGCCGGGGCGTTGGCGGGCAGCGCCCTCGGCGACCCGCGCGACCTGGGGCTCGACGCCGCCGTCGGCGCGGCCTTCCTCGCACTGCTGTGGCCGCGCCTCTCCGACGGCGGCCTGCGGCTGCTGGCGCTCGCCGCGGCCGCCCTGGCGCTGGCGCTCGTTCCGGCGACCCCGGCCGGGGTGCCGGTGCTCGCCGCGGGCGGCCTGGCGCTGCTGGCCGGGCTGCACCCGCGGCTCGGCGCGCCGGGCGAGCAGGAGGCGTCGTGAGCCCGACGTGGACCGCCATCGTCGTGGCCGGCGTCGGCTGCCTGGCGCTCAAGGCGCTCGGGCTGGCCGTGCCGACGCGGGTGCTCGAGCGCCCGGTCGTCGCCCGGGTGGCCGCCCTGGTGCCGGTGGCGCTGCTCGCGGCGCTGGTGGCCGTGCAGACGCTGGCCGACGGCACGCGGCTCGCGCTCGACGCGCGCGTGGCGGGCCTGGCCGCCGCCGTGGTGCTGCTGGTGGTGCGGGCGCCGTTCCTCGTCGTCGTGGCCGGCGCCGCGGCCACCGCGGCCGTGCTGCGCGCCCTGGCCTGAGCCAGGACGCGCAGCAGACGCGTCGTCAGGAGACGGAGACCGCGCTCCAGGCGGCGCCCACCGCGGACTCCTGGACGCTGCCCGCGCCGTAGAGGTCCTTCGCGGCCGACAGCGTGGCGGTGCGAGCGCCGCTGTAGGTGGTGCCCGAGGTCATGTAGACCGTGAGCGCCCGGAACCAGATGCGCTGGGCGGCGTCGCGGCCGATGCCGGCGACGGTGGAGCCGTTGCAGGTCGTGGAGCTGTGCGCGACGCCGTTGATGGTCTTGGCGCCCGAGCCCTCCGCGAGCAGGTAGAAGAAGTGGTTGCCCACGCCCGAGGAGTAGTGCACGTCGAGGTTCTTGGTGTTCGCCGACCAGCAGTTCGGCGACTTGCCGTCGCTGATGGGGTCGTCCATGCGACGGAACCCGCTGTGCTTGGCGAGGTCGAACTCCTCGCCGATGAGGTAGTCGCCGGGGTCGGCGGCGTTCGCGGCAAAGAACTCGACCATCGTGCCGAAGATGTCCGAGGTGGCCTCGTTGAGGCCGCCGGACTCGCCGCTGTAGGTCAGGCCGGCGGTGTTCTCGGTGACGCCGTGCGACATCTCGTGGCCCGCGACGTCGAGGGAGACCAGCGGACCGTAGGAGGTGCCGTCACCGTCGCCGTAGGTCATCTTCGAGCCGTCCCAGAAGGCGTTGACGTAGCCCGAGCCGTAGTGGACGCGGTTGTAGGAGCCGCGCCCGTCGCCGAAGATGCCGGCACGGCCGTGGACCTGGGTGTAGTAGTCCCAGGTCTCGTTGGTGCCGTACTGGGCGTCGACGCCGGCCGAGGCGCGGTTCGCGGTGGTGCCCGAGCCGAAGGACGTCGTCGGTCTGGTGAAGATCGTGCCGGTCTTGCAGCCCACCCCGAGCACGCCGCACAGCTGGGAGTCGGTGCCGCCGTTCATGTCGGTGGTGTACGTGCCGCCGCGGGTGGCGTCCTTGAGCTGGAAGGCGCCGTTGGCGGGCGTGACCTGCAGCGGGACGGTGCCGCTGTAGAGCGACTGGCCGCTGCCGTCGGCGGTCTGGATGGCCTCCTCGCGGCGCAGGACCGTCCCCGTGCGGGCGTCGACGTAGGTGGAGAGCCGGCTGGGCGTGCCGTCGGCGGCGCGGCCGCCCGTGACGACCTGCCAGGCCAGGCGGGGCGCGTGACCGACCGCGTCGACGACCAGGCGCGGCGAGCCTGTGACCGTGCGGCCGCGCAGGTCGGCGGTGGCGCGGGCCGGGGCGAGGGTGCGGGTGCGGGCCGTGGTCGCGCCGACCCGCGGGGAGACCGACAGCGCGAGCGCGCTGCGCAGGGTCTGGCTGGCGCCGCGGTAGGTGCCGTCGGGGGCCTGGTGGACGACGACGTCGCCGCCGAGGACCGGCAGGCCGCGGTAGGTGCGGGCCAGGCGGACGTGCGTGGTGCCGTCCGCGTCGCGCAGGGCCCGACCCTCGGCGCGCAGCGCCTGGCCGGTGGCGACGCGGGCGGCCGGGTGGGCCGAGAGCGCGGTGATGGCGCGGGCCGAGAGCCGGGCGACGGCGTCGTCGCCCTGGACCTCGCGGGCCTGGACGCGGGCGGCGTCACGGCCGGCGCGGGCGTCGGGGCCGGGGGGGACGGCCTGGGCCGTCGACAGGCCGGTCGCGAGTGCGCTGGCGCCGAGCAGGGCGGCGGCCGCGAGGCCGATGCCGATCCTCATGGGGGTCTCCTTCCGCGACGTCCCGATGACGCCGGTGGGAGGAGACTGGGGCCGCGAGGACGGCGGCGGAACGGCGGACGAAGCGCAGGTTCGTGCACCGCAGGAATCTGCAGCGGATCGCGGGAACCGCGGCCGGCCGCGCCGCAGCGGGCGTCAGTCGAGGTCGAGCAGGTGCTCCAGCCCGACGGTGAGGCCGGGGTGCGCGCCGATGCCGCGCACGCCGACGAGCACGCCGGGAGCGAAGGAGGCGCGGTCGAGGGAGTCGTGACGGATGGTGAGGGTCTCCCCCGGGCCGCCGAGGACGACCTCCTGGTGGGCCACGAGGCCGCGGATGCGCAGGGCGTGCACCGGCACGCCGTCGACGACCGCGCCGCGGGCCCCGTCGAGCGCGGTGCTGGTGGCGTCGGGCATCGGCGCTGCGCCGGCCTCGCGGCGGGCCGCGGCGATCAGCTCGGCGGTGCGGCGCGCGGTGCCCGACGGGGCGTCGGCCTTCGTGGGGTGGTGCAGCTCGACGATCTCGACGGACTCGTAGAACGCGGCCGCCTGCGCGGCGAAGCGCATCATGAGGATCGCGCCGATGGAGAAGTTCGGGGCGATGAGCACGCCCGTGTCGGGCGCGTCGGCGAGCTGCTCGCGCAGCGTGGCGAGGCGGTCGTCGTCGAAGCCGGTGGTGCCGACGACGGCGTGGATGCCGTGCTCGATGCAGAACGCCAGGTTGTCCATGACGACGTCGGGGTGGGTGAAGTCGACGACGACCTGCGCGCCGCCCTCGACCAGCGCCGCGCGATCGTCGCCGGCGTCGACCTCGGCCACCAGCACGAGGTCGACGGCGGCCTCGACGGCCCGGCAGATCTCGGCGCCGACCTTGCCGCGGGCGCCGAGCACGCCGACGCGGAGCCCGGCGGAGGAGGACGAGGACGCGGACTGGCTGCTCACGAGGCCCCAACCTACAAGCGCCGTGAGGCGGATCCCGCGGCGATCTCACGGCGATCTCACGGCGATCTCACCCCCCGCCGGGATGGTGCCGGGCGCGCGCGGGTGTGGATCTGGCAGGCTGGTGCCCATGGTGCTGCAGACGATCCCGGCGCGGATCCGCTGGTCCGTCGACCTCATGGACGTCCAGCCCGACGACCACGTGCTCGAGATCGGCTGCGGTCCGGGCGCGGGCGCAGAGCTCATCTGCAGCCGGCTCGAGACCGGCAAGCTGTTCGCTATCGACCGCTCGGAGTCCGGCGTCGACCGCACGAAGCGACGCTGCGCCCAGTACGTCGAGGCCGGGCGGCTCACCGTGCGTCAGATCGACCTGGCGACCCTGCGCGTGCCGGTGAAGCGGCTGACGAAGGTCTACGCCTTCAACGTCAACCTCTTCTGGGTGCGCGACTGCGCCGACGAGATCGCCCTGCTCCACGAGCGGCTGCTTCCCGGCGGCAAGGTGTTCCTCTACTACGAGGCCACCCGTGCCGAGGACGTCCCGCAGATGATCGAGCGCACCTCCGCCTCGCTGGCCGCGGGCGGGTTCCGCGTGCAGGTCGTGCAGCGCAAGGTGCCGGCCTGCGTCGGCGTCATCGGCCACCGATAAGGGAATATCCTTCATCGGCGTTGCATCAGGTTATTTCCTTCTGTACCGTCGAGGGGTGCTCGCCGTCCTCACCCTCGACCAACGCGGCAGCCGCACCGGTCCCGATCTCGTGCCGCCGCTGCTGACCTCGCTCGCCGCGGTGCCCGTCGCCGCGCGCTTCGCCCGCACCGCGGGCGACGAGGTGCAGGGCGTGCTGGCCTCCCCCGACGCGCTGGTCGGCGTCCTGGCCCTGCTGCTGCGCTCGGAGCAGTGGAACATCGGCGTCGGGATCGGCGAGGTCGAGCTCCCGCTGCCCCAGGACGCGCCGGCCGGACGCGGCCCGGCCTTCCTGCACGCGCGCACCGCCGTCACCGCCGCGAAGTCGAGCCCCTGGCGGCTGCGAGTGGTCGGCGAGACGCCCGCGGTGCGCGCGCTCGAGACCACCGCCTGGCTGTGGGCCGCCGTGCTCAGTCGTCGCACGAGCCGTGGCTGGGAGGTCGCCGACCTCGCCGCCGAGGGCCTGGCCTACGGCGAGATCGGCGAGCGCCTGGGCATCAGCCAGTCGGCGGTGAGCCAGCGCGCCCAGGCCGCCGGCATCGTCGAGGACCGCCGCGCGCGCGAGCTGCTCGGCTGGCTGGCCGCCGACCTCCTCGCTCCTGAGGAGCCCGCGTGAGCGCCACCGCCTGGACCGCCCTGGCCCTGCTGCCGCTCGCCGGCTGCCTGGCCGCCGGCCTGCTGGCCTGGCGCCGTGGCGAGGCTCGCCTCGCCGGGCCGGTCGCGCTCGGTCTGCTGGTGATCACGGCGGCGCTCGTCGCGCTCCCGCCCGAGGTCGACGCCGGGCCGCGCTGGCTCACCGGCCTGCTGGTCGCGCTCGCCGCCGGCTGCGCGGTCGCCGGCGGCGGTCCGCTGACCACCCTCGTCTTCGCCGCGATCGACCGTCGCGAGCCGCCCGACCGCCTCCACGAGGCCGGTCGGGTGCTGCGCGGCGGCGCGTGGATCGGCGGGCTCGAGCGGCTCGCCGTCTTCGCCAGCCTGGTGGCCGGCTGGCCCGAGGGCCTGGCCGTCGTCCTGGCCGTCAAGGGCCTGGGCCGCTACCCCGAGCTGCGCGCGGCCGAGGACGCCGTGCGCACCGGCGCCGCCGAGCGGTTCATCATCGGCACGCTCGTGAGCGTGCTGTGGTCGGCCGCCTGCGCGGGCGTCGTCGTGCTCGTGACCCGCTAGGCGGCCCGACCCGGCCCGACCCGGCCCGAGCCGGTGCGGTGCGGCCCGGCAGGCTCAGGGCCCGACGACCGCCAGGACCTCCGGGCGCACCAGGAGCTCGGCCGCGAGCGCGGAGACCTCCTCGAGCGTGACGGCGTCGATGCGCGCGAGCACCTCCTCGATGCTCAGCAGCTCGGCGTAGACCAGCTCGGCCTTGCCCAGCCGCGACATCCGCGAGCCGGAGTCCTCCAGGCCCAGCACCAGGCTGCCCTTGAGCTGGCCCTGGGCGCGCTGGAGCTCCTCGGCGGTGATGCCGTCGGCGGCGACCGCGGCGAGCTCGCGGCGCACCGTGGCCAGGACGTCGTCGAGCTTGGCCGGCAGGCAGCCCACTGCGACGCCCACCAGGCCGGAGTCGGCGTGGTGGGAGGCGAAGGAGTAGACCGAGTACGCCAGGCCGCGCACCTCGCGGACCTCCTGGAACAGCCGGCTCGACGTGCCGCCGCCCAGCGCGGTGGTGAGCAGGCTCAGCGCGAAGCGACGCGGGTCGTGGCGGGTGATGCCCTCCATGCCCAGCACGACGTTGACCTGCTCGAAGGGCCGCAGCGAGGACATCGTGCCCGGGCGCACCGGCAGCGGGACGCCCGAGCCGCGCAGCACGAGCGGCTCCTCGTCGCCGGAGAGCCAGTCGCCGCGACCGAAGGCCTTCTCGACCAGGGCCACCACGGCGTCGTGCTCGAGGTTGCCGGCCACCGCGACCACCATCCGCGCCGGGCGGTAGTGGGTGCGGTAGAAGGCGTCGATCTGGTCGCGGGTCAGCGCGGCGATGGACTCCTCGGTGCCGGCGATGGTGCGGCCCAGCGAGGAGGTGCTCCCCCACGCCTGCTCGGCGAAGAGGTTGTGGACGACGTCGTCGGGGTCGTCGTCGTGCATCGCGATCTCGTCGAGGATGACGTCGCGCTCGGCCTCGACGTCGTCGGGCTCCAGCGTGCTGGAGGTGATCATGTCGCCGAGGACGTCGACGGCGAGCGGCAGGTCGTCGTCGAGCACCCGCGCGTGGAAGCAGGTGTACTCCTTGGCGGTGAAGGCGTTGAACTCCCCGCCGACGGCGTCGAGCTCGACGGAGATGTCGAGGGCCGAGCGCTCGCCGGTGCCCTTGAAGAGCAGGTGCTCGAGGAAGTGCGAGCAGCCGTGGAGCGTGGAGTCCTCGTCGGCCGAGCCGACGCCGACCCACACCCCGATGCTGGCCGAGCGGACGCCGGCCATCTGCTCGGTGACCACGCGCAGGCCGCCGGGCAGGACGCTGCGGCGCACGCGGGAGACCACCTGGCCGGCGGCGTCGGTGGTGATCTGGAGGTCCACGGCGGCGGAGCCGGCCACGGGTCCAGCGGCGGAGCCGGCCCCGGATGCAGCGGCGGACGCGGGACGGGAAGCGGCAGACCCGCCCGGGAGGCCCGGGCGGGTCTGCTGGTGCTGATGCGGCACGGGGACGGGCCTCAGGCCTCGTCGCCGTTCGACGCGGCGTCGTCGCCGCCCTCGACCACGGGGGCGAGGGAGAGCTTGCCGCGGTCGTCGACCTCGGCGATCTCGACCTGGATCTTCTGACCCACCGAGACGACGTCCTCCACCGACTCCACGCGCTTGCCGTCGTTGAGCGCCCGCAGCTTGGTGATGTGCAGCAGGCCGTCCTTGCCCGGGAGCAGGGACACGAAGGCACCGAAGTTGGTGGTCTTCACGACGGTGCCGAGGTAGCGCTCGCCGACCTCGGGCATCGTCGGGTTGGCGATGGCGTTGACCGCGCTGCGCGCGGCCTCGGCTGCCTCGCCGTTGGTGGCGCCGATGTAGACGGTGCCGTCGTCCTCGATGGAGATCGAGGCGCCGGTGTCGTCCTGGATCTGGTTGATCACCTTGCCCTTCGGGCCGATGACCTCGCCGATCTTGTCGACGGGGACCTTCACGGTGATGATCCGCGGCGCGGTGGAGGACATCTCGGCCGGGGCCTCGATGGCCTCGTTCATGACGTCGAGGATCGCCAGGCGGGCGTCGCGGGCCTGGGTCAGCGCGGCGGCCAGGACCTCGGCGGGGATGCCGTCGAGCTTGGTGTCGAGCTGCAGGGCCGTGACGAACTCGCGGGTGCCGGCGACCTTGAAGTCCATGTCGCCGAAGGCGTCCTCGGCACCGAGGATGTCGGTGAGGGCGACGTACTGGGTCTCGCCGTCGATCTCACCGGAGATCAGGCCCATCGCGATGCCGGCGACGGGCGCCTTCAGCGGGACGCCGGCCTGGAGCAGCGAGAGGGTCGAGGCGCAGACCGAGCCCATCGAGGTGGAGCCGTTGGAGCCCATGGCCTCGGAGAGCTGACGGATCGCGTAGGGGAACTCCTCGCGGTCGGGCAGCACGGGCAGGAGGGCGCGACGCGCGAGCGCGCCGTGGCCGACCTCGCGGCGCTTCGGCGAGCCGACGCGACCGGTCTCGCCGGTGGAGAACGGCGGGAAGATGTACTTGTGCATGTAGCGCCGGTGGGTCTCCGGCGACAGGGTGTCGATCTGCTGCTCCATCTTGAGCATGTCGAGGGTGGTGACGCCCAGGATCTGGGTCTCACCACGCTCGAACAGCGCGGAGCCGTGGACGCGCGGGATCACGTCGACCTCGGCGTGCAGCGGACGGATGTCGGCCAGGCCACGGCCGTCGATGCGCACCTTGTCGCGCAGGACGCGCTCGCGCACGACCTGCTTGTTGACCGAGCGGAACGCCGCGCCGATCTCCTTCTCGCGACCCTCGAACTGAGCGCCGAGGCTCTCGAGCAGCGAGGCCTTGAGCTCGTCGGTGCGGGCCTCGCGGTCCTGCTTGTCGGCGATGGTCATCGCGGCGGTGAGGTCGGCCTTGACGGCCGCCTCGACGGCGGCGAACACGTCGTCCTCGTAGTCGAGGAAGATCGGGAAGTCCTGGACGGGCTTCGCGGCGACGGCGGCGAGCTCGCTCTGGGCCTGGACCAGCTGCTTGATGAAGGGCTTCGCGGCGTCGAGACCGCCGGCGACGACCTCCTCGGTGGGCGCGGTGGCGCCGCCGCGGATCAGCTCGATGGTCTCCTCGGTGGCCTCGGCCTCGACCATCATGATCGCGACGTCGCCGGTGTCGGTGACGCGACCGGCGACGACCATGTCGAAGACGGCCTTCTCGAGCTGGCTGTGGGTCGGGAACGCCACCCACTGACCCTCGATCAGCGCCACGCGGACGCCGCCGACGGGGCCGGAGAACGGCAGGCCGGAGAGCTGGGTCGACATGGACGCCGCGTTGATGGCGAGCACGTCGTAGGGGGCGTCGGGGTTGAGCGCCATCACCGTGATGACGACCTGGACCTCGTTGCGCAGGCCCTTCTTGAAGGTCGGGCGCAGCGGGCGGTCGATGAGGCGGCAGGCGAGGATGGCGTCCTCGCCCGGGCGACCCTCGGAGCGGAAGAACGAGCCGGGGATGCGGCCCGCGGCGTACATCCGCTCCTCGACGTCGATGGTGAGCGGGAAGAAGTCGAAGTGGTCCTTCGGCTGCTTGCCGGCCGTGGTGGCCGAGAGCAGCATCGTGTCGTCGTCGAGGTAGGCCGTGACGGCGCCGGCGGCCTGGCGGGCCAGGAGGCCGGTCTCGAACTTGATGGTGCGGGTGCCGAACTTCCCGTTGTCGAGGACGGTCTCGACAGCGGAGATGACGGGCTCGGTGGAGTCGGTCAAGGGATGTCCTTGCTGTTCGCGGAGCGGACCGCGCCCGGACGACGTGCGCCGACCGAGATCGCTCGGGCGGCGGGAGGCGGCGGGCTCGCGCATGGAGTCCGACGCTGGATGGCCGGTCTTCGATCGAGGCCCACAGCGCGGCCGATGCCGGCCTGGAGGCCACTACCGAGGACCGGGCCTGTACGGGCGGGTCGCTCCTGGTGGATGTGCTGTTCAGTTGTGGTCGGGGCCATCGTAGTGCGGACCCCGGGAAAAGACGCGGAGCGGCTGCCGCTCCGCACCTGATGACGGAGAGGTCAGCGGCGCAGGCCGAGACGCTCGACGATCGAGCGGTAGCGCTCGATCTCGGTCTTGTTCAGGTAGTTGAGGAGACGACGGCGCTGGCCGACGAGCAGCAGCAGACCACGACGGCTGTGGTGGTCGTGCTTGTGCTGCTTGAGGTGCTCGGTGAGGTGGGCGATGCGGTGGCTGAGCAGCGCGATCTGCACCTCCGGCGAGCCGGTGTCGCCCTCGGTCGTGGCGTACTCGGCGATGATCCTCTTCTTGGTCTCCGCGTCGGTTCCGATCGACATGTGCGGGCTCCTCTCGACTCGTTGCGCGGTGCTCCGGGGCTTCTCCCCGGGGCTCTCTCGCTCCGCGGCCGTTCTGACGGCAACCGCAGCAGGCTATCGGTCGGTCCGGGGCGCGGCCAAAACGCGGCTCGGGCCTGCCCGCGCCCGACCGGCCCGGCGGACTACGGTGTGAGCGTGGCCACTCACGAGCGCCTCGGCGTCTGCAACCTGTGCGAGGCCATCTGCGGCCTCGTGCTGACCATCGACACCGACGCCCAGCGCGTCACGGGCGTGCGGGGCAACCCCGACGATCCGCTCTCGCGCGGGCACATCTGCCCCAAGGGCGTCTCGCTCGGCGACGTCCACGCCGACCCCGACCGGCTGCGTCGCCCGGTGCGGCGCATCGGCCGCGGCGCCGAGGCCCGCTGGGAGGAGATGGACTGGGACGAGGCCCTCGACCTCGTCGCCGACCGACTCGCCGCGACCCTGCGCGAGCGGGGGACGACGCCGTGGGCGTCTACCTCGGCAACCCGAACGCACACTCGCTCGGCTTCAGCACGCACGGGCCGGGCCTGGTGCGCGCGCTGCGCACCCACAACCGCTTCAGCGCCTCGACGGTCGACCAGATGCCTCATCAGGTCGTCGCGCGCGAGCTGTACGGCCACCAGCTCCTCATCCCGGTGCCCGACCTCGACCGCACCGACTGGTTCCTCGTCGTCGGCGCGAACCCGATGGCCTCCAACGGCTCGCTGATGACCGTCCCGGACTTCCCCCAGCGGGTGCGCGACCTGAGGGCGCGCGGCGGACGGATGATCGTCCTCGACCCGCGCCGCACCGAGACCGCGAGGGTCGCCGACGAGCACCACTTCGTGCGCCCCGGCACCGACGCCGCCCTGCTGGTGGCGATGATCCAGGTGCTGCTCGCCGAGGACCTGGCCCGGCCCGCCGCGTACGTCGACGGCCTCGACCGCCTCGCCGAGCTCGTCGCGCCCTTCACCCCCGAGGCCGCCGCTGCGGTCTGCGGCGTCGACGCCGAGACCATCCGCCGGCTCGCCCGCGAGCTGGTCGCGGCGCCCTCGGGCGTCGTCTACGGCCGCATCGGGGTCTCCACGCACGCCTTCGGCACCCTGTGCCAGTGGGCCATCGCTTGCCTCAACCTGCTCTCGGGCCACGCCGACGCCCCGGGCGGGGCGATGCTCCCCGAGCCCGCGGCCGACACCGTCGGCATGCGGGTCGTGGGCCCCGGCTCCCACGGCCGCTGGCGCAGCCGGGTGCGCGATCTGCCCGAGCAGGGCGGCGAGCTGCCCTCGGTGACGATGCTCGAGGAGATCACCACGCCAGGCGAGGGTCAGATCCAGGCGATGGTCACGGTGGCCGGCAACCCGGTGCTCTCGACGCCGTCGGGCGATCGGCTGGCCGAGGCCCTCGACGGGCTCGACTTCATGGTCTCGATCGACATCTACCTCAACGAGACCACCCGCCACGCCGACGTCATCCTGCCGCCGACCACGCTGCTCGAGCGGGACCACTACGACCTGGTCTTCCATGGGTTCGCGGTGCGCAACACCGCCCGCTGGACCCCGGCGGTCTTCGAGCCCGACGACGACCAGCGTCACGACTGGCAGATCGCCGCCGCCCTGGCGCACCGGCTCGCCGACCGGCTCGGCACGCCGCTGTCGGCCTCGATGGCCGGCACGCTCGACGCCGACCCGCGCGACCTCGTCGCCCTGCTGCTCGCCGGCGGCGGGCGGACGTCGATGGAGGAGCTCCTCGAGCACCCCGAGGGCGTCGACCTCGGCCCGCTGCGGCCGACCCTGCCCGAGCGGCTGCAGACGCCGTCGAAGCGCATCGACCTCACCCCCGAGGCCCTCGTCGTCGACCTGCCTCGGCTGCGCGCGAGCCTGGAGGACGCGTCGCCCGACGGCCTCGTGCTCATCGGCCGCCGTCACCTGCGCGACTGCAACTCCTGGATGCACAACACCGAGCGGCTCACCCGCGGCCGGGCCCGCCACCACCTGCTCATGCACCCCGACGACCTCGCCGAGCGCGGCCTCGACGACGGCGGGCTCGTGCGGATCACCTCGCGCGTGGGCGCGGTGGAGGTCGAGGTGAGCGCCGACGACGGCCTCATGCGCGGCGTCGTCTCCCTGCCGCACGGCTTCGGCCACGGCCTCCCCGGCACCCGCCTGCGGCACGCCAGCGGCGTCCCCGGGGTGTCGGTGAACGACCTCACCGACCCCGCCCTCGTCGACCCGCTCTCCGGCAACGCCGCCCTGACCGGCCTGCCGGTCGAGGTCGTCGCCGTCGGCTGACCCGGGCCCCGGGCACGCGACCCGCAGCATGCAACGCGGGGTTCGCCCCTCGGAGGGGCGAACCCCGCGTCACATCGGGCTGGCGGCGGCGAGGATCGCCCGGACGGCGTCGCGCGCGGCGGCGGGGTCGGCGGCGGCGAGGGCTGCCTCGGCGGCCTCCTCGCACTGGGCGTGGGTGACCTGGGCGAGCCGGGCGCCGACGGGGCGCACGGCGGCCGCGGCCATCGAGAGCGAGGTGATCCCGAGGCCGACGAGCACGCAGGCCAGCAGCGGGTCGGCGGCGGCCTCGCCGCAGACGCCCACCGGCTTGCCCGCCTCGACGCCGGCGTGCGCGGTGATCGCGATCAGCTGCAGGACGGCCGGCTGCCAGGGGTCGGTGAGGTGGGCGAGGTCGGTGGCCATCCGGTCGGCGGCCATCGTGTACTGGGTGAGGTCGTTGGTGCCGATGGAGAGGAAGTCGACGACCTCGAGCATCCGGTGGGCCAGCAGCGCCGCGGAGGGCACCTCGACCATGACGCCGGCCCGCAGGCCGCGCTCGCGAACCCGGGCGGCGAAGTCGGCGGCCTCGGCGACGGTGGCCACCATCGGCGCCATCACCCACGCCTCGGTGCCGGTGCGGCGGGCGGCCTCGGCGATGCCGTCGAGCTGACGCCCGAGCAGGCCGGGGTTGTCGAAGGAGAGCCGCAGGCCGCGGACGCCGAGGGCGGGGTTCTCCTCGCCCTCGTGCGTGGCGAAGGCGACCGGCTTGTCGGAGCCGGCGTCGAGGGTGCGCACGACGACGTAGCGCTCGCCGAACGGCTCGAGCACCGCGGCGTAGATGTCGGCCTGCTCCTCGGCGCTCGGCTCGTCGGCGCGGGAGAGGAAGCACAGCTCGGTGCGGAACAGGCCCACGCCCTCGACGGGTCCGTCGGCCGCCCGCGCGGCGGACTCGCCGTCGGCGACGTTGGCGAGCAGCTTCACGGCCGTGCCGTCGGCGGTGCGCCCGGGGCCGGCCCAGCCGGCGACGGCCTCCCGCTCGCGACGGTCGGCCTTGACGCGCGCGGCGGCGGCCTCACGCTCGGCCTCGCCCTCGCCGATGGTCTCGACCAGGCCGGCGGCGCCGTCGACGAGCACGGTGCGGCCGGCGTCGAGCCCGAGCGCTCCGGCGGTGCCGACCACACAGGGGATGCCGAGCTGCCGGGCGATGATCGCGGTGTGGCTGGTGGGCCCGCCGCGCTCGGTGACGAGGGCGACGACCAGGCGCGGGTCGAGCCCGGCGGTGTCGGCGGGAGCGAGGTCCTCGGCCACGAGGACCGACGGCTGCGCCGGCGTCGGGACGCCGGGCTCGGGGACGCCGACCAGCCGCGCGACGAGGCGACGCTCGATGTCGCGCAGGTCGGTGGCGCGCTCGGCCATGAGGCCGCCCATCTGCGTGAACAGGTCGACGAACTGCGCGACCGCGGCGTGCACGGCGTCGAGCAGCCCGGCGCCGGTGCGCAGGTTCTTGCGCACCGCGGAGCGCAGCCCCTTGTCGCGGGCCAGGCCGGCGCTGGCGGTGAGCACCTCGGCGGCGGCGCCATGGCCGGCGGCGGCGCGGGCCTCGTAGCCGGCGGCGACGTCGACGACGGCGGCGTCGTAGGCCGCGAGCGCGGACTCCTCCTCCAGCGCGGTCGTGGCGAAGGCGGCGATCGCGCCGGGGTCGATCTCGGTGCGCACGGGCAGGACGGGGCCGAGGCCCAGCCCGGGGACGACGGGCGTGCCGCTGAGGCGGTCGGCGAGACCGGAAGCGCTGGTGACCATGCTCACACGATATCCACGCGCACTCTTGACAGTCAAAGGTGTTCGGGCATAAAACAACACAAACACAGATGTGAGGGGAGCCACAGCATGTACGCCGAGGAGCGCCAGCAGGCGATCGCAGCGCTGGTCGCCGAGCGCGGCCGCCTGTCGGTCGTCGAGCTCGCGACCACCTACGACGTCACCACCGAGACGGTGCGCCGCGACCTGTCGTCCCTGGAGCGGCTCGGGCTGGTGCGCCGCGTGCACGGCGGGGTGGTCCCGCCGCACGCGCTGAGCTCGCTGGAGTCCGGCCTGGTCGAGCGTGACGGCGCCCGCGTGGAGGAGAAGGACCGCATCGCGCATGCGGCCCTCACCCTCCTGCCGCCGCCGGGCTCCACCGTCGTCATGGACGCCGGCTCCACCACCGCGCGCCTGGTCGCCGCCTGGCCCCGCGACGTGCGGCTCACCGTGTTCACGCACTCGGTGCCGCTGCTGGCCCGTCTGGCCGCGCTCCCCCAGGTCGACCTGCACCTGCTGCCCGGCCGCGTGCGCCCCACCACGGGCGCGGCCGTCGGCGCGGAGACCGTCGAGGCGCTGAGCCGCCTGCGCGCCGACGTCGTCTTCGTCGGCACCAACGGCCTGAGCACCGAGCACGGCCTGTCCACCCCCGACGTCGAGGAGGCCGCCACCAAGCGCGCGCTCGTCGGCGCCGGCCGCCAGGTCGTCGTCGCCTGCGATGCCAGCAAGGTCGGCCAGGACACCCTGGTCAGCTTCGCGCCGCTGGACGCCGTCGACGTCCTCGTCACCGACTCCGGACTGCCCACCACCGAGCGAGCCGCCCTGGAGGCGGCCGGGATCGAGGTCCTGACCGCATGATCCTCACCCTCACCGCCAACCCCAGCCACGACCGCACCGTCGCCCTCGACGCCGCGCTCACCCGCGGCGCCGTGCACCGGGTCGCCTCCGTCATCTCCCAGGCCGGTGGCAAGGGCGTCAACATCTCCCGGGCCTGCGTGGCTGCGGGCGTGCCGTCGGAGGCCGTCGTCCCGGCGCCCGCCGAAGACCCCTTCGTGCTCGAGCTGCTCGCCGCCGGCGTCGACTGCCGCCCCGTGCCCACCGACGCCTCGCCGCGGGTGAACCTCACCATCACCGAGCCCGACGGCACCACCACCAAGCTCAACAGCCCCGGCGCGCAGGCCACGCCCGCGCTCCTCGACGCCCTCGCCGACGCCGTCCGCCGCCGCGCGGGCCGCGCGTCATGGGTCGTCCTCGCCGGCTCCCTGCCGCCCGGCGCCCCGGCGTCCTGGTACGCCGATCTCGTCGCCGACCTCGTCGCGTCCCCGGCCCACGTGGCCGTCGACACCAGCGACGCCCCGCTGGCCGCGCTCGTCGCCGGCCTCGACCGCGCCGCCCCGGCGCTGATGAAGCCCAACGCCGAGGAGCTCGCCTCCTTCACCGGCGGCGACGCCGAGGAGCTCGAGCGCGACCCCGCCGCCGCGGCCAAGGCCGCCGGCACCCTCATCGACGCCGGCGTCGGCGCCGTGCTGGCCACGCTCGGCGCCCACGGCGCCGTGCTGGTCGACCGCACCGGCGCCTGGCACGCCGCTCCCCCGCCCACCACGGTCGTCAGCACCGTCGGCGCGGGCGACTCCAGCCTCTTCGGCTATCTCCTCGGCGACCTGCAGCAGCGCTCGCCGTCCCACCGACTCGCACTCGCCGTGGCCTACGGCAGTGCGGCAGCCGGGTTGCCCGGCACCACCATCCCGCTGCCGACCCAGGTCCGCCCGGAGCTGGTCACCCTCAGCAGCCTGTCCACCACCCTGGGAGGGTGACCGTGTCCGAACCGACCACCACCGACCTGATCACGCCCGCGCTGGTCCGGCTCGACGCCGATCTCGGCGCCGACAAGCACGCGGTCATCCGCGCGCTCGCCGAGACCCTCGCCGCGGGCCGAGCCGATGCCC